>JACPAM010000081.1 GCA_016180805.1 Deltaproteobacteria bacterium | reverse complement strand
CGCTTGCGTGCCTGTCCCCGTCAGGAAGCTCCCTCGGGGAACGCGCTCTCGGCTGCGGCCGATGGGTTGTCCTCGCTTCGCTCGGAATTTCAGATTGCAGATTTCACATTTCAGATTTCGGATTTGAGATTTGAAATTTGCCATTTGCAATCCCGAAGGGCTTGTCCGCGGCCTCGCTCGCGCTCCCCTCGATCGCGGGCAAGGACGTCCGCGACCTTCCTTCTCGTCCCCCTCGGGCGTCAAAGTGAAAGCATGCCGGTGGAGAGGGCGTGTTCGGGTTCATCGGTCGATCAGGTCGGCCGCAGCCTTGTAGGTTTCGAACTTCATTCTTGGATAGGGCGACGTGTAGCCGTTAAGGAGGCGCTCGATGCGGTGGGGCCGGCTGAAGAACTCCCGATTGGCCCAGCGGCACAGCTCCCCCAGATCTTTCCTTGAGAGATGGCGCGTCGGCATGATGCTGTGAACCGCGTCCCAATTTTCCAGGTCCAGGCTCTCGATGCGGTTGTCTTTCAGCGCCCGGTGCCAGACTGGAGAGCCGGGCATGGGCGTGAGCAGCATCAGGACGCCGGTGTCGGGATCGATTTCGTCGACCACGCGAAAGCGGTTCTGGATTTTTTCCGCATCATCCTCCCAGAAGCCGCACATGTAGGTGCCCACCGTAGAGATGTCGTTGCGCCTGAGCATCCGCACCAGCTCCTTTAAGTCCTCTACCGTGTAGGATTCCTCGCTCTTGTGAATCTGGGCCAGCTCTTCGTCCGTGCCCACCTCGATGCCGAAGAGGACCTGGTAGCAACCCGCCCTTTTCATCCTGGGGATGAGATCGGCGTCACGGATCAAGTTCCGCGCCCTGGCCATGAAAAACCATTGCATGTCGAGGTCTCGCTTCTCAAGCTCGTCGAGAAGATCGGTCATTTTCTTTCGCTCGGAGCTAAAGTCGTCATCGAGAAAATTGAGGGCTTTGACTCCGTAGGTCTTGTTGAGAATTTCCATTTCATCGGCCACCAGCTTGCCGCTGCGGGTTCGGTGCACGAAAAAATCGGCGCGCCGCCTGGGATCGATGAGACCCCACTCGTAGCAGAAATTGCATGCCCCCTCACAACCTCGGCTCGTTACGGCCTCATTGTAGTGCTCAATTCTTGAAAAGCCAACGTACTTATCCATCGGGAAAAGGTCATAGGCCGGCATGGGAAGTTCGTCGAGGTTTGGGATGAGAGGCCGAGGGGGAGTCAGGGAAACCCTCGAATCCGTCCTGTAGGCGAGCCCCGAGACCTCCTTAAGCCGGGGCTTTTCCTTCTTGAGTTCGCCCAGGATCTCCGCCAGGGTCGGCTCAGCCTCACCGACAAGAATATAATCAATCTGAGGGGCCAGCGTGAGCAGCTCTCGTGACATCGCGGGTACGCCCAGGCCGCCCATGATCGTGATGAGCTCGGGAAAGGCATTTTTCAAGGCAGCCATAGCTTCGATGTAGCGGACTATCGGGGTGGCGCCTCCATCGGTGATCAGCCGAGTGCCGAGGAAGACGGCATCGGGTGATTCTTCCCGGATGCGCTCAATCATCTCGTTTTCGTCAAACCCCAGCGCCCGGCAATCGAGAACGGCGACGTCGGCGATTCCTCTTTCACGGACGAAGGCGGCGAGCTGGGCGTGGAGGGGATTGGCCGCAATGTGCTTGGCTCCCCACCTGACCCAGTTACCCATGACCGGTGTTAAAAACAGTAGCTTCATGGCCAAACTCCTTTTCAGGGAAGATCAAAATTCGATATTCGAAGCCCTGAAATTCAATGCTCAAGCAATTTTCGCGCCAAAATCTACTCCAAGCGCATATGGGACAGATTGCTAGCCGGAATCCGCTCGAAAGCTCCTCGGGGGCGGAGCCATCAGGCCGCGGCCGACGGACTAAGCTCCCTCGGGAAGCGCGCTCTCGGCTGCGGCCGATGGGCCTGTGCCATGAGTCGTACCATTTGTAATCGGACGTCCGCAGCCTCGCTCGCGCTTCTCTCGGTCGCAGCAAGCACGTCCGCGGCCTTCCTGCTCGTCCCCCTCGGGCTTCGAAGTGAAAGCATGTCGGTCGAGGGGGTGAGCCGTGATTTTTATTTTGTTATTGCCCTCGAACGGAGAGGGTTGCCCCCGAGACAGGTGAACCGTCGCGTGAACTCGAGGGAGCCGAGGGATACCCGACGTCAAATGTCTCTCGGAGCCGATGTTCCCAGACAGCATTTTTTGTATTTTCGACCGCTGCCGCACGGGCAGGGATCGTTACGACCCGCCGAGGGTGCTGCTTTGGCCACTTGAGCCCGTATTCGAGGCATCATCTGCTCCAGTGGCTCCCCCGAGTGCCATAGCTGAGCGAGCTGTAACAGATAGGGCCGGCTGTGAGTGAAGAAGCGCTTAAAGCCCGCGCACAGATAGTTTAGCCCCGGTTCTCCGTCAGGAGTCTTCATGAAGCGGTCTTTGGGACACCCGCCGTTGCACATCGATAGAACCTCGCACTCCATGCAATAGCGGGGCAAGCCTGCGCGCTTGGCGTCTCCGAATTCCCGAAGCGCGGGGCTGTCGAGCATGGTTACCAGCGAGGTCTCGTGGAGATTTCCCAGGTAGTGTTGCCGATCGACGAAGTGGTCGCACGCGTAGAAGTCGCCGTTGTGTTCGAGGACGGTGACATCACCGCAAGTCTCACGAAAAATACACAGCGCATGATCGAGCCCGCAGGCCACCTTGAGTGCCTCGTCGAAAGTTTGAATAACGATCCGACCGATATCCTGTCGAACCCACTCATCGAAGACCGCGCAGAGAAACGAACCGTAGGCCTCGGGTGGGACCGTGTGGCGGCTCACTTTCCGCT
>JACPAM010000264.1 GCA_016180805.1 Deltaproteobacteria bacterium | reverse complement strand
AGTCACCGCCGAACTTCTCCAAGAACGCGGCTGCCAACTCGAACGCGACCACTGCCTCCCCGATCACAGCGGCGGCCGGCGCGGAGCAGACATCCGAGCGCTCGACTGAGGCATCCGCCGATTCCTTCGATCTCAGGTCCACCGAGTGGAGCGGGCTCATCAGCGTCGAGATCGGTTTCATGGCCGCCCGGACCACCAGCGGCGCCCCATTGGACATACCCCCCTCGGTTCCGCCGGAGTTGTTGCTCCCGCGGTAGAACCCGGTCGGTACAATTCTGGGCGTGCCCGCAGAGACCATCCCGTGAGGGTCGAAGAAGATCTCGTCGTGCACCTCGGAGCCGCGCCTCCGCGCCATCTCGAATCCGAGTCCGATCTCGACACCCTTGATCGCCTGAATACTCATCAGGCCTCGAGCCAGGCGACCGTCGAGTTTCCGGTCCCATTGGGCATGGCTGCCCAGTCCCGGAGGCACCCCCAGGGCCACCACCTCGAAAATTCCCCCCAGGGTATCGCCACGCTTCTTGCATTCATCGATCAGGGCAATCATCTTTTCCTCAGCCTTTTTGTCAGCGACCCGGACGGGGGACTCGTCGGCCTGGGCATAAATCTCTTCGTAGGAAAGGCCCTCGGACTGCGCCTCAATATTTCCGAGGGAGCGGATGTAGCCCATGATCTTGATGCCGAACGGGGCGAGGAGCTGCTTGCAGAATGAGCCCGCCGCCGTTCGCGACACCGTATCGCGGGCGCTGGCCCGCTCGAGAACATTACGGATGTCGGTGTGGTGGTACTTCAAGACGCCGGCGAGGTCGGCGTGGCCTGGGCGCGGCTTGGTGACAGCCACCGACTCATCCCGATCTTCGGGCAGCGAGGACATCTTTTTGGTCCAGTTCTTCCAGTCCCGGTTCTCGATCCCCATGGCCACCGGCGAGCCCAACGTCTCACCCCAGCGGATCCCGGAGCGGATCTGCACCTCGTCCTTTTCGATCAGCATCCGCCCGCCCCGGCCATAGCCTTGTTGGCGGCGCCAAAGGTCGTGGTTGATCTTCCGGATATCGATCGAAAACCCTGCGGGGACACCGTCGAGAATGACAGTCAGACACGGCCCGTGGGACTCCCCGGCCGTAAAGTAGCGCAACATGCGCTTATATTAGCGCATTAGAGTCCGAGAGGCCAGACAATGGATAGAAGTTCCACTTGAACGTCTTAAACGGCTTAAGCGGTTCAAGCCGTTCAAATCGTTCAACCGCTCAGGGTTAGCCCCCTTCGGTGGTCCTGAGCTGCTGGCGCCACAGTTGCTCGGCGGAGGGGAGATTTTCCGAACCGCCGGAGACTATACGAGGGGTGATAAAAACCATGAGTTCCTCAAAGTCCTTCTGCCAGCGCGCATTCTTAAAGAGCCAACCGAAGAGCGGGATATCCTTGAGAAAAGGGATACCGCTTTCTGATGTCGACCCGGTATCCTTCATAATTCCGCCGATGACGACGGTCTCTCCGTCCCGGACCAAAACGTTGGCAATGGCCTCGCGGCTCAACTCATCGAAGGGGAGAACCGCGGAGGAGCCTGAGACGGTCGCCGATTCGGCGATCGAGCTCGATTTGACGGTGATATTCATCAGGATAAAGCCATCGGCAGAGACCTGAGGGGTTACGGTAAGGGTGATGCCCACGTTTACTCGCTCCGTAGCTACTGTCGTGCCGGCTGAAGCGCCGGTTCCAACTGCAGTTGAGCTGGTACCAGTTGGAAGTGTAATCCTGAGAATCCTTAAGCTCTGAATGGTCGAGGCCACATTGTTCAGGGTGACCACCGAGGGGCGGGAAATGATCCGGATATTACCGTCCTTCTCGGCGGCGCTCAATTTAAACTGGAGATTCTGTAGCGCCCCCAACTTATCCTGGAGAACCGAGAAAAACGGAGTTGAACCGGCCGGGGACCCAGCAGGAAATGAAGATCTGATCAGCGCTGACCGGTCGAAGTTGAATTCCATGCCGAGGGCCCGGGCGAAGGTCGGAGTCGTCTCGATCAAATTCGACTCAATCTGAACCTGGGCCGTCCGAATATCGAGCCGGCTCACGACCGCGTTGGCTTCCTCGATACCTTTCCGAATATCCCGCACGATAATCGTGTTGCTCCGCTCATCCGCGGCCAGGGTCCCGCGCCCGGTCAGGGCCGGTTTGATTTTGTCCAAGAGGTCCTTCACTTTGGCATAATTCACGCTGAGATAGGCGGTCTCCAAGTCCTCCTCGCCTTCCTTGGCTTTTTTCCGGGAGGCTCGCTGATCGCTCTCGGTTTTCAGTCGAGCCTCCGTGGAGATGCGCACCACGTTTCCCACTTTCTCCTTGTCCAGGCCATTGGTGCGCATGAGGAGATCCAAGGCCTGGTCCCAAGGAACGTCCACCAAGCGAACCGTGACTTTCCTCACCACATCATCCGTGACAATGATGTTGTCCCCGCTTACCTCGGCTAAGAGCCGAAAGACATTCTTGATGTCCGCATCTTTGAAATCGAGCGAAATCCTTTGGCCGGTATACTTCTTCTCTTCCTCCGCTACCTTGGCCGCTGCTTCCGGTCTGGCCTCCGGGGCTTTGGCCTTGGCTTCGGGTACGGATGGCTTTGCCTCCGCCACGCTCACGTCAACCCGCTTTCCACCCCGGACGAGTTGCAAATCCTTTTTCGCCGTCAACTGCGGATTCGCGGGACCGATGATTGCCTTGAGCCCGCCGTCTTCGGGTTCAATCATGTAAGCGGGCACCGAAGCCGCAGCGATCTCCAAGACCACGCGGAGGTACCCCTCCCCGGAGCTGAGCCTCAGCGTGCTCAACCAATGCGTCTCGGCCCGAAAAGTTTCCACTCGTGCCTGCCGCTTGGCGTCGCCGAAGATGTCAAGGACAATGCGCGAGGGCTGGGTGAGCGAAAAGTGGCGGTATTGGGTCACGGGCGCCGAAAACTTCACTCTGAGAACGGTCTGCCCGCGCTCCTCCAGCACGGCGAGTTCCGTGACTCTAAAGGGTTGCTCCTCAAGCGTCGTCTCCTTGATGGTCGGTCGAGGGAGTTTTTCCGGCTGGGCTGGAGCCGGTGGTTGAGCCATCCTGGGAGCCGGGGCTTCGGCGGGGGGCGCAGTGGTGGGCTGGGCTCGGGAAGGCGCCTCCTCCTCGACGCTTAAAGCGGTCGCGCAGCCAGAGATTCCCGTGAGGACGGTTGCCCCAAGGCCGATCAGGGCGGCGGCGGAAAAATTCACAAAGGCTTTCTGGCTAGCTCTTGGTTCAAAGAAGGAAACCATCGGAATACTCCTCGCCTCCTTGGGCACTACTCCGCGGGCAACGTCATGGAGACCTCGCGGTTTTTTCTCGCGCCAAAAAAATCGGAATACGTTTCCTCGATCACGATCTCCCGCGGCTTGATCGCCTTGACCTTCCCTTCGTTCGGTCCGATCGGCGTGCCGACTTTCACGATATAACCAAGGCCGAGGCTGTCCTCGACCATGGCCTTGGGCTCTTTGATGTCCCAGACGATGCCGACGAGCTTGAGCTGCCCCAAATCGAAACGCTCCAAGGGAGAAAGGTTTTCACGTGGGCGCGACCCAGCCGCCTTGGCCTTCAGGGCTAAAGATCGAAACGGATCACGCTTCCCTGCCGGGGAGTAGCGCGGCGGTCCCACCCGCTCCGACACCTTGGGAAGGCCGGGCTCGTCGGCCTTGGCTTTCGCCGCCGCCTTTTTAGCGCCGAGGGTCCCTTCGAGCTTGGCCTTCGCCGCCTCCTTCAACGCTTCCAAACTCTCCTGCACCGCGGCGGGAGCTTTTCTGAACTTCTCGACCGCTTCCTTGGTCTTCTGTGATGGGGTCTCTTTCTCGTCCTGCGCCGCGCCGAAAGGAGGCGCGCCGAGAAACCACAACACCGCCAAAACCACGATCCCCCGCGCTCTGAACCCGTTCTTCACCGTGTGCCTTTACCTCTTAGCTTTCGCCGCCTTGGCTCTGTCCGCCGCGGCTCGTTTCCGTTCCCCCTCGTCGAGAAAGCGGTAGGTGGTTGCCAAGGTCGACGCGTCCAGGGAAACACGCTCGCCCTGAACTTTGGGGTTTCGCATCTCGATATTCTGCATGTTTACCAGCCGATTCAATCGCCCGACCTCGTCGAAGAAGGTGACCAACTCGTGGAAGCCCCCGCGCACCACGATATCCACCGGTATCTCCGCGTAGAACTCCTGGAGATTTTCTCCCCGGGGACGAAAGATCAGAATCTCTAGCCCCGCCTCGCGTGCCTTCGAGGAGACGCTGCTCAGGAGATCCGGAATTTCCTTGCGCTCGGGCAACTGCGCGACCGCCAGTTTGAGCATGCCGTCCAGTTCCTTCTGCTGCTGCTCTAGCTTGGGCAGGTTGGCGGCGAGCTTCCTCTTCTTATCGCGCTCCTGTTGACCGCTCTCGATATTCTGCGCGAGCTGTGCGCTCTTGAGCGATTGGGGCGCGTAAAGGAAAAAATAATCCAGGGCAAGAAGCGCGATGATGAGACCCGCCAGGACCCCGATCTTCTGCTGCCGGGGCAGACCCAGGATGCGATCCAACAAGTCGTTCAATTTTTTGCCGCCTCCTTTTTCCCGTCCGGCTCCGGAGGTTGGTAAATGATCCTGGAGTTGAGCGAAAACCGTTTCAGTGGCACTCCCTCGAGCTCGGTCTGAGCCGTCTCGACCAGTTCCACGTTGTTGAAATAGACTGAATTAGCGAGCGCTTTCATAAATTCGGCGATCGTCTGGTTGTCCACGGCCAGACCATCGATGGTCGCATTGCCGCTCGCCTCTCGGAACTGGGTCAGCCAAAGTCGCGCCGGCATCGCTGCGGAAAGGCTTTCCATGACCCGTACCGGGCCGGTTTTCTTTTTGTTCAGGGTGTCTATGACCTTGAGCTTGTCTTTGAGATCCGCGACCTTTTTCTCCATCTCGCCCACACCCTTGGCCTTGGCATCGAGAGCTCCCAATTCCTGGCGCAGATTCGCTAGTTCGGCCTCCGAAGCGGAGACATTTCGGAACTGGATCCAGTACAGGCCCGCGAGCACGATGACGGTCAGCCCAAGGATACCGATGGCGACGGTGAGCTCCTGGCGCCGGCCGAATTCAGCCGCTGTCTCTCGAACCGGCAGTAGGTTGATGCGAATCATTTGTCGCCCGGTCTCCGGATGGCGAGCCCGGCCCCGACCGCCAGGACCAACGAAGCCTCGGCCATATAGTCCTTGTCGATGTTTCGACTCACGCTAAACCCGCGAAACGGCTCCGCCAGCTCCACTGGCACCCCGAGCCGTTCCGAGAGGATCGGGGCAAGCCCCACAATCCTGGCGCCGCCGCCGCTCAGGTACATGCAGTTGATTCCCTCATCGCTCGCCATGGCCCCGTAAAGGCTGAGGGTTCGGGCGATCTCCTCGGCGAGCGTCTCGCACGTCGGCTGCACCAGAGATTTGAGATCGGCATCCTGTTTCCCTTCCAGCAAACCCGTAACCTTAAAAGTCTCGGCCTGGTCGTATGAAATCGAGAGCGCCTCGGCCAAATTTTCCGTGAAAGCTTCGCCACCTACCGGGAGGTCGCCGGTAAAGCTCGAAATCCCGCCCTTCAGCACATTGATGCTCGTGTAGCGAGCTCCGATATGGACCAGCCCAACCCCCTCCTCCGGCTTCACCTCGTAGCTGGTCTCGTACATGTTCTCCAGAGCAAAATAGTCCACATCCATGATCGCAGGGGCGAGACCCGCCTCCTGGATCACCTGCGTGTAACTGTTGATGATCTCCTTTTTCACGGCGACTAAAAGCACGTCCATCTTGCTGCCGTCATCGACATAGTTCAGAACTTGGTAATCGAGGTTGACGTTCTCCAGGCTTTCCGGGATGACGTTGTTCGCCTCGAACTCCACGTTCGCTACGAGCGCGTCTTCGCCTTGGGCAGGAAGCTGAATTTTCTTGATAATCACGGCTCGACCCGGGACGGCGGAAATCACCCGGGTGGCCTTGACCCCGTTGGCCTGGATGAGGTTCTGAATCGTCTTGACGACCACGTCCTTGTCCGCAATCATGTTGTTTTGTACCGCGGTGCGAGGTAGCGGGAGAATTCCCATATTGACCAGACGGTAGCCAGTCTTCTCGCCCACGGCCTCGACCATCTTGACCGAACTGGAGCCGATATCGAGCGCCACAAACCCGGCTTCCTTCCGAAAGGGGTTGAGCGCGCCGACGTTAACGTTAAACTTCTTCAAAAATGGTGGGATGTTCATTGCTTGAAGACCCTATTTTTTTGGGTGGTCTTGAGTCCCAAGGCCACGAGGATTTTGCGTTTGGTGGCCATGCGACAGCTCTTTCCCTTTTCAATCCGATCCAGGGTAAGCGGAGAGATACCCGCCATTCGGGCAAGCTCCGTTTTGCTCAGCATTTTGGCTTCCCGAAGCCTTTTCACATTATTCTGGTGATCCATTCTTTGACCCTTCCGGGTGCCGGCCCTGGACCCCGCAAGCCCATTATTTTCCGATACTCGGTGGTTCCTTGTCAATGGGAAAATTAAAATTAATTATGCTTAATTATGTGTGTTGGAAAGAACGCTCCTGAGCCGCTTCGAACCCTTCCAGGGGGGTACATGCAAAAAATATGCAAATCTACCAAGCTCGTCTCAACTATTTGACTTTGCAGCCGATCTCTAAATTATGTGCCCGACCGGGAGAGATGCCGGAATTCTGCGAGCGCGCCGAAATGGACATTTTTCGGCACTCCGTTGCCGAAAAAGAGACACCAGATGGGCCCGAGATGAAAACTCAATGTTGCTTTTCCCGTTGCCAGCAGGTAAAAAATCGCCCATGCAAGGCGGAGAGAGGAATTTTGCTCAGGTCATTGTTCCCTCTCCATTGAACGAGCCTCTCATCTACGCCGTTCCACCTGCCCTCCAAGAAAGCTTCCGGATCGGAATGAGGGTGCTGGTCCCGTTGGGAAAGCGCAAAGTGACGGGCGTCGTAGCAGACTTTCTCGCCCAAAGCCCGCGCCGGGAAACCAAAGAGATCCTCACCCTATTGGATGACCGGCCGGTTTTGGACCTTTCACTCCTCAAGCTTATCCATTGGGCATCCCACTACTATCTGGCGCCGGCGGGCGAGGTCCTGGCTACCGTCCTTCCGCCCGCGCTGCGCGCTCAGAGCCTGAGGGTCCTCGTGGCCAGGCCCGGAGCGTTCCCCGAGGCCGGTGAACTCGAACGAAAGATCCTCGAACAGGCGCGCCGGCGAAAAGGCCGGCTAACCATGCGCAGCTTGGCGAGAACCGTGCCGGAAAAGGGACTGCATCGCGCCCTCGAGCGCCTGAGCGCCATGGGAGCCCTGGAGATCAAGGAGCGCATGAGCGGCCGCAACTCGATTGGCCGCTTGGAAAGCACGCTCGCGACGCGGCCCGCCGATGGAGCGGGCAGGGAGTGGGGCGGCAGTTCTCAAAGCTTCACGCTTACCTCAGAGCAGGCGCGAGCCATGGCGCTCATCGGCGCCCGGCTTGGCGCGGGAGGCTTTGAGACCTTTCTCCTTTGTGGCGTAACGGGAAGCGGCAAGACCGAAGTTTACCTTCGCGCCATGGAACTTGCCCGAACGGCAAACAAACGAAGCCTGATCCTCACTCCCGAGATCTCTCTTACGCCCCAGCTATTGGATCGGCTCGACGAGCGCTTCCCGAACCGCGTCGGCGTCCTTCACAGCGCGCTTACTCCCTCGCAGCGGTGGGCCCAATGGTGGCGTATCCTCGATGGCCGGGTTGATGTGGTCATCGGCGCCCGCTCCGCCGTCTTCGCGCCGCTCGCCGACCTCGGGCTCATCATCGTCGACGAGGAGCACGACTCTTCTTATAAACAGGAGGAGGGACTGCGCTATCATGCCCGGGACCTGGCAGTGGTGCGCGGAAAACTCATCGGTTGCCCGGTTATCCTGGGCTCGGCAACCCCGGCGGTGGAAAGCTTCGAAAATTGCCGCCAGCGCCGCTATCGCCTTCTGGAGCTATCCCAACGAGTCGAGCGAAGACCTCTTCCTCGGGTTGAGGCGGTGGACCTTCGGCCCCAAGCTTTCTCTATGCTATCCCCTCGACTTGAGCAAGCGCTTAAGAGCAATTTCGCCCGCAGCCGCCAGAGCCTGGTCTTTCTCAACCGGCGGGGCTTTGCCAATTTCCTGCTGTGCCGTCGGTGCGGTTATGTCCGACGTTGCCCTCATTGCTCGGTGAGCCTGACTTTCCATCTCCGAGAACGTGGGTTGTACTGCCACCACTGCGGTTTTCGTGAGCCCGTGCGGGACATCTGCCCGGGGTGCGGCAATCCATCGCTAGTCCCCTCAGGCTTTGGCACGGAAACGGTGGAGCAGGAAATTTCCCGCTTGCTGCCTGAAGCGCGGATCGCGCGGATGGACCGGGATACGACCGCCAAGCGGGGCTCACAGGAGCGCTTGCTGCGGCGCTGGCACAAGGGGGAAATCGACATCCTGGTGGGAACCCAGATGATCACGAAAGGACACGATGTTGCCGGCGTAACCCTGGTGGGAGTGATCCTCGCGGACCTCTCGTTAAACCTTCCTGACTTCCGGGCCGCAGAAAAGACCTTCCAGCTTCTCACTCAGGTGGCGGGGCGGGCGGGAAGGGGACGGGAGCCGGGCCATGTGATCATTCAAACGTTCGCGCCCGACCATTACGCCCTTCGCTATGTGGCGAGCCACGACTACAAAGGCTTCTTCGCCGCGGAAATCGAGTTTCGCCGCGCCCTCAACTATCCCCCGTTCCGCCGCCTCGTCCAGCTCCGCCTGGAGGGACCCTCGCCGCAAGACGCGGAAGCAAAGGCGCGGTTGCTGGGAGACGCGCTACGCCAGCGCGAGCGGCCTGGACTGCATGAGCGGGTCGAGATCCTGGGTCCCGCGCCCGCGCCCATCGAAAAGTTGCGCAGCCGCTACCGTTGGCAGATTCTCCTCAAAGGGGAGACGAGCCCAGCCGTGCTCGAGCTCGCGAAGCGGGCGCGGGCTCTCTTTCCTCGCTCCCGCAAAACTCGGCTATTCATTGATGTAGATCCTTACAATATGCTATGAAAAAAAAGATTTATGGCTATTCGTGGGATCGTCAAATACCCCGACCTTACGCTCAAGCAGGCGTGTCTGCCCGTGACGGCCGTTACCGGAGAAACCGTGCGCTTGATCCGGGACATGGTGGATACCATGTACGCGGCTCCCGGGGTGGGACTGGCGGCGATCCAGGTCGGCGTCCCGCAGCGGATCATCGTCGTCGATATCGATGTTGAGCAACCCGGTAAAAATCTCCTGAAGCTCATCAATCCTGAGATCCGCCGCGCCGAGGGTGAGGTAACCTGGGAGGAGGGCTGTCTCAGCGTGGTTGACTTCACGGCGGAGGTCAGACGGGCAGCGCGCGTGGAGGTGGTAGGTCTCGACGATAGAGAGAGGGAGGTGAAGGTCGATGCAGAAGGGCTTCTGTCCGTGGCTCTCCAGCACGAGATCGACCATCTCGACGGGAAACTCTTTATCGACCGCATCAGCCGCTTGAAGCGCAACCTCTACACGCGCAAGCTCAAGAAGATGCTGCGCACGGGAAAACCTCTGCGCGAAAATCCCCGTTTGATGATTTAATCCCCCGACTTTGGCCCTTCCGACGGTTTGGATTCATCCCAACCACGCGCTCAATCGGAGGGTTTATGTCTGAATCGTGGCCGATCGTATTCATGGGGACTCCGAAAGCCGCCGCAATCACCTTGGAACAACTCCTCAACGGCCCGGACCCAGTCGTCGGGGTCGTCACCCAACCGGACCGACCCGCCGGGAGGGGCCAAGAAAGAAGCGTCTCAGCGGTGCGAAGAACCGCCGAGAAGCACGGTATCCCGGTCGTGGCGCCGCAAAAGATGCGCGATCCGGACTTTCTTCGGACGCTTCAGCATTGGGCGCCGCGCCTGATCGTCGTTGTCGCTTACGGGCGCATCCTTCCTTCCGCCATTCTCGAACTCCCGCCGCGCGGCTGCCTCAACGTCCACTATTCGCTGCTTCCCAAATACCGAGGGGCCGCGCCGGTGGCCTGGGCGATCTTGAACGGCGAAGAGAAAAGCGGTGTCAGCACGATGCTCCTGGTGGAGAAAATGGACGCCGGTCCGGTCCTGTTGCAGGAAGCAATTTCGCTGGCAGCGGACGAGACCGCGGCTTCGCTGGAAGCCAAGCTCATTCCGATCGGCTCGCGCTTGCTATTGGAAACCCTTCGTATGCTGAAGGAAGGGGCGGTCACTCCAAAAGAGCAAAACGAAGCGGAGGCGAGCTACGCGCCGATGCTGAAAAAAGAGGATGGCCGCATCGATTGGAGCCAACCGGCATTGGTCCTGGAGCGGCGGGTGCGGGGGCTTCATCCCTGGCCGTCGGCATACACGTACTGGCGCGGCAAGCTGCTCAAGATCTACCGCGCCAGCGTCATCGATGAAGCAACCGAGGAGCCTCCGGGCACGATCGTGAAGCTTGACGCAGCCGGACTCTCGGTTGCTACCGGCCGTGGGCTCCTCAGGCTGGAGGAAGTCCAACTCGAAAGCCGCCGACGCATGCCGGCGGCCGACTTCGTCAAAGGGGCGAGAATTGAAGCCGGCGAAGGCCTCTGATCCGAGCAGGACGGAGTCGTGTCGGGAGCTGGCGGCCGAGATTCTTTGCAAAGTCGAAACGAGAAAAGCCTACGCTGATCTTCTTCTCGACCGTGCGCTGAAACAATCGGTGCTTTCCCCGCGCGACCGTGCGCTGCTCACCGAGCTCGTCTATGGCACGCTGCGCTGGCGCTCCCGGCTCGATTGGCATCTTTCCCGCGATCTTCACCGCTCTTTGACCAAAACGGATCCCTACCTGAGAAACGTTTTGCGCTTGGCTCTCTTTCAAATCCTCTTTCTCGACAAGGTTCCCGATTATGCCGCCGTCAACGAGGCCGTCGAGCAGGCCAAAAGATACGGCGGGAAAAGGAGTGCAGGCTTCGTCAACGGCGTCTTGCGGAAGTTCCTAAGCGAAAAAGGGCGCATTTCCTATCCTAAGCCCGACGACGACCTCTTAAGCTATCTTGCCGTTATTGGGTCCCATCCGCAGTGGCTGGTCAAAAGATGGCTCGGGCAGTTTGGCCGTGAAGAGACGGAAGCGCTGCTCAAAGCCAACAACGAAGAAGCGCCGCTGACGGTCAGGGCAAACCTGCTGAAAGGAACGAGAGAAGCCCTGCTCAGCCAATGGCTCGAGTCTGGACTGGAGGCGGCCCCTACGCGTTGGTCTCCTCAGGGAATCCGCGTCAACGGGTCCTTTGGCGTTGAGCGCCTGCCCGGATTTGGCGAGGGGCTCTTCCAGGTGCAAGGGGAGGCCTCCCAGCTCGTCGGCTACCTGCTCGATCCCAAGCCGGGCGAGCGTGTGTTGGATGCTTGCGCCGCTCCGGGAGGCAAAAGCACCCATCTCGCCGAGCTCGCACATGATCAAGGTGAAATCATCGCCACCGACATTTCCGCGCGGGGACTTGAGAAGGTTAAGGAAAATGTGCGAAGGTTGGGGATACGCTCGGTCCACCCTTATTGCGCCGATGTCCTGCAGGGGCTCGATGGGATTTTGGCGGTGCCCTATGACCGCATCGTGGTCGATGCGCCGTGCAGCGCGCTCGGAACGCTCCGCTCCCATCCGGAAGCGAGGTGGCATAGAAGCGAATCGGATATTGAACGGTTAAGCCGGCTCCAGCGGCAACTGCTCAACCAAGTCGAGCGATTTCTGAAACCCGGCGGAACGCTCGTGTACGCAACCTGCACGCTCACGCACGAGGAGAATGAACAGACCGTGGAGAATTTCCTGCGCTCGCACGCCGATTTCGTCCTGGAAGATGCCTCGGGCTATCTTCCGGGTGAGGCCAGACAGCTCGTCAGCGGAAGATATTTTATCGCGCTTCCGCACCGCCACGATACCGAAGGGTTTTTTGCCGCGCGGATGAGGAAAAAGGGTTGACGAAACGAATGAAGATCGCACCTTCGATCCTGTCGGCGGATTTCAGCCGGCTCAAAGACGAGATCCAGGCCGTGGAGGCGGCCGGCGCCGACTGGCTCCACGTGGATGTCATGGACGGCCATTTCGTCCCCAACATCACGATCGGCCCGGTCGTGGTCGAATGGATCCGTAAAGCGACCCGTCTGCCCCTGGATGCGCACCTGATGATCACCGATCCGGACAAGTACGCCTCCGAGTTCATCAAGGCGGGAGCCGACTGGGTCTCCATCCATCCCGATACGTGCCGAGATCCTTCGAGAAGCCTGAGCAGAATCCGGGAGCTGGGGGCGAAGGCTTCGATCGCGGTAAACCCCGACGTCCCTCTGGAGCGGATCGAAGGTCACCTGGCAGAGATCGACATGATTCTGATGATGACGGTCTTTCCCGGATTTGCCGGACAGGCCTTTATTGACGATGTCCTCCCCAACATCACCAAAGTAAGGACCCTCATCTCGGAAAGGAAATTGCCGGTTCTCGTCGAAGCGGACGGCGGCATCAAGGCGGATAACATCGACCGCGTCGTGCGGGCTGGAGCCGAGGTCATCGTCTCCGGCTCGGGGATCTTCAAGACCCAGAATTACACTGAGACGATCCGCAGGATGCGAAACGCCGCACAAGGACTAGAGCGATAGGGAAAGAGTTGGTTGAGTTTGTTGGGTTCATTGAGTTTATTGGGCTGAAGGGTTTAGTTACGTTAATGAAGGTAGAGAGATTTGAAGATCACCTATCTTCTTCACCGCACCAAAACCCAATGAACCCAACAAACTCAATGAACTCAATTACCCAATAAACTCTGCGTCACATTTGCAATGCGTGGCTTGGAGTTGTACAAGATTTGTGTCGGGGCGTGGCTCAGCTTGGTAGAGCGCACGGTTCGGGACCGTGAAGTCGCTGGTTCAAATCCAGTCGCCCCGACCATTTTCTCTCCGGAATAACCCATCAGGACTTCCTTCGCCATCCTGGCGTCGTAGGTCGTTCGGCGCGGCGCAACTGTAAGACCGACTCCCGAATCGCCTCGGCCATGCGAATCTTCTCAGGCCAGGAAAGAGACTTCCGGCTCTTCTGCCATTCGGCCTGTCGCCCCAATAGTTTTTGAATGTCACTCATTGAGGAATCTCGCTTCAAACCGCTTCCAAGCTTTCGATAGATCGTATCTCTCCGCGAGTCGCGCGATTTCCTCGCGGCTGACGCTGCCCGATTCAAGGAGTGCTAGAATCCGCGTGAAGTCCTTTGGCCTGCCTACACTGAGGGCGATCACGGCCAGGTAGTCGGCACGTACAACCCTAAACGGAACGCCTTCGAAATCCGCCGTATCCGCCTGCTGCAACGCGTCTCGGGTCAGCGGGGTGAAGACAGGGATGAACTGGACCGGCCAGGCGCCCACCGGGACAGCTTCGCCCTCCGGGCTGTATCCCTTTGCGGAGCAGAACTCGTAAACCGGGGTCAGAACGTCCAGCCCCGCGGGTGACGGCAAAGCAACCAGTACATCCGCGTCGAGCGTAGCCACCGGTTCCGTGTACCTCATCTGGGCGGCGGCACCGAAAAGCGCATAGTCGACGACCACGCCTGAAGCCCGCATTTCATTCAACAATTGCGCTACTTCCTTCATAAACTCCTAGAGCCGGCCACTCCAACAAGCGCACTGCCTGAATTTATCACCTTGTCTAAGGTTTTGGTAGAATCACCGTAGAAATTTCACTACCAGGGGTAGGGGAAAAACTACCCTTTGTCCGTCTGCTCGTCCGGCCTGCAATCTCTGCCCGTCGAAATTCTTCCGCTCGCTCGACACCTTACGCTCATCGAGTCTCACGCCCCTGACCGTGGCACGCCGCTTGCTTTCTGGTTTGAGCGAGTGATGGAAAGGAGAGTGTCATGAAGATACGTTCATTTCTCGTAGCAGCAAAAATCGGGTTCCTGATGTTGCTGGCGCAAGGCCTCGCGGCAGAGGCCGCTGAAGTGAAGCTCATAGCAGGCCGTGGAATGTCGGTGGTGATGGGGGAACTCGGCCCCCAGTTCGAACGCGCGACGGGCCACAAGCTCATGATCTGGTACGGGATTGTCGGCACGACAAAACGGCGGATGGCGGCCGGTGAGGCGTTCGACCTCTTCATCAGCGGTGAAATAGACGATTACATCAAGCAGGGCAAGATCGCTGCCGGCACGCGCACTGAAATCGCCCGCGTCGGCATGGGCGTGGGTGTACGCGCGGGTGCTCCCAAGCCCGACATCAGTTCAGTCGATGCGTTCAAGCGGGCGCTGCTCAACGCGAAGTCGGTCACCTATATGCCAGAAAGCGTGGTCGGCATCCATCTTGCCAGGGTGTTCGAGCGCCTCGGCATCTCCGAGCAGATGAAAGCCAAGACCAAGCCGCAGCTGACCGTGACGGCTCCTGCCCAGGCGGTCGCCGACGGGGAGGTCGAGCTCGGAATGGCGCTCACCAGCACCCTTCTATCCGTCAGCGGCGTGGAGCTTGTCGGGCCGTTCCCGCCTGAGCTGCAGAGTTACAACCTGTACACCGCGGGCGTCGGTACCGCCGCCGAGCAACCGGAAGCCGCCAAGGCCCTGATCAAGTTTCTTAGGTCGCCAGCGGCCGCCGCGGTGATCAAGGCGAAAGGCCTGGAGCCTGTCACTCCGTGACGCTGACAACCGCTCTAAACCGTGGGGTCTAACTTTAGGTCGAACGGACGGGCCGTCAGCGCGCTGGCAACATCGACCGCTATCGCGGCCCGCCGTTCCCCAAGACGTTCTCCACTTTCACTCGGGCAGTGGCGCCGAGTGAAGTTATGGATCTCTCGACTCTCAGAGAAGCTCAGAAGGAACTTGGGATCAAAGGGAAGTAGATCTCTTTTCGTTGAGCGCCTCCGTGGAGACGCGTTGTTTCGTGGCCCCGGTTGGGCTATGGAAGAGGCAGGCGGTTCGACAGGCGGAAAAGAACATGATGGTCAAAGTAGTCCAGATTATGGCCGCATTCCTTGTCCCCGTCCTCTTAGCGCTCCCCTCATCCGAGGCGCAGCAGGCAAAGAAGGTCCCTCGAATCGGCTTTTTATCAGGGGCTCATGTCGAGCCGTTTCGCGAGGCATTCCGTCAGGGTCTGCGTGAGCTGGGCTATGTGGAGGGTCAAAACATCGCCATCGAGTGGCAGCACGCAGATGGAAAGGTGGAGGGACTCCCCGCCCTCGCGGCCGAGCTGGTCCGGGTCAAAGCAGACGTGATCGTGACCGGCGGTACACCAGCGCTTCTCGCTGCCAAGGATGCCACCCGCACGATCCCAATCGTGCTATGTATTGGTGACCCCGTCGGCGAAGGTTTCGTTGCCAGCCTCGCCCGGCCCAGGGGAAACATCACCGGTTTATCCGCGATTTCCACAGACTTATCCGGGAAACGGTTAGAACTACTGAAAGAGACCGTTCCCGGACTGGCTCGGGTGGGTGTGCTTTGGAACCGGGGTGACCAAGGCGACGCTGCCAACTTCAAAGAGACGGTAGCAGTGGCCCAAGCGTTGCGGCTGCGGGTCCAATCCCTGGAGGTGCGGAGTTCCGAGGATTTCGAGAGCGTATTCAAAGCCGCAAGCGGGGGGCGAGTCCACGGTCTCATAGTGCTGCCGGGCTCCCTCATCGCTCGTCACCGAACACGGATCGTGGCACTCGTGGCCAAGAACCGGCTACCGGCAGTGTACGGGAATAGCTGGTGGGTGGAGGCTGGTGGTCTCATGTACTATGGGCCGAACATTAATGATTTGTTCCGGCGCGCTGCCACTTATGTTGACAAGATACTCAAAGGCGCCAAGCCGGCCGACCTCCCTGTGGAGCAGCCGATGAAGTTCGAGTTGGTGATCAATCTCAAGACCGCGAAGGCGCTGGGGATAAAAATTCCCGCTCACCTCCTGATGGAGGCAGACAAAGTGATTGAGTGAAAGAAGGCAGTAGGCACGGGCAATAGGCAGCAGAAGACTAATTTTAGATTGCCGATTTTGGACAAAATATGCGAGTTCCCTCTCCCTTCGGGAGAGGGTTAGGGTGAGGGAGAAGGTTCATGGACCGGAGCGTCTCAAGACTTCGGGACCGTGCCCGCCAACTGCGCCATAACCAGACTGAAGCGGAGCAAAGGCTCTGGACCCGGCTGCGTGCACGACAACTTTGCGGTGCCAAGTTCCGCCGCCAGCACCCTATCGGCCACTTCATCGCTGACTTCTGCTGTGTGGAATATGGTCTAGTGGTAGAACTCGATGGCGGTCACCATGCCCAGCAGGTTGAAGGCGATCAGAGAAGGTCTGCCTTCTTGGAGCGCAGTGGGTATCGAGTATTGCGTTGCTGGGACAATGAAGTGATGGAAGACATCGAGGCGGTCCTCGAACAAATCGCGGCGGTCCTAAGCGACCCTCACCCGAACCCTCTCACAAAAGTCCTATGAGCGCGAAAGTAACGACCTCTTCTCTACTCCAAAATCTAAAATCGAAAATCCGAAATCGCGCGCGCCGGCGGGGTCGTCTCGTCCGCCACTACTTTCTCGTCTCCGTGGCGCTGGTCAGCGGCGGGCTGATTACGAGCGGGCTCGTCGAACTGTACTTTCGCTATCAGGAGAGTTGGGAGCACCTTGCCCGGCTCCAGCACGAAATCACTGCTGCCGCGGCCTTTAAGATCGAGCGGTTTATCCAGGAGATCGAGCAGACGATGAGAGCGACGACGAAGAGCCGCGAGATCACGGAGAAAGGACTCTCGCCTGAGTATCACTTCGAGCTTAGACGGCTCCTGGTCATCTCCCGCGCCATCACTGAGGCTGTGGCGATCGATTCCGAGGGGGTGGTGCGGGTAGCGGTATCGCGCTTCACCACCGTTGTACCGCAAGGCGAGAAAGATCTCGCTGCATCACCCGCCTTCCAGCAGGCCAAACAGGGGAAGTCCTTCTTCGGCCCCGTTTACTTCTTTCGGGGCTCTGAGCCTTATATGACTATTGCCGTTCCCATCGAGCGGTTCGCCGGCCGGGTGATCGGGGTCCTTCAGGCTGAGGTGAACCTGAAGTACGTCTGGGATGTGGTTTCAAGCCTCAAGGTTGGAAACGCAGGCTACGCCTATTCCGTTGCCCGCAATGGTGATCTCATCGCCCATCCAGACATCAGCCTCGTCTTGCAACGGCGCAACGTCGCGCACCTCAATCAGGTGAGGGCTGCTTTCCAGTCCCAGCCTGGTGGGCAAAAGCCTACGGGGGTCGTCGCGCAGAATCTGGACAGGAAGCAAGTCTTCAGCTCCTGGTTCCCGATCCCAGGGCTTGACTGGGCTGTCTTCGTCGAGCAGCCCGTTGAGGAGGTGTACGGCCCGCTCTATGCTTCGATGTTTCGAACTTCCGGCCTCCTTCTTGCCGGCCTCGGTATGGCCCTCCTGGCTGCCGTGTTCGTGGCCCGGCGAGTAGTTCGTCCGCTGGAGACGCTCAGGAAAGGTGTGGAGCGGATCGGCGGCGGCGACATGGGCTTGCGCCTCGATGTAAAGACCGGTGACGAGATCGAGGTGCTCGCGGAAGAGTTCAACAAAATGACGGAGAATCTCCGCCAAGCTTACGCTGGCCTGGAGCAAAAAGTTGCGGAGAGAACCCGGGAGCTTTCTATCGCCAACGAGAGGCTAAAGGAGCTGGATCGATTGAAATCGGACTTTGTTTCCAACGTCTCGCACGAGCTTAGGACACCGCTCAC
>JACPAM010000263.1 GCA_016180805.1 Deltaproteobacteria bacterium | reverse complement strand
CCAGAAAAGGCCGCTTCCATCCCAGGCCGGCAAAGTCGCTGTAGCTCTCGTTGTCCCTCTCTCCCTCTTTGAGCGCCATGACCACCGCGAAAGCCCCCAGGGTCATGGGCGCATAGGCCAGGAAATAGAAAAGCAGCGCCGAACTGCCCTCCTCGCCTCCCGCCACGACGCCGATCAGCAGGTAGCCGGCGTGCGCGATGCTGGAATAGGCGAGCATACGCTTCACGCTCGCTTGCGCTATGGCCAAAAGGTTCCCCACCGTCATCGTCAAAATCGCCAGCGCCCATACGAGGGAGATCCACTCGCTATCGAGCGAGGCCATCTGGTGGAGAAAGATGCGGGCCCAGCCCGCAAACGCAGCCGCCTTGACCGCCACGGCCATAAATGCCGCAACCGGCGTCGGCGCTCCCTCGTAAACGTCGGGCACCCAAAAATGAAAGGGAAAGGCCGCCACTTTGAAGGCCAAGCCGATGAGAAGCAGAAAGACGCCCGCCAGCAGGACGACCGGCCAGTGTTCCACGGGCTGGGTGAGATATTCCGCGATGCGGCTCAACTGGGTCGTCCCCGTGGCGCCGAAAACCAGCGCGATGCCGTAGAGGAGAAACCCGGTCGCAAAGGCGCCGATGATGAAGTACTTCATCGCGGCTTCGCTGGCCCGGCTTCGCTCGCGCCACATCCCGGTCAGGACATAAACGGCGATCGACATGGTCTCCAGACCGAGAAAAAAGATGATGAGATCGTTGGCCGCCGCCATCAGCATCATGCCGAGAGTGGCAAAGAGTATCAGCGCGTAATACTCCCCCGCCCGGATGGCAGTTTGTCGGAGGTACTCGACCGAGCAAAGAATCGTCAACAATGCGCTGGCCAAAAAAACCTGTGTGAAAAAGAGACCAAAGGAGTCCAAGAGGAAAGTATTCTGAAAGGCGCCCTCGTAGCTGCCCCAGAGGAAAAAAGCCAGCGCCGAGGCCAGGACGAGACCCAGGGCGCTGATCCAGGCGAGAAGGCCTTTTTCGCCTTCGTCGAGAAAGAGATCGAGAAGGAGCACCGTCAAGGCGGTGAGGACAACCTCGGCCGCAGGCAAAAGGGGCGTCAGATTAATTTCCATCCGCTTTGCTCCCCGTCTCCTTCCGCCCCTCGACCACGAGCGGCAAGGCCTCCCTTTTGCTATCGAGCCGCTCTACAACCTGCGCGACGGAGGCCTTCATCCTGGCAAGAAATGGCTTCGGGTAAACTCCCATGAAAACGATCAAGGCGAGAATCGGCGCCAGGATGGCCATCTCCCTAAGGTCCACATCTTTGAGCTTTTGATTCTCCGGTCGACTGAGCGGCCCGAAGACCACGCGCCGAAACATCCACAGCATGTAGACGGCTCCCAAGACGACGCCGGTAGCAGCCGCCGCCGCCCACCACGGTGAATTCTTGAAAACCCCTAGAAGGATCAAGAATTCGCCGACGAAGCCATTCAATCCCGGCAGGCCGATAGAGGAGAGCGTGACCACGAGAAAGCAGGCCGAGAAAACCGGCAGTTGCCGCCACAGCCCGCCAAAATCCTCGATCATGCGCGTGTGGCGCCGCTCGTAGATCATGCCCACGATGAGAAATAGCGCCCCGGTGGAAAGGCCGTGGTTGAGCATCTGATAGAGCGCGCCTTCCATGCCCTGGAGATTGAGGACGAAAAGTCCGAGCACGACAAAACCCAAATGGCTTACCGAAGAGTAGGCAACCAGTTTTTTCAGATCCGCCTGCATCATCGCCACCAGCGCGCCATAGATGATCCCGATCACCGCCAGGGCGGAAATCGCCGGGGCCGCCGCCAGCGTGGCCTCGGGGAACAGGGGAATCGCAAAGCGCAGAAAGCCGTAGGTCCCCATCTTGAGAAGGATGGCGGCGAGGATCACCGAGCCCGCCGTCGGCGCCTCCACATGGGCATCGGGGAGCCAGGTATGGAGCGGAAAGAGCGGAACCTTGATCGCGAAGGAGAGGGCAAACGCCCAAAAGAGCCACCACTGCTCTTCATAGGGCAAAGAGAGCTGGTAGATCCGAAGCAGATCGAAGGTCAGCGTTTGCGCGACCTCGTAGTGCCTGGCGGCGAGGTAGATGATGGCGATCAGCATCAGGAGGCTCCCCGCCATCGTGTAGAGCACAAACTTGAGGGCTGCATAGATCCGCCGCGGACCGCCCCAAACGCCGATCAGAAAATACATGGGCACGAGCATGACTTCCCAGAAAACGTAAAAAAGGAAAAGGTCGAGCGCCACAAAGGCGCCGAGCATGCCGGTCTCGAGGACGAGCATGAAGAAGAGGTACTCCTTGATCCTTTCGCTTATGGTCCAGGAGGCCAAAATCACGATCGGACCGAGCAAGGTCGTCAGGAGAACGAGAAAGAGGCTGATGCCGTCGACCCCGACGTGGTATTCGATTCCGAACCCGGGAATCCACCCATAGCGCTCGACGAGCTGCATCCCGGCCAGCGCGGGATCGAACCGCCACAGGAGCCGCAAGGACCAGAGAAAGGTGAGCAGGGTGAAGGCGAGCGCCGTTTTCAGCAGCGCCCCGGTCATCCCGCGCGCCATCAGGAGCACCACCAAAGCGCCGACGGCCGGGAGGAAAACCATCACGCTCAGATCTCCGCCCACGATTCCCATCCGCGCCCCCTACTGCGAGAGATAATAAGCCAGGATCAACAGCGTGCCAGCCAAAAATCCGAACAGGTAGTGCTGGACGTTGCCGCTCTGGAGCCGGCGCCAGAACAGGCTGCTCCCGCGCACGCGGTCGGCGACCCCGTTGACGATGGCATCGATGAACTTCGGATCGAAGGACCCGGCCAGCCAGCCGGCCGAGCGCGTCAACGGCCGGACGAAGACAAAATCGTAGATCTCGTCGACGTAGTACTTGTTCGCGAGCAGGCTCAGTCCAGGCGCCGGTCTCAACGACTCCAGCGCTCTGCCCGCCCGCCCGTACCCGAGATAAGCGAGAACAAATCCCACGGCCGCAACCGCCAGAGTCAGACCCATGAGAAAAAGTTCCTGGAAAGGCTCTCCGTGCGCCGGCTCCACCGCGCCGCCGAAGACCGGTTCCAGCCAACGGTCCCATCGGCTTCCCCACAGGAACTCGGGGGCCCCCACCCAGCCGGCGAATACCGCGCCGAAAGCCAGCAATACGAGCGGCATCGTCATCACACGAGGCGATTCGTGAATATGCGCCCGGGCCGACTCCTTGACCCGGCATGGGCCGTGAAAAACCAAAAAGAACTGGCGGAACATGTAGAAAGCGGTAAGGCCCGCGGTGAGCCAGGCCAGAAACCACAGCCACATCGATCCCCTCGTGCCGGCGAAGGCCTGCCAGAGGATCAGATCCTTGGAGAAAAAACCCGCCGTAAGCGGCGCCCCCGAGATCGCCAGCGCGGCAATCAAGTAAGTCCAGTAGGTGGTCGGAAGATAAGATCTCAGGCCGCCCATGTTCCGTATGTCCTGTTCCCCTTCAAGGCTGTGGATCACGCTGCCGGCGCCGAGAAAAAGACACGCCTTAAAAAAGGCGTGGGTAAAGAGGTGAAAGATCGCTGCGCCGAAAGCGCCGACGCCGACCGCGAGAAACATGTAGCCGAGCTGGCTCACCGTCGAGTAGGCCAGCACCCGCTTGATGTCGTTCTGGGCGAGCGCGATGGTAGCGGCGAAAAAAGCGGTCAGGGCGCCCACGGTCGCGATCACGGCGAGCGTGACAGGGGCCATCGAGAAAAGAAAGTAGAGCCGGGCCGTCATATAAACGCCGGCGGTTACCATGGTCGCGGCGTGGATGAGCGCGCTCACCGGGGTTGGACCCTGCATGGCGTCGGGAAGCCAGACGTAAAGGGGAATCTGCGCCGATTTCCCCGTGGCGCCGAAAAACAACAGCAAGGTGATGAGCAGAGCCTGCTCCGGGGAAAGCACATGCGCGCTCGCCTTCAGCTCCCAAAGGTCCAGCGTCCAGACGCCATGGCGGCCCATCGCCCAAAAAAGCAGGAGGATGCCGAGCAAAAAGCCGAAGTCGCCGATCCGGTTGACCACGAAAGCCTTGTTCCCAGCGATCGTGTTGGTGTGATCGTGGTGCCAAAAGCCGATCAGAAGATAGGAGCACAGGCCCACACCCTCCCAACCGACAAAAAGAAGCAAGAGATTGTCGGCCATGACCAGAACCAGCATGAAAAAGACGAAAAGATTCAGATAGGCGAAGTAGCGGATCATCCCCTCGTCGTGACCCATATATCCGAGAGAGTAGATATGGATCAAAAGTCCCACCCCGGTGACGACCAGCAGCATCACGACCGTCAGCGCGTCGGCCCGGAAGGAAAAATCGGCGCGAAAAGGCTCCGATTCGATCCAGATAAAAACGGTATCCTTCAAGCTCCCAGCCTCGGGCAGGGCAGCGATCACCCAAAGCGAAAGGAGAAAGGAGAGACCAACGGCCGCGCACGCCAAAAGACCCGCGTTTTTGCGCCCCCAGCGCGAGCCAAAAAAGATGTTGAGCCCGGCCCCAAAGAGTGGGATCAAAGGGATGAAGCGCAGGAGGATCAGATTTTCCATCCACATCCCTCCGTTTCTCGCCCCAACCCGAGCTGATGAGACTCCCTGAGCGCAACATGGTCGGAGTAGCGGGGATACCGACCGAGGCCTGCGCTCGAGGGGGCGACCGAGGGGAGCGCGAGCGAGGCTGCGGACGTCCGATTACTAACGCTACGAATCATGGCACAGGCCCATCGGCCGCAGCCGAGAGCGCGCTTCCCGAGGGAGCTTAGCTCACGGTCGAACCGTGAAGCGAAGGGAGTCTCGAAGCGCATACCTCTCTTCTTTACCATCTGAGCAGCAGCATCTCCTGAGGATCCAAGGTCTGGCGGTGGCGGAAGACCGAGATGATAATGGCCAGGCCGATGACCGCTTCGGCCGCAGCCACGGTCATGACGAAGAAGACGATCACCTGGCCTTCCATGGAGCCAAGCGCGCGGGCGAAGGCGATGAAGGTCAGGTTCACGGCGTTCAGCATCAGCTCTATCGACATCAAGACCACGATGAGATTGCGCCGGATGACGACGCCCGCGGCGCCGATGGCGAAGAGGATGGCGCTTAAAAATAGATAGTAGTGCAGCGGAACCATATCTTCACTCACACTCCAAAATGAAGATTGCAAAATGCAAAATTCAAAATGTCCGGATCTTCAGCCATTGTGCATTTTAAAATTTACATTCTGCACTTTGACTTCTGCGTTGTTCCAGTCAGAGCTCCCTTTTCGCCAAGACTACCGCGCCGACGATCGCGACCAGGAGCAAGACGGAGGCGATCTCGAAGGGCAGGACAAAGTCGCGAAACAAAGTCCGGCCCAGCATCTCCGGGCTGCCGAAGCCTTCTGCCACGGCGGCGATCCGGCCCTCCCGGGCAGGAATCGCGGAAAGCAAAGCGGCCATCTCAACGATGAGAACCAGCGCCGCCGTCGATCCCAGCCCCCACCAAAAAACGCGCCGGCGCTCCAACGCCTCCGGATTGAGCAGCATGATGACAAAGAGAAACAAAATCATTATCGCCCCGGCGTAGACGAGGATCTGGAGAAACCCGACCATGGGGGCGTCGAGCGTGAGAAAAAGAACCGCCACGAGAAAAAGCGTGGCCACCAGGGCCATGGCGCTATGGACCGGGTTTCTCTGAAAGACTACCGCCAGAGAGAAGATCACGGACAGGGCGGCCAGGATGAAAAAGAGAATCATGGAAGCCGTCATCGATTCAGGAACCGTTGTGCAGGACTACGATCACCACCCCCGTCACCATCACGTTCAGGAGCGCCAGGGGAAGAAGCATCTTCCAACCCAGGCGCATCACCTGATCGTAGCGAAACCGAGGCAGGGTCCAGCGAAGCAGAACGAAGAGCCAACAGAAAAAAACCACCTTGAGCGTAAACATGCCCACCTGGAGGAGAACGACGGCCAGGTGGGGGAGAAGCCAGATCGTGCCCCAAGGAAAATGGAAGCCGTCGCGCACGAGATAAGGAACCTGCCAGCCGCCGAAAAAGAGCGTCGTCATGAGACCGGCCGAGGTCACCATCTCGGCGAATTCACCGGCAAAGAACATAAGGAATTTGCCCCCGGAATACTCGGTGTGGAAACCCGCGACGATCTCCGATTCCCCCTCCGGCAGGTCAAAGGGAATCCGCTTGGTCTCAGCGACCGCAGCGGTGAAAAAAAGCACAAAGGCGAGCGGCTGGAGCAAAATACCCCACGCGGGGAGCCAACCCCCGAGCAGCTCTCCCTGAGAACGCACGATTTGTTGCGGCTCCAGCGTGCCGTAAACCATGAGGACCCCGATGACGGAAAGTCCCATGGCGACCTCGTAGGAGATCATCTGCGCCGATCCCCGCACGCCCCCCAAAAGGGAAAACTTGTTGTTCGAGGCCCAGGCGCCGATCACGATGCCGTAAACGCTCAGCGACGCCATCGCGAAGATATAGAGAATGCCCACATTGATATTAGCGACCTGCAGGTTGATCTCGCGCTCTCCGACCATCAGGACATCGCCGAACGGGATGACAGCGAAGGTAACCAATGCCGGGAACAGGGCCAGGCAAGGCGCCAGGGTATGGAGGAGTCGATCGCCACGGGGAGGGATAAAATCTTCCTTCATGAGGAACTTAATCGGATCGGCGAGCAGGGTATTGACCAACCCCAAGCCGGCAAAACCCAACACGGAGGCGCGGTTGGCGCCGATGCGGTCTTGGATCAAGGCGCTCCCTTTTCTTTCTACCCAACCCATGACGCCCGCGAGATTCAAGACCATAAAGATGACGAGCAGGGCTTTAGCCGCAACAATTCCGAGTTCTACGATCATCGCCGTCAGGAATTAAGATTCGATTTGGACTCCCAGGTTGCCGATGGATTCGTAGGTAAGGCCGCGATACCGAGGGACCTCTCGGGCGATCTCAAGAAAGATCTCGCCCGGAGTTGCGCGGCGGATGGGCTCTCCTACCCGCGCCAGCAGAAGGCTAAAGATCTCCAGATCCTGCCGCGCGCCCGCAGGCGGTACCAGCGCCGGGCGGAGCCTCTGGATTCTTCCTTTACGATTCGTATACGTACCTTCTTTTTCGGCAAAGTTTACCGCCGGCAGCACTACATGGGCGAGTTTGGCGGTCTCGCTTAGGTGCGTGTCCTGAACGACCAGGAATGAGAGTTTCTTCAGCGCCTGGCGGACCTTCTCTCCTTGCGCGACCTCCCGCAGGAGATCCTCGCCGACAAAGTAAGCGCTGCGAAATTTTCCGTCCAACAGATCGCTAAGCAGCGGCTCGAACCCGTCATCGGACACCCCCATGTCGCGGGCGCCGCGAAAGTTAGGGGAGCGGTCGGGGCTCTTCAGGATCTTCTCCACCTCGGTAAGCTTCCGCTCCCGGTAATACACCTCGAGCCTAGCCTGCGGCGAGAGCCGTCGTAAAAGCTTCGCGAACAGAAAGGCCTCTTCGTTCGTGTTCCTTCCCGACAGCACCCCGCAAACGGGCTGGGCTCCGCTGAGGACCGAGATGACCGCCCCGAGCGCCGTCTTCCAGTCGGTGGGAACGAGCCCGCCTTCCTGCCGGATTAATGGCGCGGTGATCCGCTCCACGTCGGTCAGGGCGTAAAAACAGTAGCGCCCCTCGTCGCAGATCCAGTGGCTATTGACCTCTTCGTTGATGCGGGGTTTGAAGCGCGCGATGCGGTTTTGATAGCTCTCGACGCTGATGTTGCAGCCGGTGCTGCAGCCGGGACAGATCGACGGGGTTTTCTGCAGATACCACACCCTTACCCGGAAGCGAAAATCGCGGTCCGTGAGCGCGCCCACCGGGCAGATGTCGTTGATGTTGGCGGAAAGCGGGTTGTCGAGGACGGTCCCGGGAAACAGCGCGATGGTCGAATGATCGCCGCGGTCCACCACGGTCAACTCGTCGGTCCGCGTGACCTCCTGGAGGAAGCGCACGCAGCGCGTGCACTTGATGCAGCGCTCGCCGTCGAACACGACGTGGGGGCCGAAGACCTCCCGCTTCCGTTCGTGCTGCTTGCCCTCCGCGAAACGACTCGCCTGAAGATCGTGCTGCATGTAATAGTCCTGAAGCCAGCACTCTCCCGCCTGGTCACAGATCGGGCAATCGAGCGGATGGTTGATCAATAGAAACTCCATGACCGCCTTGCGCGCCGCCAGCACCTTCGGGCTCTGGGTCTCAACCGCCATCCCCTCGCTCGCCTGCGTGTTACAGGCGATCTGGAGCTTGGGCATCTTTTCGATCTCCACCAGGCACATGCGGCAATTGCCGGCGATCGTAAGCTTGGGGTGATAGCAATAGTGGGGAATGGTGATTCCCGCCTCGGCCGCCGCTTGAATGACGGTCGTCCCCTTGGTCGTAGTGACCTCTTTCCCGTCGATGGTGAGCTTCACTGCGTCCACGTTATTCGCTCGCTAAGACCGCGCACCGCTGCTGGGCGATGTGCGCTTCGAATTCCGCCCGGTACTTCTTGATGAAAGCTGCAGCGGGCCATGCCGCTGCATCGCCAAAAGGACAGATCGTATTGCCCTGAATGTTTCCGCTGATGCTGAGGACCAGATCCGGATCCTCTTTTCTCCCCTGGCCGTTCTCGATCCGCGAAAAGATCTTCTCCATCCAGTGGCATCCCTCACGGCACGGGCTGCACTGGCCGCAGGACTCGTGGGCAAAAAAACGGGCGATATTCCACGCCGCTTTGACCATGCACGTGGTGTCATCCATCACGATGACGCCGCCCGACCCAAGCATCGTCCCGGCGGCCTGAAACGATTCATAATCCATCCGCACCCCTTCGATCTCGTCTGCCCGAAGCACCGGCATGGACGCGCCGCCGGGAATCACCCCTTTGAGCTTGCGTCCGTTGGGAACCCCGCCGCAATCCTGTTCCAGAAACTGTCTGAACGGGTAGCCCATCTCGACTTCGTAGACCCCGGGCCTGCGGATATGACCGCTGACGCTAAAAAGCTTTGTCCCTTTGCTCTTTTCGGTCCCCAAGGCGGCGTATTTTGCCGGGCCCTGATCGATAATCCATGGAAGCGCAGCAAGAGTTTCCACGTTATTGACGACCGTCGGACAACCGAACAGCCCGTGAGTAGCCGGGAACGGAGGCTTGACTTTCGGCCACCCCCTCCCACCTTCCAGTGACGAGAGCAATCCGGTCTCCTCCCCGCAAATATAGGCCCCGGCCCCGCGGTGAAGGATGAGATCGAGATCGTAACCCGACCCTAAAATATTTTTTCCCAGATAACCTGCGCGGTAGGCTTCTTCGATGGCTCTCTGCAACACGTTGGCACCATAGACAAGCTCGCCGCGGATGTAGATGAACGCCGTATGCGAGCCGATGGAATACGCCGCGATGATCGTGCCCTCGATGATGGCATGCGGATCTTTTTCGATCAGGAGCCGATCTTTGAACGTGCCAGGCTCGCTCTCGTCGGCATTGCACACAACATACTTGGGTTTGGGGCTATCCTTGGGCACAAATCCCCACTTCATGCCGGTCGGGAAGCCCGCGCCACCCCGCCCCCTAAGACCGGAGGCCTTGACCTCCCCAATCAACTGCTCGGGAGACAGCTCCCGCACCACCTTCCCGAGGGCGCGGTAACCGCCGCGGGACCGGTACAGCTCCAAGGTGTGCGAGTTTGGCGCCTCAATGTTTCTGAGGAGTAGCTTCTCCATGGTCAAAAACTATTTCAGCACTCGCAGGATCTCCACGACCCTTTCCTCGGTGAGGTTCTCGTAATAGGCGTCGTTGACCTGCATCATCGGCCCCGTCCCGCACGAAGCGAGGCATTCGACCTCCGAGAGGGTGAATTTGCCGTCCGGGGTTGTCTGTCCCACATCGATTCCCAACTTCGCCTTGATGAAAGCCGTGATCTTTTCCGCCCCGGAAAGCGCGCAGGGAAGCGTGCGGCACACCTGGATATGGTGCCGGCCGATCGGCTTCATATTGAGCATGGTGTAGAAAGTCACCACGCTGTAGACCCGGGCCGCGGAAATGCCCATGATCTTGGCGACGTAATCGATCGCCTCCCCGCTCAAGTAACCGAACTCCTCCTGCGCCAGGAAGAGGACGGGCAGCAGAGCCGCTTCCTTTTTGGGATAGCCGCCGACGATTGCGGCGAATCGCTTTCGAGCTTCGGGCGAAAATTCTACTGCCATTTCGGCTACGCTGTGAACGGTCAATAGTCATTGGTCAATAGCAAAATCCTAAACAGAACCCGGGGGAAACCCAATGACCATTGACTGTTGACTATTGACTGTTATCTACCGATCGCACTCTCCACCGATCATGTTAATCATCCCGAAGGTGGGGATGAGATCCGCCACCATGCACCCCTTAACCATCTCGTGAAACGCCGACATCGCGATAAAAGACGGCGGGCGGACTCGAATCCGGTATGGCTTGCCGCTGCCATCGCTCACGATGTAAAAACCCAACTCCCCGTTGCCGCCCTCGACCGCGAAATAAACCTCTCCCGGGGGAACCTTGATCCCTTCCATGATGATCTTGAAATGGTGCATCAAGCCTTCGATGCTGCCGTGGACCCTTTCCTTTTCCGGCAGGACGAACCGGGGATCGTCTACGGTAACAGGCCCCGGGGGGATCTTTTTCAGCGCCTGCTCGACGATCCGCACGCTCTGCTCGATCTCCTGAATTCGGACAACGAACCGATCGTAGTTGTCCCCCTTGGTTCCCAACGGCACTTCGAAATCGAGCTGGTCGTACACCAGATAGGGGTGAGCCTTGCGCACATCGTAGCGTACACCCGTGGAACGAAGCAGGGGACCGGTCAGCCCGTAGGCGATGGCCATCTCCTCGGAGATCGTGCCGACGCCAGACATCCGGTCGAGAAAGATGCGGTTGCGGGAGAGCAACCGATCACAATCGGAAAGCAGCTTGCGAACGATCCGAAACGCACGCTCGATGTCCCCCGCAAAGCCGTAAGGCAAATCGTGTTTCACCCCGCCGATCCGCACGTAGGTAACGGTCAGCCGGGCACCACACACCGCCTCGATGATCCGCATGAGGATTTCCCGGGCCTCCAGCATGTAGAAACCGGCCGTGATCGCTCCCAGTTCGGAGGCCGTCATACCGCAGCAGGTCAGATGATCGAAGATGCGGGAAAGCTCGCTCATGATCACCCGAATGTACTGGCAGCGCGGCGTAATCTCGAGGCCGATCAGCTTCTCCACCGCCATCGCGTAACCCACGTTATTGATCAGCGGCGACGCGTAATTGAGCCGGTCCGTATAGGGAATCACCTGGGTCCACGTCGCCTGTTCGCAGCTCTTGGCAAAGCCGCGATGGAGGTAGCCCACCTCCACGTCGCAATCGAGAACCTTTTCCCCCTCCAGCTTGAGGTTGAACTTAATGGTCCCGTGCGTGGCCGGATGGGATGGCCCCATCTGGAGGTCCATGGTCTCGATCGGCAGGTCGGTTCGCTCAGAGTTCATGAGGTTTTTCGATCCGCCTCCGTGCGCTCGGCGGAAAATTTCTGCTTCAGCCACATGAGCTTGTTGCGCGACCTGTCATCCACGAATGTCCCCTTAACCTCCCGCTCGGGCACCAAGGGTTGCCAAAGGTTGACCGGATAGTCCTTGCGCAAGGGATGCCCCTGAAACTCCTCATAGAGAAGAATCCGCCTCAGATCCGGATGGCCGAGGAAGCGAATCCCAAACATGTCCCAGACTTCCCGCTCCAACCAGTTGGCCCCGTGCCAGAGCGGAGTCAGGGACTCCACGGACGGATCGGCCTCGGGCAGCGGAACCTTGACCCGCAGGCGCCTGCCGGTGCGCATCGAGCAGAGATGGTAGACGACTTCGAAGCGCGGCTCTTTTTTCCCCAGATAGTCCACGCAGGTGATGTCCGTCAGGAAGTTGAAAGCCAGCTTGGGGTCTTCTTTTAACGCGCGAAAGGCCTCGCGCAATCCCTCCGGCCGCATGACCACGGTCTCGTCACCGCGAAAATCCTGGGTTTCAAGGATCCGCTCCGGCCAGCGCTCTTTCAGGTACTCGAGGATTGGACGATCTTCCGCCATAAAGGCCTACGCCCACTCCAGGGCTCCCTTTTTCCATGCGTAGACGAAGCCGACGACCAGAATGAGAAGAAAGATTCCCATCTCGATGAGGCCGAACACCCCCAGCTCGCGAAACAGGATCGCCCACGGATAGAGGAATACCACTTCGATATCGAATATGAGAAAAAGCATCCCAACGAGATAAAACTTCACCGGAAACCGAATCCGCGCGTCTCCCTTTGGGGGGTTACCGGATTCGAAAGGCTCGCCTTTGACCGGACTGGAGCTTTTCGGACCCAGCAGGTGCGCGATCAGGAGGAGGGAAAGAACGATGGCGGCGGCGAAGAAAAACACCACCAGCAGCGGGAAATAGGGATCCCTCATAAGGATGCTACGTAAAAAAAACCATACCCCCCATCAGAGAGGTATGGGGATAAGCTCCAGAGATGCCGCCAGGAGGCAAAGTTAACTTTTTCTATTGGAAAAAAGATTGCGTGTCAAGGTAGCCAAATTACCCACACGGGACCCGTACGGGCCTCATTTGAGCTCTTCGAGAGTCACCTTGACCTGCTCTCGCTTCTTATCCCGGAGCAGAGCCAGGCTTACCGTATCTCCCAGCTTGTATTGCTCCAAAACCAGGAACAGATCGTTGACGGATTCGATCTTTTTCCCGTCGATCGCCACAACCACGTCCCCGAGCCTGACACGGCCGAAGGCATCACGCCGGGTAGCCCGAATACCCGCCTTTGCTGCCGCGCTCCCCGGCACAACCTCAACCACCAAAACGCCCTTCAATCCCAGCTGCTGTGCGAGTTGATCCTCCGCCACCTGTACCCCCAGGCCGGGCCGAATGATTTTACCGTACCGGATGAGTTCCGGGACCACGCGATTGACCGTATCGACGGGAATGGCAAATCCGATCCCGGCAGAAGCCCCGGAGGGACTATAAATCGCCGTGTTGACGCCGATCAGGCGACCGGAGCTGTCCAGCAAAGGCCCGCCAGAGTTCCCCGGATTGATCGCGGCGTCCGTCTGAATGGCGCCTTGGATCGGCCGACGTGTTACGGACTCAATTTCCCGTCCGAGCGCGCTGATCACCCCGGTGGTCAAAGTTTGGTCCAGACCGAAGGGATTGCCGATAGCATAAACACTCTGCCCGACCTGAAGATCCTTGGACGTGCCGATCGGAATCGGCCGAAGCTGCTTGGGGGGCGCATCGATCCGTAAAACGGCAAGATCTTTGTCCGGGGCCACACCTACGGCGCGAGCCTTCCAGGTCGAGTGATCGGCCAGGGTCACCTGAGCTGCCGAGGCATTTTGGATGACGTGAAAGTTCGTGACGACGTTCCCCGTCTCGTCCCAAATGAAGCCCGTGCCTGTTCCCTCAGGAATCTGGAGCAGGTTCAGCGTGAAAACATCGCGCGCAACGGTCAACGTCGTGATATGCACCACCGAAGGCGATGCCCGCCGGAAGAGCGCGATAGAAGCCTGTTCATCAGGGGCAAGCTCGCCGCGGGGAGACACGGATCGCGGCGTCGCCCGAGGGTTGAGAGGCGAGGCCCCCTGCGCCCAGAAATTCCAAAGCCAGACGACCAAAAGGACCAGCAGCGCCACGCCGAGTCCCAAATAGGGCAGGCGACTTCGCGATAGGGGATGGTTGTTTCTTGACATCGGCACTCTCCTCAATGACTCTCTCCTTGCTGAGACATCTTCGCTTCTAGCACCGCGCCGCTCGCATCCATCGGCAAGATCGCGCGTTGAAATGGAGCAGAAAAACGAAGGGGCGCCCGATACTCAGGGCGCCCCTTCATTCTTATTAAGCGAGCCCGGGAAGCGGACTAATACTCATCTCCATGCGGCATCGGCGGACCTTCCTTCTTCTTCTCCGGCTTCTCCGCGACCATAGCTTCGGTCGTGATCAGCAGGCCGGCCACCGAGGCAGCGTTCTGTAGGGCGCACCGCA
>JACPAM010000262.1 GCA_016180805.1 Deltaproteobacteria bacterium | reverse complement strand
TCTACAATCGCTCACCATGACCTCTGCGCCTTGATGGACAAGAAACCGGGCCGTCTCCTTCCCCGTCCGCCCCAGCCCAAGGACCATCACTTTTTTACCTCTAAGCTCCATCGAGTGAGTTCGTTGAGTTCATTGAGTTCATTGAGTTCGTTGAGTTGTTGAGTTCTTTGAATTTGAGCGCAACGAACATCCTATATGTTCTCAACCCAATAAACTCTATAAACCCAACTAACCCTTTCATCTCAGCTTCAGCGTGCTCAACGCCACGAGCGAGCAAATGATCGAGATAATCCAAAACCGAACGATGATCTGCGGCTCCGGCCAGCCCTTGAGCTCGTAATGATGATGGATCGGCGCCATCAAGAAGACCCGCTTCCGCCTGAGCTTATAGGAGACCACCTGAAAGATCACCGACAGGGCTTCGAGGACAAAGACACCGCCCACGACCACGAGCAAAATCTCGTTTTTGGTCATCACCGCGACGATGCCGAGGGCAGCCCCGAGAGCCAGCGAACCTACATCCCCCATGAACATCTGCGCCGGATAGGTGTTGAACCAGAGAAAACCCAACCCGGAGGCCACCAGCGCCGCACAGAAGATGCTGAGTTCTCCCACGCCGGCGACGTAAGGGATCTGCAAGTACTCGGCCAGCTTTAGATGTCCGGTGAGGTAGGCGATCAAGGCGTAGGTTCCCGCCGCGATCATCACGGGTCCGATGGCGAGACCATCGAGACCGTCGGTCAGATTGACGGCATTGGAGGCACCGACAATCACCAGCATCGCAAACGGGATATACCAGAGGCCCAAATCCGGGCGGACGTTTTTGAAAAACGGCACACCGATAACCGTACTGGAGTCGGGGAGCCAGTAAAGGACAACAGCGGCCACAACGGCCACCGTTAACTGCAGAAGGAACTTCGTCCGGGCGGTCAGGCCTTTGCTGCTCCTGCGCTTGAGCTTAAGGGAATCATCGGTGAAACCGATCACCGCGAAGCCCACCGTTACCGCCAGCGCGAGCACGACGTAGAGGTTGGTGATGTCGGCAAGCAAAACGGTGGAGAGAAACAGGGCGAGAATAATTAACGAGCCGCCCATGGTCGGGGTGCCAGCCTTCGTCACGTGGCTCGCCGGTCCGTCCTCGCGGATCGGCTGGCCGATCTGTTTGGCAATCAGGGAGCGGATCACATACGGGCCCAGGAGAAAAGAGATCAGCAGCGCCATCAACGCCGCCATCGCCGCCCGAAAGGTGATGTAGCGGAAGACATTAAACGCCGAATAGATGGTATGGAGCGGAAATAGCAGATGGTAAAGCAAGGCCTATGCCCTCGATTCCTTCAAGGCGGCGAGCACGGTCTCCATCTGCATGCCGCGCGAGCCCTTAAAGAGGAGCCAGTCCCCGGCACGCACGTGCTTCTCGAGCATACGGGCAATCTTCCGGTGGCTCTTACCGATGACCACGCGATCCTCGTTCATCCCTTCGCGCACGGCGCTGTGCTTGACCTGAGCCGCCGCAGCGCCCAAAAGGTAAAGCCGGTCAACGCCGAATCGTGCCGCCTGCCTGCCTAGCTCGACATGGCTTGGTCGCGACGCCGTGCCCAACTCCAGCATGTCACCCAGAACCGCGATCTTCTCCCCTCTGGCTTCGATCTCTGACAGGGCTTTGAGAGCAGCCTTCATCGACGCCGGATTCGCGTTGTAAGCGTCGTTGATGAGGCCGACGCCACGCCACCTCTCCACCGCCATGCGCATGGGAAATGGTCTCATAGACTCCAACCCGCGCCGCATGGCGTCCATTCCGACTCCCAGACCGTACGTCATGGCAGCCGCAGCCAAGGCATTGGCAAGGTTGTGTTCACCGCAGAGTTTTAGTCGAACCCGGCGCCTCCCGCCTCCGACCCTTAGCGTAAACTCAGCGCCACCGGGGCCCAGGGGTTTCAAGGATTCGGCACGCACGTCACCGCCTTTTCCGTAGGTGATCTTTTCGCCCTTGAACCGCCCCCCCAGCCGGCGAACCCATGGATCGTCCAGGTTGATCACGGCGATTGCGTCGGCTTTCAACCCTTGGTAGAGCGCACCTTTTTCCTTTGCTACGCCGACAAGACTTCCGAAGCCGGCCAGATGGGCCGGCGCCACCGAGGTGACCAGGCCGATGTCGGGGGCGGCGATCTCGGTGAGGCGCGCGATCTCGCCGGGTCGACTCGTGCCGAGCTCAACGACCGCTACCTTATCTCGCCCCTTGAGCCTGAGTAGGGTCAGCGGTAACCCTACCAGGTTGTTGTAGTTTCCCTCCGTCTTTAGGATGCTACCGCCGAGCGGCCTTCCTCTGAGCGACCCCCGCTCGAGAATTGCCGCGACCATCTCTTTCGTCGTCGTCTTCCCGTTCGATCCGGTGATGGCCAAAACCTTGGGCGCGACTTTTGCCCGCCGGTAGCGGGCGAGATCGCCCAGCGCTTCGAGCGTGCTCCGAACTCGAATCACCGTCGCGCCTCCGAGCCCCCCGCGGGGCGGCCGGGAATGAATGACCAGGCACGCCGCGCCGCGGCGAACCGCATCCTTAAGGAACGCGTGGCCGTCAAACCGCTCTCCCTTGAGGGCGAGAAAAACCGCTCCGTTCTCGACCTTTTTCGAATCGGTACAGACCTCACCAAAAGATCGCGTGCCTCCGTCGCGAACGACCTTTCCGCCGGTTGCCGCAACTATCTCCGCTGTACTCCACGACATGAAACAATCTTAAGGCAGCTCTTCCCTGACCACCTCCCGATCATCGAAGTGAATCCGCTTCGACCCGAGAATCTGATAGTCTTCGTGCCCTTTCCCCGCGATCAGGACGAGATCGCCCGGGCGTGCAAGCCCGAGGGCCGCGCGGATCGCGGCGCGCCGGTCCGCCTCGACACAGTAACCCTTCCCCAATTTTAGACTTTCGATTTTGGATTTTGGATTCTCAATCTGAGATTTGAGATTTGAGATTTGAAATTTACTCATGCCGGTTTTTCTCACGCCAACCTCGATCTCTTCAAGAATCTTCGACGGATCCTCCGTGCGGGGATTGTCCGAAGTCAAAACCACGAGGTCACTCAGACGAGCCGCGATCTCGCCCATGAGCGGCCGCTTGCCGCGATCTCGGTCCCCACCGCAGCCGAAAAGGCATATCAGTTTCGAGTTGCGGGTTTCCGGTTTGGACTCGGAACTGGAAACTCGAAACTCGGAACGTCGCATGAGCTCTCGGAGAGCCAGCAAAACTCGTTCCAGCGCATCCGGCGTGTGGGCGTAGTCGACAAAAACCGGGATTCCGAGGCGGTTGGGAACTCGCTCCAGCCGGCCCGGAACCGATTCACAACGCGCCACCCCTTCGGCCACCGAAGCGGCCGAAACTCCCAGGGCACAGCCCGCCGTCACCGCTCCGAGGATGTTCTCCAAGTTGGCCTCGCCGATCAGGCGGGAAGAAAATGCCAGCTCCCGGTCTTTGACCCGAATCCTCCCCTTGTGGCCGTCCAGCCCGCTTTCAACCGTAACGGGATGGACATCCCACGAAGGGTTCCTGCCATAAGTCAACACCTCCAGCCCCAAGTCACGCGCCCTCGCCGCAAGCTCCTCTCCCCTGGGGTCTTGACCGTGGATGACGGCAACCTTCTTAGCCTTGGCGCTCTCTTTGAGATAGTCGGTGAAAAAGCGGCTCTTCGATAAAAAATAGTGCTCCATGTCGCCGTGAAAATCGAGATGGTCGCGCGACAAGTTCGTAAAAATGGCGACATCGAAGTCCATCCCGCGCACCCGCTCCTGCGCCAGCGCGTGCGAGGAGACCTCCATGGCAACGGACTTCACCCCTGCGCGCAGCATCTGCGCGAGCAGGTTCTGAAGCTCGATGGACTCCGGCGTGGTATGAAGCGCGGGAAAAACCTTTCCCTGGTAGCGATAGTTGATCGTGCCGATCACTCCGGGAACCATCCCCGCCGCCACAAAGATCGACTCCAAAAGATAGGTTACGGTGGTCTTACCGTTGGTCCCGGTAACGCCAACCAACCTGAGCCGCCTGCTGGGGTAGTCATGATAGTGGGCAGCCCACCTGCCCATGGCCCGCCTGACATTGGCCACCCTGACCCAGGTTGTGGCCTTTTCGGATTCCGGTTTTCGCTCGACAACCACCGCGACCGCCCCGCGCGCCACGGCCTGGGGAACGAAGTCGTGACCGTCCACGCGGGCCCCCGGAACCGCGAAGAAGACGCTTCCTTCCGCCACGCGGCTCGAATCGTAGGCGAGCCCGGTTACTTGCCGATTCACTTCCCCGCACACCTCCTCCACCTCCCCCACATCGATGAATTCTTTAAGTCGCATCCCGATCATCCTGCGAGATTCAACGTGAGCTTATCGGTTTTTCCCCAGGCGGAGCCAGGCGCCGGCGATTGCTTCACCACATAGCCGTTGCCGCGCAGCTCCACCCTGAGCTTCGAGGCTCTGGCCTTGGCAATTGCCGCGCGCATGCTCAGCCCGACGAAGTCGGGGACCTCCTGGTCGGTGGTAAGTTTCAGCTTATCCCCGATGCGATGTTCCACTCGAAGCAAACCCTCCTTGCCCGCCGGGAAAAACACTTCGGGCTTTTCCGGGACGACGCCGAGATGGCGCAGCGCCCCGCTGGCAATATGGCGGAAGACCGGCGCCGCGACCACGCCGCCGTAGACATTCACCTCCGGCTCGTCGAGCAAAACCAAGAGCACCAGCCTGGGATCGTCGGCGGGAACAAAACCGATGAACGAGGCAACCCTTTTCTTCTCCGCATAACCGCCGCGGACCAGATCCGGCTTCTGCGCCGTTCCGGTCTTCCCCGCGACTTCGAACCCCTCCACACCCGCCATCACGCCGGTGCCTCCCTCGCTCACCACGCCCTTGAGAATCGAAGCCAACAGTCGGGCCGTGTTCTCCGACACCACCCGGCGCACAACGTGAGGCTGGTTCGAGATGAGCAACTTGCCGCCGGGACCGACCGAGCGCCGCACGATATACGGGCGCATGAGAAAGCCTCCGTTCGCGATGGCCGCGTACGCCATAGCGAGCTGGATCGGAGTCGTCGCGATCCCCTGTCCGAAAGCGTGCGTTGCCAGATCGATCGGAGCCCACGTCTCGGCGCCCCGAAGGAGTCCGGGAACTTCCCCCGGCACGTCGATGCCGGTGGGCTGTCCGAAGCCAAATCGCTCCATGTATTTAAAAAAGCGCTCCTTCTTGAGCCGTTCCGCCACCTTGGCGGCGCCGATATTGCTTGAGTACTGGATCACCTTATAAAACGGCAGCCAACCGTACTCTTTGGTGTCGTGAATGATCTTGCCGGCATAGGCATACCTGCCGAATTCGCAAAATATCAGGTCCTCCTTGCCGATGACTCCCTCCTCCAGCGCGGCCGCCGCCACGATGGCCTTGAAGGTAGAACCGGGCTCGAAGCTATCGGTTACGGCACGGTTGCGCCACGCCGAGGAGGATTGCCCCGAAAAACTATTGGGATTGAAGAACGGATACTGCGCCAGCGCCAAGATTTCTCCGGTAAACGGCTCGGCAACGACCACGATGCCGGCCTTGGCGCGAAACTTGGCCGCCGCAGCTTCCAGCTCCTTTTCCGCCAGATGCTGGATGGTGGTGTCCAACGTCAAATGCATGTCCGCACCCGGAGGTATCTCAAGCTCCTGCACTCCCTGGACGAGAACTCTTCGCCCGAGCGCGTCCCGCTCGACGACTGAAGAACCCGCCTCGCCCCGTAAATATTCGTCGTAGCGAAGCTCCAGACCCTCCAGCCCCTGTGAATCCCGACCCACGAAGCCCAACACCTGACCGGCAAGTCGACCCTGCGGGTAGTAGCGCCTCGGCTCCTCGGACATGCCCACACCGTCGACATCGAGGGCCTTGATCCCCTCCGCCTCCTTCGGCGTGATCTGCCGCTTCACCCATACGAAGGGCTTTTTGGTTCTGAGCTTCTGCTCCAGCTCTCCCGCATCGAGGGAAAGAATCCGCGCCAACGCTTGCGCCAGAGGCTTCGGCTCTTCGAGCCGACTCGGCCGCACGTACACGGATTGGGCCTCCAGGCTCAACGCCAATGGCTCACCCGCGCGATCGAAGATGGTGCCCCGCTTGGGCTGAACGATCCACTCCTTCAGATGCTGCCGCTCGCCGAGGCGCCGAAGCTTCTCTCCTTGAACGATCTGGAGCTGAACGGCGCGCAGGGCCACGGCCATAAACAGCAAAAAAAAGAACAAGCCTGACAGCGCAAGCCGCCCCTTGATACCTTTCCAATTGCGGCTCATGGCAAAAGCACCACCTGGCCTTTCTCCGGCTCCCTCAGGCCCAGCCGCGCTCGCGCCTTCTCTTCCAGTCGATCGGGCGAGGTGAGCGTGGCCAGCTCGAGCTTGAGCTCGCGGTTTTCCTGCTCGAGCTGGCTTTGGACTTTACTGGTTGTGGACAAGACATAACCCAGATGAATCACCTGGAGCCGGAGCCACACGTGAAGGAGGGCAAGCCCAACCAACGAGAGACCCAAGAGCAGGGCGGGGAGCAAAACTGTCCATCTCGTTGCCGAAGCGAATGGCTCCTCCCCTCGCCGGCGGAAGAGGCCGACTCCCCAGAGCTTGCGTATTGCCGCCACGGTCATTGCCATCGCTCCTTAAACTCGCTCGACCGCGCGGAGTTTAGCCGGGCGCGCGCGGGGGTTAGCTTGGATTTCCTCGCGCGAGGGGCGCAGCGGTCTCGGCGTGAGCAGCCGAGCCTTTCGGTTCCAGCCGCATCGGCAAAAAAGGGTTTTAGGAGGACAGAGACAATCCTTGCTCCACCGGCGAAACGCCGTCTTCACCAGCCGATCCTCCAACGAATGGAAAGAAATCACGACCATTCGCCCTCCCGGGAGGAGAAGCTCGTAGGCATCATGCAGAAAGCTCTCCAGGTTCTCCAACTCCCGATTCACGGCGATCCTCAAGGCCTGGAACGTTCGGGTGGCCGGATGGATCCCGCCCCTCCTTTTCCCGACGACGCGAGCGACAAGCCCGGCCAGCTCCGCAGTGGTCTCAACCGGCTTGCGCTTTCGCGCGGCATCGATGGCCAGGGCGATCCGCCTGGCGGCGGGCTCCTCGCCGTAATCGCTGAGGATCCTGCGCAAGTCGGAAACCGGATACGTGTTCACGAGCCGATAGGCGTCGAAAGTCTGCCGCCGGTCCATGCGCATATCGAGCCGCGCCGTCAACTGGAAACTGAAACCGCGCTCGCCCGACTCGATGTGGCGCGAGGACAGTCCGAGATCCAGGAGCACTCCATGGACCCGGTCCCAGCCGATATCGTGCAAAATCTCTTTGGCTTCAGTGAAGTTCGCCCGCCGCGCCACCAACCGCTCGCCGAAAGCATTGAGCCTTTCTCCGGCCGCCGCAAGTGCTTCCTCGTCCCAATCGAGGCCCAAAACTTGGCCATCGGGGCCGCTGTGGTTTAACACTTCCGCCGCATGGCCGCCGCCGCCGAGCGTCCCGTCCAGATACCTTTTGTGCGCTCCGGGCCTTAGAAGCTCGATCACCTCCTTCACCATTACGGGCACATGTCGGTAATCCATCCGCCCTCATCCTTCCCCCCAGCCATTTTGGATTTTCGATTTTAGAGTTGCGATTTTTGAGCCCTCCAAAATCCGAAATCCAAAATCTAAAATCAGGTCAGTGATAGGTGCCGTCACCCTCCCAGTCCTCGTCAAAGCTTTCGATCGCCTCTTCCAGCGAGGTGTACTCCTCAAAGAATTGATCCATCCCCACGACCTTGAAAATATCCCTGAGGAAAGGGCTCATCCCGGCAAGCTTCAAATCCCCGTTCAGGTTGCGCAAAAGCCGCAGCCGCTCCACGAGCAGCCCGATGCTCAAGTAGTTGATGTGGTCGACGGCTTTGAGGTTCAGGACGACCTTGGTCTGGTCTTTCTCGATCAAGGAGCCGATCACGTCCTTGATCCGGATCATCTCGCGGAAATCGATGTCCCCGGAGATATCGATGACCGAGATATCTTGGATGACCTTTCGCTGCAGCATGCCTTTCCTCCTTTCGCTTGAGAGCCACGACGCTCCGACTGGGCCGAGCTGCTATAGGTTTAGGTCGTTCAGAAAATCGGGATCCTGCATCAACTTCTCCTCGGCCTCGGCGAACATTTTCTTCCACGCTTCCTGATCCCACACCCGAAACTTTTCCAACGCCGAAACCAGAACGACGTCGCGCTTCAGATTCGCGTACTGGCGCAGCAGCGGCGGAATCAGGATGCGCCCCTGTTTATCCACGAGACACTCGCACGCGCCGCTCAGGTAATAATTTTGAAACAGAACCATGCGCCGCTCGAACTTCGGCTTGCTTTGGATCTGCTCTTCGAAGCGCATCCACTCGTCGAGCGGATAGACATCGAGGCAGCGCGCGCCGTCGACCACAAAGTTTGTGATCACGATGCGATCGTCGCCCTTGCCCAGAAGGACTTCGCGGAATTTGGCGGGGATGCTTAAGCGCCCCTTGGAATCAACCGTATGCTGGTAACTACCGCGAAACATGGCCCCGGCCGGGATATGGGAAGTTATCCCACTTTATCCCACTCGGAGCAACTTATAGCCCTAGGAAACCAATCTGTCAACAAAAAAATTTGCCCAAGCCAATAGTATAAGAGACCGAAAATCTAGGAGAAATCACAAGATATAGAAGGATTGAAGCGTTTAATTGGAATAAAACACAATATATTGAAAGCAGTAACCGGCGGTCACAGAGTAACAGGGTTACCGGCTCAAATTGAAACTCCTGGGCTGCCGAACGGGCAATGAAACCCCGTCGATCTATTTCGGAAAGGGCGCCAAGGTGGGCTAAAGTGGATCGATAAGCCGGATTTTGTCTTGACTCCTACCAAGAGCCATCGCGATCATTCATCTTGCCCTGTGATTGCTCACAGGGTCCAGCGACCTAACCCGAGGGCCACGGGCGGACCACCCAACCCTCCTATTTGGTCTTGCTCCGGGTGGGGTTTGCCTGGCATCCACCATCACTGGCAGACCGGTGAGCTCTTACCTCACCTTTTCACCCTTACCCCCCGCCTGAGGCGGACGGCGGTATTTTTTCTGTGGCACTTTCCCCCGATCACTCGGGGCCGCCGTTAACGGCCACCCCGTCCTGTGGAGTCCGGACTTTCCTCTCTCAGCCTAAGGCTGAGAGCGACCGCTTGATCCACTTTAGCCCGACAGAGTTGCTGAGATTTTATCCCTTGATCCCTTGATCTCTTGATCCCTTATGTAAAGCCCTGTCAATGGCACGATTTGCCAACCGGTCGGCCAGCCGATTGTTCTCGCGCGGTACATGAATCATACGATACGCTTCGAGCCGCTGCAACAACGCTACCGCGCGGCCATAGAGCTTCCTGAGCTTCTCGTCTTTGACCCGATACCGGCCGTTTAGCTGCCGCACGAGGAGCTCCGAATCGCTCCGGATAACGACCCGCTTCACTCCCAGGCGATGCACCGCTTCCAGGCCCATCAGGAGGGCTTCGTATTCGGCGACGTTATTCGTGGTTTGCCCGAGATAGCGGCACAGCTCCTCCCGGACCGCTCCGGTCTCATCGTAGATGACGGCGCCGCACCCCGCCTGCCCCGGATTCCCCCGCGCCGCACCATCCACCATGAGGAGCCATTCCCCTCGGGGAGCATCGGACATGCCGCTTAGACCCGCTTGTCGCCTGATACCGCTGGCTTATGGTAAAGAATGCGATGGCAACTGGGGCAAAAAATGAGCCGCTCGCTCCTGATGATCTCGTTCCAAAGCTGTGGCGGGATGTTCATGTGGCATCCCTGACAGATTCCCTCAGAGACCCCAACCACGGCCACACCTCCGCGGCGGGAAAAAATGAGTTCGTAGCGCTCGATCAAATCTCCGTTGAGCCGTGCCGCGATTGCCTGACGGCTCTTCGAGGCTTCCGCCATCGCCTGCTCGATCCCCGCCAGCTCGGCCTCAACCTGCGCTCGCTTTTCCCCGCACGCCCCCTCCAGCTTCTCGACCTCCTCCCCCTTTGCCTTCAACTGAGCCCCAGAGGCCTCCAGCTCCTCGAGGATCTTCATCAACTCCTCCTCGAGCTGCGCATTGCTTTCCTTGATCTGGTCGATTTCCCGTTGCAGGGCCTGAAGTTCTTTGATGTTCTTGATTCGGTTGAGCCGCATCCGTTTTTCCATCGCCTTGCGGCCCTCCTCCTGCAGGATGCGCTCTTTCTCCTCCCTGAGCTTATCTTTCTCCGTCCATTCGGCCTTGAGCGTAGCCACCTCGGCCTGGTGGGCGTGAAGCTCTCCTTCGTCCTTCTTAAGCTCCGCCAGGAGCGTGTCTTTGGTAAGATTCTTGCCTCGAATTTCGCGGTCGACCTCCTGGAGCGACGCCAGGATCTCCAACTGCTCGCGCAACTTAGAAACCTCCAATCCTGAAAAAGGAAATGCACCCTTCAGGGTGCATTTCTTGGCCAAGTAATCGAAGCTCGCTTATGGGCTTGTCCCGTTCTTCCATCCTCTCGCGAAAGACTCCTTAGCATGTTGTCTATCTGGAATTCTCCCCAATGTCAAAGGCGACGCGGCCTTCCCAAAAAAAGTCGTCAAGCTTTGGGGCGGGCGATTCCTATTCAATGTCTACGTTCCTTGACACTCAAAGAGCAAAAAGGGTTAAGCTGTTTCTCCGTGGTTAGCTGCGGCGGAGTTTGTCCCTGGAACCTCAAGAATTATAGGTGGGAAACAAAATGAACCATGGATCGGCTTTGATAGCCGGCCTGCTTGCGGTGGTCCTACCCTACGGCTTCTTCGAGGCAGGCGCTGCCGGAGAGACCGCTCCATTTAAGAGTGGAGGCACGATCGTGGGTAAGGTGAGGGTAGAAGGCCATTTTGATAGGCCGCCGCCCCTCAAGGTCTATAAGAACCGGGAGTTCTGCGGAGCTCAGGTCCCCAATGAGAGTTTGCTTATCACGCGCGACGGAGGTGTCCAAAATGTTGTCATCACTGCCCGCGGATCCCGGCACGAAGGAATGAAGAACCAGGCAAAAGAACTCGTTCTCGATAACAGAAACTGCGCCTTTGTCCCTCGTGTCCAGGCGGGCCTAATAGGAAGCGAAGTGTTGCTTTTAAACGGCGACCCCATTCTCCACAATGTCCATGCTCGCCTTGGAACTGAAACACTTTTTAACGTTGGCCTTCCCAAATGGCGGAGGGTCAAGAAGCGTCTTGCCCGAGAGGGAATCATCACCATCGATTGCGATGTCCTACATACTTGGATGAGGGCCTACATCGTGGTGACCCCCTCGCCCCACTTCGCCGTAACGGACAAAAAAGGAGAATTTGTTATCGGCAACGTACCCCCTGCCACCTACGAAATAGAGGCCTGGCATGAAACCTTGGGGACCAGGCCCTTCAGGGTCACGGTCGACGCCGGCAGTACGGCCCGGGTCGACTTCTCTTATCGGTTAAGCCACAAATGAGCCCGACCCATAAGGCCAGGTGAAACGCAAGCGATACAGCGTGGAGCGGGTCAGTTGACATGACAGCTCATCATCGGATACGCTCCCCAGGAAAAGAGGGAGACTGCGCCAGTCTGCTTTCTCTGATGGCCGCCTGCTTGCGCGCTCGCGCAGGCAAGCTTGACGCTCTGGAACGGGGACCGGCACGGGATCGAGGAGGAACAACAATGAAAACCAAGTCGACAAACGGCGTCATCACCGCGATTCTTACGACTTTAGCTGCCTTGATTCTGCTCGATGCGGGCCCGGCTCGCGGAGCGAAGGTGGACTGCAGTCCGGTGCGCAACACGAGTGCCGACCTCCCGCGCACCACGACGATCGGGACCAACCCGACCGGGACCGGCGCTCATGCCATGGGCACAGCTTTGGCTGCGGTCGGGAGCAATCACACCCCGATCTCCGTTAAGGTTCAGCCCCATAGTGGACCCAACGCATGGATCTCGCTCTTGCAGAATGGGGAACTGGAGTTCGGGATCATCAACACTATCGATTCTTACATGGCCATGACCGGAACCGGCAACTTTGAGAAGCCGAGTCCGGCCCTCCGCGTAGTTTCCGGAGGCGTCTTCCCGTTTTTCACCGGGATATTCGTTCGTGATAGATCCGATATCAAGGAGCTCAAAGACCTTAGGGGAAAGCGCCTGGCGTGGGATTACGGCGGTCATGCCGCCAACCAGACCTTCCTGAACGCCGCGCTTGAAATTGCCGGAGTGAAGCCCAGCGATATCATCCAGGTTCGGGTATCGAACATGGCCGATGGCACGCGGGCCGTTGTGGAAGGGCGAGTCGATGCAACCAACACGGGAGTGGGCATCGCCATCAATGAGGAGGCTAACGCCCGTGAGCCCATTCGCTTCCTGAGCGTACCGAACACCGAGGCTGCCAACAAAATTCTCGTCAAAGTGGGTGCTTCGGTCGCGAAAGGGCCGGCCACCACCGGTGTCAAAGAGGGCACCACCATGATCGGCTATCCGCTCACGCTGGCAGGCTCGACGCACGTGAGCGAGAGAACCGTGTATACCCTTGTAAAGACATGGTGGGAAAACCTCGGCGAGATCCAACCCAAGCACCCGCTGCTAAAGCGGTGGACGAAAGAGACTCAGGCGATCACCAATTTTACCGCTCCGTATCATCCGGGGGCAATTAAGTTCTACAAGGAAGTGGGCGCTTGGACCGCCAAGCACGAAGCCCGATCGAAGGAGATCTGTCAGTAAACCCCTTCCCACGGACTTACGTCCGTGGCTTTGGGATTTGCTCGCACCACTACCTTGTTCGAAACCGCGGACTCTGCGGCGTCGAGCGGAGCTGGCCGTGAAACGCGGCGGCCGTGCGCCGAAGCTCTCCCATCCACGAAAGCAGCTCGGTGAGCCTGGTGCCGTGATTCTGCGCCATATCCGACCAGCTCAGCCCCTTTCCGTAGTCCGCCACAACCCGCTGTAATGGGGACCTTCCGAGACTCGATAGCGCCCGGAGAGCAGCGTACTGCCCGTATCCCATCCTGAGCTGCTGCCGCTCTTGATAGACCACCGAAGCGTTCATACGCAAGCCGTAGCCGATCGCCTCGACGACCGCCCGCTCGCCCCGGGAATCTTCAGCCTGCCGGTTGATCGCCTGGATGCGCTTGAGCAACTCCCGCTCTGCCTTGGCCGGCGCAGAATCCAAGACCTCTGCGGAAGGAAGGCTCTCCACGGTCCGCTCTGCCGGCTCGTAGTATTTGAGCGCTTCGGGGATCCAAGCTCTGAGCTGTTGCGTGCGCGTTTCATATCCGGGGTGCGTGGAGAGAAACTCCGGTGGCGCGCCGCGATCCCGGCCGGACTCCTTTTTTTCCATCCGCTGCCAAACTTCCAGCGAAACCCGTGGGTCATAGCCAGCCTTGGCCATGAGAATGAGCCCGATCCGATCCGCCTCCGACTCTTGCGAGCGACTGAAGGGAAGGATCAGCCCCAACCCGGCGCCCAGACCGTAGGCCTGAAGGACCTGATTGGCGAGCTGCGGGTTGCTGCCGAGAGCGGCCGAAAGCCCCAGGCCGCCGAGCTGGACGAGCATGGACTGGCTCATGCGCTCGCCCGCATGCCGCGCCAGCGCATGGGCCACCTCGTGACCGAGGATCACGGCCAGGCCCGCCTCATCGCGCGCCACGGGAAAGATTCCCGTAAACACGGCGACCTTGCCTCCCGGCACGGCAAAGGCATTGACCATCTCCGGGTCATTGATGACCTGGAAGTCCCAGCGGTATTCGGGCTTGTTGGCGGCCCGGGCGATCCTTTCACCGACCTTGCGCACGAGCCTAAGAGCCTCGGGGTTACGGGAGAGAACGCTGTCACGCAGAGTGTGGCGGTAGGCCTCTTCACCGAGCCCCACCTCCTGGCTCTCCGAGATCAGCATAAGCTGGCTTCTGCCCGTAATCGGCGCGACCTGGCAGCCAACCAGCAAGCTCAAGAGAGAAACCAGGAAACCAAAGCGAGCCTTGTTCATTCGTACCAAGAGTAACGGTTTCCCCAACGCTTCGCAAGAAAAGGAAGG
>JACPAM010000261.1 GCA_016180805.1 Deltaproteobacteria bacterium | reverse complement strand
GGGCAAATTGATCCGCGACATGCCCGTCCTCTGCTGGGAGAGGGTGCGCTTCGTGGGCGATAGGGTGGCAGCCGTGGCTGCCGACACACCCGATGCCGCCGAGGAAGCCGTGGGCCTTATCGAAGTGGAGTACGAGCAACTGCAAGCGCTCTTCGATCCCTTGGAGGCTATGGAGCCTGACGCCCCTCGCATCCACGAAGACGTGGCCGGGTATGACGGTGCTCCTAAAGCGCGGCTGGCCTTGGATGTGCGCAACGGGCTTACCCGCCTGGCCTGGCGCAAGGGTGACGTAGAGGAGGGCTTTCGGGAGGCGGACCTGGTGTTGGAGCACACATTTCGCATCCCTGCTCGGCACCAGGGGTACATCGAGCCTCACGCCGGGGTGGTTGCCATCGACCCAAATGGCCGCATCCAAGTGTGGGCGTCCAATAAGCACCCGTTCGCCACCCGCGCTCAGTTGGCCAAGGCCATAGGCGAGCCCGAGGAGCGCATCCGCATCAACGTGGTCAGCGTGGGCGGGGAGTTCGGCGGCAAGGGCGACGCTTCGGATCTGCCCGTTGCCTACTTCCTGGCCGAGCAGTCGGGACACCCGGTGAAGATAGTCATGAGTTGCGCGGAAGACTTGATGGCGCGCAACCCCGCCCATCCCACGGTGATTACCGTGCGAAGCGGCGTGAAGCGAGACGGCCGCATCGTGGCCCGCACTCTCCGGGCCGTCCACGCAAGCGGCGCCTACGGCGCCCTCAAGGCCAACGCCACTCTAGCCACGTGGCATTATGCCGGCTGGCTTTACCGCGTTGAGAATGCCTCCTGCGAATTCCTTCAAGTTTACACCAATACGGTGCCGGGCGGTTATTTCCGGGCGCCTGGGGCCCTGCAGGCCTGCTTTGCACTGGAGTCGCATATGGACATCATTGCCCGGGAGTTAGGCATGGACCCAGCCGAGTTCCGGTTGCGGAACCTCATCGGCGAAGGCGAGGAGGACGGCATAGGCCAGCGGCTGCGCAGCGTACGGTTTCGTGAGGTCCTTCAGGCGGCGCTGGACGCTGCAAGTTGGAAGCGGCGCAAGCCCGGCGCGAACTACGGCCGCGGCATTGCCCTCTTCGGAAGGCACATCGGCGGCGGCGCGACCGGAATCATCCTTACGGCCGAACGCGACGGCAGCCTCACGGTGCTAAGCCCTACCTTCGACCAAGGCACGGGCACTCACACCATCTTGCGACAACTTGTGGCTGAAGAGATGCAGGTGCCTATCGAGCAGGTGCGGGTTACGGTGGGCGACACCGACATCGCCCCCTACGACAGCGGTGCCCGCGCCAGCCGGGTTACTTATGTCGCCGGCCGCGCCGTCTCTCAGGCATGTGACGAGCTACGGACGCAGCTACTGGCCCAAGCGGCTCGCATGTTAGAATGCCGGCCGGAGGAAGCGGACTACGGCGACGGCAAATTCTGGCTTCGGGAAGACCCCAGCCAGCAAGTCAGCTTGAGGAGAGTCGTCGCTCAGTCCGGTGCTCCTCTCACAGTCACCGTCGAGGAGGACCCGCCGGAGCCTACGGATCTAACCTTCATCTGCGCCCAGGTAGCCGAGGTGGAGGTCGACCCGGAGACAGGCGAGATTCGGCTGCACCGCTTCGTCACCGCCCACGACGTGGGCACCATCATGAACCCTATCACCCATCAAGGCCAGATCGACGGCGGCGTAGTGATGGGATTAGGCCAAGCCCTCTCGGAGGAGTTGGTCATGGAGGGCGGCCGCGTGACCAACGCGAACCTCGGGGACTATAAGCTGCCCACGGCCGCGGACATTCCTGAACTGAAGACGGTGCTCGTGCGCTCGGGCGGCGGGCTGGCTCCTTACGAGGCTAAGGCCATTGGCGAGCTGGCGAACAACAGCCCCCCTGCCGCCATCGCCAACGCTGTAGCGGATGCCGTTGGGGTGCGCTTGTTCGAGCTGCCCATCACCGCTGAAAAAATCTATCGCGCTCTAAAGGACAAGAGCCGTTAGATGAAACCTGGCTCCTTGCTCGTCATCGCCATCACTTTAAATCTTCTCCCGGTAACCGTTGCGGCCCAATTACAAAAAGTAGCTTTATCGAAAAAGCAATCCGATGATCTTCCACTCATTCAGAGAGGGTAAAGGAAAAGGAAGCACAGGAACGGTGGGCGCCTGAGGCCCTTGAAAGTCGGCTTAGGGAGGGACGAAGAGTTATGAAGTCTTTTAGGGCGATCTGGCTTTTTGTGAATGTCCTTCCCGTTATCCATGGTGTCCTTGCGGTCTCTCCAGCCCGCGCCCAAGAGCGAGTTCTCGTGGCCTATGGCGGGCACAGTGAAAGCGTTGCTCACATGTGGGTTGGAATTGAGAAAGGTTTGTTCAAAAAGTATGGGCTGGATGTGAAAATGCTTCAGGTGCGCACCGGGCCGCTGATCATGGCAACCGTAGCATCCGGGAGCGTGCAGGTAGTCTGGTCAGCACCCTCCAGTATCCTGAGCGCCGCCTCCGGAGGACTAAAGCTCAGTTGTGTTGCGAGTACTACAAATAGGTTGCCCCGAGAGTTGGTGGTGCAAAAGGAGATCAGGTCTCTCGATGAGCTCCGGGGGAAAGTTTTCGGGGTTCAAAGTGTCGGCGGTGGCTTATGGCTGCAGACAATGGTCGTTCTAGAAAATCTTGGGATAGATCCAGACAGGTACCAGTTGAGAATGAGGATCGTTGGGGACATACCTACCGTGACTCAGGCTCTCATATCTGGAAATGTCGATGCCGCGGTTTTACCTCCCAGCTTCGGCGATATGGCAAGAAGGGCAGGCTTGCGGTCCTTAGGAGGGCAGCTTGAAGTCCCTTTCCAGTCGAATGTCCTCTGTGCTCCAAAGGATTTCATAGTCAAATCGCCAGATGTTGTCGTGCGCCTGATTCAGGGTATGATCAACGCGGTCGTGTTGATTCACGATCCGAGTCACAAGGAGGACGTCAAGGAGATTCTCAAAAGGAACCTGCGCTTTTCTAAGTCCGAGGATGCGGAGGCATCTTATAGGGTTTTGCGCATCATGAATACCTTGGGCGTGGTCCCCAATGTGGAAGATTGGAGAAGAATCCAAAGAATTGTCGCCCGTGTGAACCCGACGGTTGGGCAGGTGGATCTGAACCAGGTACTTGACGCCAGCTTCGTTAGGAGTCTTGAGGAAAGCGGTTTTTTACCTGAGATGAGGAAAAAGGTGAGGTGATGGCCGCCGTTAGGTGTTTGGCGTTTGGGCTCTTTCTCCTTATTTCTATTAATTCCTCAGTCGCAGAAGCAGCGTCTGCCCCTGCCACGGTAGTCATCACATTTGGCAGCTTCAGCGAAAGGGAGACCGCGCTCTTTGTCGCCCAGGATCAAGGGTTCTTTCCTAAGCACCAATTAGATGTGAAACTCGTTAGGGTGAGTGGTCCGGTGGCCCTAGCGGCCTTGGCTGGCGGCGACTCTCAGTTCTACTGGGGAGCGGCTACCGGCGCCACTCTCGGCGCGATCGCGGCAGGGCTGGATGCGGTTTTCGTTGCAAGCCTCATCCATAAACTTGAAGGCACTTTCGTTGTTAGTCCTGCGATCAAAAGCCCTATGGATCTAAGGGGGATGACCATCGGAGTCCAGAGCATTGGAGGGGGCATTTGGATGCGAACGATGCTGGCCTTGAGCCATTGGGGGCTTGACCCGAAGAGAGACAATATAAGATTTAGGATTATAGGCGACGAGGCTGTTCTTGCACAGGCAATTGCCGCTCGGATGATTGATGGTTCCTATCTAGGTTATACTTTCGGCTCTCTCCTGGAACGGCAAGGATTCCGTATTCTTGCCGATCTCGCCAAACTTGGCATCCCGTACCAAAACACCGCACTGCTGGGACAACGTAGATTTATCCATTCTTCCCCTGACCTAGTCGAGAGAGTCCTAAGAGCTTTGGTGGAGGCAGTTGGCTTCGTTCTGGAGGCTGCAAACAAGCCCTTGGTCATGAAGAGTTTAGCCAAGGGGTTACGTCTGCCTCGGGTGGAGGATGCGTCAGAAGGTTATGAGAGGGTGATCAACCTATATGAGCGGCGCATTTATCCAAACGTTGAAGGGATTCGTAGTACCATCGGACTCCTGGGCACTACCAACGAGAATATCCGGCGCCTGAAGGCAGAAGATCTTATCGATGACAGGTTTGTGAAAAAGTTGGAGCAAGAGGGGCGCTTTTAATCTTTAATTTAGTGGGGATGCGGGCTCAGACTTCTCCGAGGTTGACATCGCACGTCATGATCGGCTAGTTTCCGCCTGTATCGACGAAACCCGTGCCGACCTTGGATCATGAGAGAGCGATCATGAGTAGGAGATTGTAAATTCAGACCATGAGTGAGCGCGCTTACTATCGTAACTTACAGGAGTACCTCAAGGCTCTGGAACAGCACGGCGAGCTCGTGCGGGTGACGCGGCCCATCAACAAGGATACGGAGCTTCATCCCCTGGTCCGTCTCCAATATCGGGGACTTCCCGAGGCGGAGCGAAAGGCGTTCCTGTTTGAGAATGTGGTGGACAGCCGGGGCCGGAGCTACGACATCCCTGTCGCCGTGGCCTGCGTGGCCGGCACTCGGTCGATCTATGCCCTCGGTCTTAAGTGTCGGCCTGAGGAGATTCCCCAGCACTGGGCGGATGCCTATGCACGGCCGATCCAGCCTGTTGTCGTGGACAAGGGGCCTGTGCAAGAGGTGGTGCTAGAAGGGGAGTATCTTAACCAACAAGGGCTAGACCTCCTGCCAATTCCCATCTCTACACCGGGATTTGACAACGCGCCCTACACCTCGGCCTCTCAATGGATAACCAAACACCCGGAAACCGGCGTGTTCAATATCGCCGTCTACAGAGGGCAGCTCAAGGCCCCAAGGCGTTTGGGCTGTCATGTGAACACCCCTCATCACGGGCTTCGCCTGCACTGGCTTCGCTATCGGGAGCTGGGAATTCGTGAGATGCCGGTCGCTGTGGTCATCGGCTCGGCCCCCCATCTCATCTATACTGCCGTGGCCAAGGTTCCAGTCGACGTGAGCGAGTACGATATCGCCGGAGGATTGGCCGGAGAGCCAGTGGAGCTGGTGCGTTGTCGGACCGTGGACCTTTTGGTTCCGGCTGAGGCTGAAATCGTCATCGAAGGGGTGATCCCCACCGACGCTATCGAGTTGGAAGGGCCGTTCGGAGAATATCCCGGCTATATGGCTCGGCGTGGGCCGACGTTCTTTCTGGAGGTGACCTGCATCACCCATCGTCGGAACCCGATTTACGAAGCCATGTTAAGCCAGATGCCGCCCAGCGAGAGCAGCAAGATCCGCCAGATCGCACAGCAAGGTGTCGTGCGACGAGTGGTTGAGCAAGAGCTTGGGTTGCGAGATCGGCTGAAAGGAGTTTACTTTCCGGAGTCGGCAGGTAGCTTTGGAGTGTGCGTCGTCAGCTTCAAAAAAGAGAAACCCGACGAACCGATGCAGGTTCTCGAAGCATTGCACCGAAGAAGGGTCGTTTCCAAGCTGGCTGTCGTGGTCGACGACGATATCAACCCTTCCGACCCTGATGCCGTGTTTTGGGCGCTGGCCTATCGGATGCAGCCCCATCGTGACGTACGCGTTGCCCCGGGTGTGGCAACAGCCCTGGATCCCTCCATCGTACCTCCGTGGGCCGAAAAGGATGCGCTAGCTTCAGAGAAGCTTGAGGCGGAAGCCTCTGTGCTCCTGGTGGACGCCACCCGCAAATGGCCTTATCCGCCCCTGTCTTTACCCACACGAGAGTTTATGGAGAAGGCCATGGTCTTGTGGAAAGAGCTGGGATTGCCAGAGCTTCATCTCAAGGAGCCCTGGTTTGGGTATCCGCTAGGCTATTGGACGGAGGAGGAGCAGGGGGAGGCAGCTCTGGCGGTTCAGGGGCGGTACTACGAAACAGGGGAGAAGTTTAAGCAGAGCGGGCGAAAGACGTTGTAGGCCGGCGACCGAGCCGCCTCCTCCACCGGCACATTTTGCCTTTGCAGCCTGAGGGGGACGAGGAGGAAGGCCGCGGACGTGTTTGTCTGCGACCGAGGGGAGCGCGAGCCCCGTTGAGTAACTGCGCGGTCAAGGAACCACCCTCTTGGTCAAGACCGCACTCCACGGGGCGAGCGAGGCTGCGGACGTCCGATTACAAGCGGCACGACTCATGGCAGGGACCCATCGGCCGCAGCCGAGAGCGCGCTTCGCGAGGGAGCTTAGTCCGTCGGCCGCGGCCTGACGGCTCGGCCGCCGAGGAGCTTTCGAGGGAATTATGGTTTGGTTACTAGGGTCCCTTGTTTTTCTTCTGATCTCCTTTTCCGCTCTGCAGGCTGCGGACAAGATCGTCGCAGACTTTGGCGGCTTATCGGGATTTCAGAGCACGACATGGGTGGCAAAGGATCTCAAGATATTTGAAAAATACGGACTTGACGCGGATCTAGTAATGATCACGGGAGGCTCTCGCTCTGTGGCTGCGCTGCTCGGTGGCAGCACCCAATTGGCCACAGGCTCGGCGACTGCGCCGCTTTTGGCCGCCGCGCGGGGCTCGGACATCGTCATCATCGCCGCATCCTACAATAAGTTTCCTTACTCGTTTGTTACGAGACCCGAGATTTACTCCCCAAAAGAGCTGCGCGGAAAGAGAATAGGTATCCTAAACTTTGGCGGGTCCAATGATCTTGCCCTCCAGCTTGCCCTCAAGGAGTGGGGAATCAAGCAGCAGGAGGTCACGGTCATCGTCGGCGGAGATGCACCTACGCGTCTGTTGTCTCTGACGGTTGGAAGGATCGATGCAACTTTTCTCGCCCCGCCGCATCTGACCAAGGCCGCAAAAGCGGGTTATCGAGTTCTCGCCGATATGGGAGAGATGAAGGCGAATTTCTCTCAGTCCACTGTCTATGTCCGTCGCAGCTATCTGCGCGAAAACCGGGAACTCGTTAAGCAATTTCTCAAGGCCTATGCCGAGGCCGTCCATATCTTGAAGACGGATCGGGAAAGAAGCCTTAGGGTTTTTGCAAAAAGGATGCGTCTGGATGACTCGGAAGTTCTTAATGCCACCTACGACTATTTTGCGCCTCGGTTTTCCCTTCCTCCGCGGGTTAACGTGGCCGGCATCAACGATACGTTAGATTTTTATGCCGAGAGGAACCCGGAGGTCAGAGGTCGCAAGCTTCAGGAATTTGTCGATCATTCGGTTCTCGATGAGGTGGAAAGGGAAGGGTTTTTCAAGGGACTGGTTCCGTAGACAAGAAATCCCGGCCGATCCGTGCGCTCTCAGCCAGCACCGTAAGTTTTTGCCTTACTTCAGGCTAGGCCAGTTCGTGAGCGTAAGCACGAGGCCTGAGGCTCCCAGCCCCGCCATGATCAGAAACATCCAGAAGTAGCCCGCTACTTCAACGGCGCTTCCGGTCAACAGCGCTCCGACCCCGGCACTCAGGGGGAACGCAACGGAAAACGTCGCCATCGCCCTGCCCCGGCGTTGAGGGTTGGCTCGTTCCACGGCAAGCGCCAGGGTTGTCGAGCTACCGATGCCAAAGCCGAGCATGTAAAGCACCCCTGAGATCAATAGCCCCGTGAGACTGGAGGCCGCGTTGAGCAGTAACAGGGCTACCATCTGCAGCGCAAAGCCCGCCACGAGGGCGCGGCCCCGCCCGATCTTGTCGGAGACGCGGCCGAGCACGGGCCTGGAGAGAAGGCTCGTCGCCCCGCTCACCACAAAATACCACCCGACGTTGCCGATCCCTATTGCACGGGCGTAGAGCACGAGAAAGCTGGTGACGGCGGGAAGAGAGAGGTGCAAACAGAAAAGCAAAACCGAGGCCAGAAAAACATCTCGCTCCAGAAGGGTGAAGATTCCGAGCCGCGACGAGCTCGAGCCGTCAAGTTGTGGCGCGCGAGCGGCACGAGGGGCGTAGCGGCCCAGACCCACGCCGGCCCCCGCGCCCATGACGGCGAGCGCTGCGGCCATGACGAACACGACTCGAAAACCGCCCGAAGGGGCATCGATCAGCCAGAGCGCTACGGCAGGAAATAGAATGGCAGCGCTGCTCTGCACCCCGCTGTAATAACCTGCGGCCTCTCCTCGCCGCGCCGCGGGTGCAGTCAACGCCAGCAGGGAGTACCCTCCGGTATTCAGTCCAGCCCAGCCGATTCCTCTAAGCCCATTAGCGAGCATCGTGGCCTCGACAACGGGGATGAAACATAAGAGTATGCTGGCGCCTTGAAAGAGTAGGCCCGAAACCAACACCCCCGCCTCGTTCCAACTATCTGCCCAGTAGCCAATAAGCGGGCGGAAAAGCACGCTGGTCACGGCGAAGGAGGCGAGGACCAATCCGACCACGAAAGGCGAGCCACCGAGGTGGGTAACATAAAGTGGAAAGGTGGGCGTGAGCACAGAGTGCTGCGCGTAGCCGAGGAACTGGGCTAAACACAGTAAAGCGAATGTAGGGGTCCAGATCGAATCAGGCTTAGGGGTTGCCATCGGGTCAAAAGTAATGACGGGGTTGCTTGAGAACTCTCAGAAACGCAGCGGGAGTCATTGTTGATGTGGGAAAAAGAACCGGCTCGCCTTTCTGCCCCGCCGCGTTAACTCCAGAGCGCGAAAAGCCAGCCCTGAGGAAACGGGAGGTGGAGGAGTCGGTTGAACAGTCCGTCCATGAAAAGCCAGGAGACCCCTGTTATCAGAATAGTCAACACCCACCCTTCTCTCCCTGCTATCCTGAGGTAGAGAAAGACAAAGAGCGGGACCGCAATCGGAAACCCGGTTAAAACGATCAAGAGCAGAAACCCAACGATCCAGCCTAAAATCGCTAAAGTCCTCTTTCTCGCCACTACCGGGTCGACATCCGTCGTCAGCTCAAAATCTACCGCATGGCCCTCTCTCTCTTTTTCTTCGCGTAATACGCTTAAAAGCATCTCGGCGAGGGCCAGGAGAAGAAGGGGAATTCCAATGACCCTGGGGAATAGGGCGGCTCGAAACGGCCAATGCAAAGAGGCGTAGAGGGCATAGAACGCTGCCAACGCGGCGGCGAAGGCGAGCAGAAAGCGTAGATTGAGCGCGGTTTTCATGCCGTCGCATCTCCCTCCGAGGCCCCTTTTCTCTCGAAGCGGATGAAGGGATAGAGAAGGACGACCACAGTCAGAATAATCAGGATCAAGACCACCGGCCGAAGAAGCCAGGAGGAGCCGTATCGAATGGTGGAGATGTAGAAGTTGTTCTCGGCGATCTTACCCAAGACAAACCCGAGAACCAGCGGCGCCCGGGGCCAGCCGCAGCAAATCATCGCATAACCGAGAAGGCCAAAGACGAGCAGAACCAGTAAGTCTCCCAGATGGTTGTTGGAAGTATAGGCGCCGATGAAGGCGAGAAAGAGGATGAAAGGAATCAGAATAGAGCCGCGCACCAGGGTGAGCTTGGCGAGTTGATTGAGGAAGATCAGGCTGACGGCCACGGTGATGATATTGGCGACAACCATCGTCCAGACCATGGAAAATGTGACGACGAGATACTTGTCGAGCATGTCCGGGCCGGGCATGATTCCCTGGAGGAAGAAGGCGCCGAGGAGAATGGCCATGGCCGAGCTCCCTGGAACCCCGAACGCGATCGTGGGAATGAGCGCTCCTCCCTCCTTAGAGTTGTTGGCAGCCCCCGGCCCGAGCACCCCTCGCACATCGCCCCTCCCGAAACCGCGCCGTTCTTCGTCACCCCGGGCGCTTTGCACGGCGTGACCGTAAGAGATCCACTGAGCCACGCCTCCGCCCAGGCCGGGCATGATGCCGATGAAGGTGCCGATGAGGCTGCACCGGACCGTGAGCCAGAAATGGCGGAAGGTATCCTTGATTCCTTCCCAAACCCCGCTGCTCAGGTTCTCCTTGGGAAGATCGCCGGCAATGGCCGTTCCCCGGATCGCGAGATCGATAATCTCAGGGATCGCGAAGAGTCCGACCAGGACAGGAACCAGATCGAGGCCGCCCCAGAGATAGAGCTGCCCGAAAGTAAAACGCTGGACACCGGCCTGGGGATCTTGGCCCACCATCGCGATGAGAAGCCCCAAAAGGCCGCCGAGGATGCCCCGCAGCAGAGCGCGTCCTCCCTGGCCGCTGAGGGATGAGATGAAAGCGATGCCCACGACGGCGAGCATAAAAAGCTCCGGCGCGCCGAAGGTAAGGACGAGGGGTCGCACCACGGGAATCGAAAGCGCCAGCGCGAAGGCGCCGATGAGGGCGCCGACGAGGGAGCTCATCAGCGCCGCGCCTAGAGCCCTACCCGCCTCCCCCTTCTTGGCCATCGCATGGCCGTCCAGGATCGTGGCCGCTGTGGTTCCCTCGCCGGGAACGCCGAAGAGGACGGAGGTGATGTCTCCTGTCGTGGCGACAACCGAGTGCATCCCCAGCAGAAACGCGAATGCCTCCACTGGGCTCATCTTGTAGATAAAGGGGAGCATGAGGGCGAGGGTGGTCGATCCCCCTAACCCTGGCAGGAGGCCCACCCAGAAACCCAGGAAGATCCCCAGGAGCATGATGAGAAACGTCTGCCATTGAAAGATAGTGGCAAGTCCGAGGATGAAGGCGTCGAGCAAGATTTAATCTCCGAATTTTATGTATTTGGTGATCTCCTGCGCCATCTCCGGCGGCTGGCGAAGAACCTCCTGAACGACTTTCACGGCATCCTCCGCTGCCACGAAGTCGATGGGCAGCTTGGTCTTCTTAGCTTCGGCCAGGAGATCTTTATCCCTGGACGCTTTGGCAAAGGCGTCGCGCAGGATCTTCATCGTCTCGGCGGGAGTTCCCGGAGGAGCCGCGTACGGCCTGTAGATGATTTCGGGTGTCGAGCGGACCGCCATGATCGCTTTCCCCTTGGCGCTCGCCGCCAGATCTTCGTCCACGGGGAGCTTTTCGATCTCCGGCACCACCACGCGTGTCCGGATCATGGGACGAACCAGTCCACGCTCGATGAAGGGTAAGATGGAAGCGTACGAGCCGCCGCGCCCGTCCGCCTCTTTGCGCTCTATGGCGAGCATGACGTCGGAGCTCGAAGAGTAGCCCGGGACGAGCTTAAAGTTGAGCCCGGCAAATTCCTTGAGGAGCGCGGGGAAGTCATAAGTCGAGCTTCCCGGCCCGGTGGCTCCGATCACGATCGGTTCCTTGGCCTTGCGCAGATCATCGACGGTCTTATGGGGGACGTCCGCGCGCACGGCGAGAATGGCAGCGTCGCTGGCGGTGCTGCCGATCCAGGCCATCTTCGTGAGGTCGAACCTCACCCCCTCTACCTTCGTGAGTTGAGCGATGACCAGGCCATTGTTAAAAGTCCCGATGGTAAGGCCATCAGGCTTTGCCACGCTGTAGATGTGGTTGGCGGCGATGATGCTGTTGGCCCCGGGCATGTTCTGGATCACGACGGTCGGATTGCCCGGGATGTACCGGGGCAGAAATTTCTGGAACAGCCGCGCATATCGGTCGTAACCGCCTCCCGGCTTGTAGCCGACCACGATGGTTAACGTCTTTCCTTCATAATAGGCAGCCCCGTGTGAAAAACCCGGAATCCACAGACTCGCCAGAAAAAAAAGCAGCGCTGTAAGTTGCCGCATACCGTCACCTCCCTATGAACTTAAAATTATACTAATGGAACCTCCCAGGTGCCGCAAGTAGGGCCATTTGCACGACATGTCGGTCTTTCATCTCGCTCGGCTGTGAGGTTTAAGAAATTCGGTGAGCTGCTCATGCCTCAGTGATAGGTGATCAGGGCGACGCCGCCGACGATAAGGATCGCACCTGTAACCACGAGGCCGGTGACTTTCTCCAGGTCTTTAAGGAAGAGCGCGCTCAGTATCACGATGAACAGGGGATTGGTGTTGACCAGGGGGACGACCACGGAGACCTGTCCCATGCTCAGGGACATGAAGGTGAGAACTTGCGCTACGGTGGAGATCACGGCGGCGCTGCCATAAGAGGGCAGGCATCTCCTGTCCATCCGGATCGAGCGGATCTGCCGGGTCACAAGGAGGCTCAGGAGAAAAACCAGGAGCGAGGTCGTTGTCGTGACCGCGGCGGCAATATACGGGTTGGGAAGGATGAGAAGGCCGGTCTTGCGGATATTCTGCGAGACCGCTGTCAGGAGCGCTGCCCCCAGCGGAAAAAGGAGATCGATGGTTTTCCAATCCGTCTCTCCCTGGCGCCGGGAAGAGATAAGCCAGAGCCCGGCGACGCACAAGACCGCTCCCAGGTAGACGGAGACGCCAGGCCGCTCGCCTAAGAAAAAGAACGCGACGATGATGGCGAACAGCGGGGCAATCCCGCGCACGGGACCGGCGCGGGACGCGCCGAGACGAACGATGCCCGTATAGTGGAGAAAGCGAACGAAAGCGGGTTGGATCAGCCCGCCCAGGATGAAGTAGAAGGTCGCCGGCGAATAGAGCAGGCTCAGCGGGAATGACCACCAGTTGACGGCCCAGAGGAGAAGTGCAGTGACGGCAAAGCTCATGAGCGCAGCCAGAGAGACGCTGGCGTACTGCGCGCCCTTGCGCACGAGGATCGCTTCGATCGCCCAACCTAAGGCGGCAGTTAAGGCGAAAAATTCTGCCCCCATCACCGATCTCCGATTCTGCGCATAGCTCGCGAATAAAACGCTTCCGTGGATGATTGTCAAACCGGGCTTTTCCGGTTTTTTCGAGGCAGGCGGGCCGGGCGACGCCACGCCGCTCCAGGCGACAGGGGAAATAGCCAACTCCCAAGGACGCTGTTACACGCTGGTCTCCGGAACCGAGATCATGGGCTGATGGCTTACGCAAGGTATCGTGACCGTGAAGGTCGACCCTTTACCGGGACTGCTTTCTACCGCAACGCTCCCGCCCAATAGTTCCGTGTACTGCTTCACAATATAAAGCCCCATGCCCACGCCGCCATAAGCTCTGGTCTCCGAGCTGTCTACCTGGCGAAACTTCTCGAAGATATAAGGCATGGCACTCTCCGGAATTCCGATTCCCGTATCGGTCACCTTGAACTCCACCCAGGTAGGCGAGAGGCGAGAGGCGTGAGGCGTGGGGGGATCCTCTTCCTGTTGCCTACTGCCTGATGCCTGTTGCCTAATTCTTGCTGATACCGTGACGCTTCCTCTCTCGGTGAATTTGATCGCATTGTTAATGAGATTCTGAAGTATGATTTTGAGCTTTTCGCGATCGGTTGTAATCATTGGCAAGTCGGCCGAATAGCTCCACTGGATAGCGAGGTCCTTGCCCAAAAGAACCTCGTAACTGGACCTCAGATCGTCGAGAAAATCGCCGAGACTGAACTCTTGGTTTTCCGCCTTGACTCGCTGAGCCTCGATCTGGGTCGCCTGCAGGATTCCACTGATCATGGTCAATTGATCCCGAGCTCGCCCCATGACCTGTTCTAAAGCCTTCTCTTGTTCCGGACTGACCGTTCCGTATAGACCGTCTTTGATCATCGCGACGTAGCCCATAACCACGTTGAGTGGCGTCCTGAGTTCATGCGACATGACGCTTAGAAATTCATCCTTTACCTTATTAGACATCGACAAATCGGCTGCTAATTCCTTCATCTCCTCATAAAGCTGGGAATTTTGAATCGCCACGGCCGCCTGTGCCGCTAGGGCGGAGAGAAACTCGATTTCGTCGTTGCTGAATTCGTGTTCCTCTTTTGTGTAGAAAGAAAGAACCCCCAGGACCTCGTCTTGAACAATCAACGGGACTCCCAGATAAGATACCAACCCATATTTACAGAAAAACTTTAGGTCCTTATTTCGCGGATCTGTTTGGACGTTGCTAATCGTGACAGGAGCCCTGGTCTCGAATACCACGTTGGGGATACCACGCCCAGCCCTCCACTGCTCTACCCTCCACTCTTCTTCATCCAGGTTCCGGCAGGCTACGGGCTCCAGCAGTGCACTCCCTTTGTTAAATAGAACGAGATCGATTTTTTCCAGCAGCAGGTGCAAGACAGCCTGAAGGTCCAAGGTCGAGGTAATGGCGCGGTCTATCTCGCGCAGGGCAGTGACGCGCTTTAGGTGCCGTTGAATTTGACCTAGCATCTCATTAAATCCATCGACCAAAACGCCGATTTCATCCCGGCTCGTTTTAGACGCCCGGACCGAATAGTCGTGCTCGTTGGAGACGTTTCTCGCCAACTTTGCCAGCGAAAGGAGCGGGGTGGACACAACGCGCTGCAGCACCGCCGACACGCCAAACGCCACGAGAAAGGATAATGCCAGGATGGCGACAACGATCTGGCCATAGTTCCACAGACGCGCCTGCCATTCGCTCAGATCGGATCTTAGGCTAATCGTCCCTAACAGTTCTCCGCGGAATATAATGGGGCGGCACACCTCCACGTGCTTATCGACCACGCGATAATCGTCGAATGGTGTCGGGCACTGCGGCGGCGTTATCCAACCCGCGCGCGAATAGCCTGCAAAAACGGTCCGATCTTTCCTATAGATGTGGCCCGAGACAACATTTGGCGTGGCTCGGAGCCCGGCTAATATCTCGTTGGCGGCATTTTCATCGTCGAATACGATAGCTGCCGCGCTGTTGTTGCCAATCACGACGGCCAGTGAAGAGAGATGCTGCGCGACGGATTGGGGAAACCTGGCCGACTCATAGGCAAGAAAACTCGCGCCAGCCAGCAGGAGCGCCGCGCCGCTCGTGGCCATGATGATCAGAGTGAGCTTGCGTCTGATGGGTATGTCGCGGAACCTCTGCAAGCTAGAGTTTTCTCCTTTCGCGGACAGTCTTTGCGAGCCGCAGCAGCTCGGGGCTGATCTTAAGTCCGGCCCGATCTATCGCCTCAAGATTAACCTCGAAACGGACTTTTCTCTCCTCGACGACGAGGTTGATCATGCCGCCCTGGTCGATGAAATTGCCTTCGTCACCTACTGTCAGGAATGGTGAGCCCTTGATGACGCCCAAAAGCTGCCCCAGCTTGTCTCTCTCGGAGCGGCTTATAAAGGCGAGGTGACAGGCCTCATCGCGGTGAATCTGTTTGAGCCGTCTGACGACCACATTTCTCCCCCCGATCGATTGCCCTTTGATCGGCTCGTCGAGCGCGGCGCCAAAGGGGTCCTCTCCGACAACACAAATGACCAGGGAGTTCTGGCCGGCGCGGAATGCCGTCGGCGGCCAATCCACGAATTTTGCGAAGTTATACAAGAACGCCGCCTTGACCTGGTATTCTGGGAAGGAGGCGGCGTGGATCCCATGCAACGAGCCGGCCAGGAGCCATGCCAGGATGCACAGAACCGCCCGCACCCGAGCGCGTGATCCAAAAAACCAACCGGGTCGTTTTCTCGACTCCGTATGCGGGTTGAGAGATGTCGCGTTCAGCCCTGGTTGGATCGGCGGTAGAGTTTGTGTCGAACTCACGGCGGCGTTGATCCGGCAGGTTTTGAATTCCGACGCTACTACCGATATAAGCTCACGCCGGGGGCTTCTCGTCAAGATAGCCGTTCTCATCAAAACCTGAACGTCAGTTTGAAGCGAAAACTGCGGCCGTCTTGTCTTATAGCGTCTTGCTCGTGTTCTCCCGATCCGGGATCGCTGTACTTCTTACCCAACAGGTTATAGATGCTCGCGGACATCACCAACCCCTTAACGAGTTTCTCGTTGAGCAGCGTAATGTTCGTGACCCAGTATCCGCCCACGTGGTTTCCGGCTAAAGTCTTCCGATGGCTGGTATATTGTTCTTCCAAACCTAGCAAGAGGTAGTCTCTCAGGAGGGGAATCACCCCGTTCAGTTTCACCAGATACGCGGGAGAGTTGGTGAGAGTCTTGCCCGTTTCGTGATCTTTTGTGTTCTGCAACGCGTAACTCACTCGACCTCTAAAATCATTTTCCCACCTTCCCTCCAATTCGAATTCCACCCCCTTTTGCTCGACAGAACTGACATTCCTGTAGACCAGAAGCCCATCCGAAGGATCCCGTTGCAGAGTGATGAGATCATCGATTCTTTGGTAATAGAGATTGGCGCCCCCCCACAGATTAAACCCGAGGTACTGTTGCGCAACTAACTCGACGGTCCGGATGGTTTCGGGATCGAGATTTCGGCTTGCCTTGGAGGAAGCAGGGGTGCTGTAAAACAATTCGTAGACATTCGGAGCACGGAAGGCCTGACCGAAGAGAAGTTTGAGCACGGTCTTTTCGAAAGGCAGGTAGACGAGGGCAGCGCGGGGATTTATCGTCCCCCCGGATAGACTAAAGCGGTCGTAGCGCGTTCCAAGACTGAGTCTCAAATTCTCAAGGACCTCAAACTCATCCTGCAGATAAACTCCCCAACTATAACTCCTTCGCTTGTCATCCAGGTAGACTTCGATGTCGGCATTGCGCTGATTTTGACGGAACACATGCTGGTATTCGACGCCCAGAATAAACTTATGCTTCTGGAAAAGAGTTCTAGTAAGCTGGAGGTCCGCGCCCAACGAGTCTGTTCGACTGGTGTCTCTATTGGTTACGATAGAAGGTGGGTCACCGGGATCCGCGTAATCGTAGATATAGTCTCCTCTATAGTAGTAGTAGTCATAGAAAATGCGGCCTTTAAGCCCCAGTTGATCAAAGAATTGGCGCTCATATTTAACATCCAAGAAGCCGCGTTTGTCGATGGTTTTCGTATCCTCGGTGTTAAAAATAGTTCCAAAGGCGGCTGTTGGAATCTGTTTCTCCCGGTCGTTGTAGCCGCCCGCCAGGGTGAAGCCTTCAAAGGATAGCAGGCCGAAAAAGCTGCCAAGAATCTCGCCATCGGCATTCTCTGCGACTCCAAAGTTTGTTGTTGGAGAGTTAAACTCCTTGTAGAATAATCTCGAATCCCCGTGGCTGCCGTATCGACTTCCTGAGACCACCACGTCCAGTCCGTTTTCGAACTTGTTTCCGTAGGTCAAGCGCCCCCTGTATGTGGAGAAGCGGCCCCCGTCGCCGGAAACCTCCACACCCCTGAGGTCCTTTCCTGTCTTGGTTTTGATGTTAATGGTTCCTAGAAACGCGTTGGTCCCGTAGACGGATGAGGTCGGCCCGCGAATGATTTCAACCCGGTCGATCAAATCAACGTCTAGAATAAAGTCGTTGCCGACGGCCGCATAGTCAAAAATGTTGTCATTCATTCTGTGGCCGTCGACGAGAAGCAGAAAGCGGGTGTTGTAGTCGCCCGGCCGGGAGAATCCGCGCATGCCCACATACGAATAATTCCGGTCATCGCCTACGTACAATCCCCGTACGCTTTTGAGGATTTCGGCAAGGTTCCGGTAGCCGTACATCCTGATGTCTTCACTAGTAATAATGGTCACGGAGGCGGGAGCTTCCACAACTCTCTGCTCGAATCTTGAGACGCTCTCGATCGTGATCTTCATCAAATCCTCAATCGATAGCTTGGTAAGATCCACCGGAAGGCTTTGTGACCAGGCCGTTTCCCCGGAGAGAGGGACCGCTAAGATCGAAGCGAGCAATAATGATAATACGATCTTCACGACCACTTATGCCTCCCTACCTTCAAGATCGCGGCATTCGGACTGCTACTAGGCCTTTCGGATGCTCCCGGGATAGTAAAGTAGAAGGTCGCTCCTTTCCGTGAAGGTTTGGAAGGGCTCAAAACGTGACCTCGTGTTGCCGGTTGTTTGTCGATATGGCTCTCCGGAGGTAAACGAGGAAAGCAAGGTCCGTGCCACACTGCTGAAGATCTGTAACGTGTGGGTTTTAAAGGAGAAGCGACTGTTCAATGGATGCTCGATTGAGCGCCCCTATCGACGAAAAATGACAAAGGCTAACTTCAAGGGATAAAAAGTGACAATTCTCCGCTGTTTTCCAAAGAGGTCAAACCGTTGGTTGTTTGTCGAGGGTCATTTGCTGTGAGATTTGAGAAGGTCGGTGAACTGCTTATGGAGTTTGTGGAGCTTGGGGCTAATGACGACCTGGCA
>JACPAM010000080.1 GCA_016180805.1 Deltaproteobacteria bacterium | reverse complement strand
GAGGACGTTGTCTGCGCTCTGACCAAGGCCAGCGGGATTACAAGTATGGAGAAGTGGATGGCGTCCAAGACTCCGGTCAAACTGGGTGGGACTGCCCCGGGCGCTTACGCACCTGATAACTTGATCAGGATTCTAAGGGCGGCCATTGGACTTCCCATCCAGCTCGTCACGGGTTACAAAGGGACTGCTGACATTCGTCTGGCCGCTGACAGCGGGGAGCTAGCCGGGAGCTGCTGGTCGTGGGACTCCATAAAGTCCACCTGGCGTAAGGCTCTGGACGCGGGGAATGTAGTCCCGGTGCTGAAAGCCGTCTCTAAGGAATTCCCGGACCTTCCTAGAGTTCCCAGGGCAGTGAGCCTCACCAAGACCGAGGAAGCTCGCCAGTTGATCGAAGTGGGTATCGACGACGGCAGCAAGTACGCCCGCCCATTTGTTCTCCCTCCTGGAACACCAAAAGAGCGGGTGGGGGTCCTGCGTAAGGCCTTCCAGCAAACCCTTAAAGACCCAGCTTTCCTCGCGGAGTCGGAAAAGGCCAAATTAGGTCTCGACCCGGTGAGCGGCGAGGAGCTGGAGGAGATGGTTTCTCGCCTCTTCAAGCTGAGCCCTGGTCTGGTAGCGAGATTGAAGGACATTCTCTATAAGTAGGCCTGTCAAGCCTGGCACAATTTCTGGTCGTTATTCTCCACGATAATGGTGGGATTACCCGGGATATGATTCCCTAGGTGGCGCCCAATTGCCCGGGCGTAAGTAAGTATCAAAGCCTCCGCCCGGCGATAAGCCCACGACGATCCGGACCATTTTGCCCTTAAAGAATCCGTGGCTAGACGCCCGTGCGGTATATCGCCATGGGTACTGCCAAAAACAGGTTGCAGATTTTCTGGCCCTGCACTACGCTACGGCCTCCCGATCGGCAATCAGGCCTTGATGTACGAGAGAAGTCTTGACCTCGCTTTCTCTGCAACGGTTGATCATCCAAAGAGTAAGGAGGCGAAAAATGCGCAAGTATATTTTAGGGGCTGGCCTGCTAGCTTTAGTGTGGACCGTTAACGCAAAGCCGACACCCGCACCGGCGCAGGCGCCGGCTCCTTTGCCCCGTTCCGTGGTCATCGCTACACACCCTGTGGGGACCAGCTTTCACGCCATGGGCACCGGCATCGCCAAGGTGCTGACAGAGCAGATGCCGTTGACAGCGGTGGTCCGACCTCACAGCGGACCGCCCGCGTGGCTGCCTCAGATGAACCGTGGCCAGGTGGAGCTCGGGCTTCTCTTGAGCCCTGAGGCGGCCTCGGCATACCGCGGCTCTCACTTGTATGAGGGCAGACCCACTCCCAACATCCGTTATCTTCTCCGCGGCGGCAGCATCCTGCTCGCTTTCATAGCCCCAAAGATCTCCGACATCAAGACCACTGCTGACTTGAAAGGGAAAAGGGTGCCCGCGGACTGGACCGGAGTGCCCATCGGTTTCTTCACCACCACTGCCGCTCTGGCGACCGCGGGGCTTTCCTACAACGACGTGGTGAAAGTCCCGGCCTCTAACTACGCCGAGGGCGCGCGCCTGTTCATCGAAAAACGCACCGAGGCGGGTTGGCACTCGGTAGGAAGCCCCGCCGCAGAGGAAATGAACGCTCGACTCCGGGGTGGCATTCGTTTCCTTCCTGTGGGCACAGGTCGGGAGGCTCTGGAGCGGGCGCTCCAGGTGCTTCCCGGCGTTTCGATCCAGGTGGTGAAGGCCGGCAGTTACACCGGGGTCGAAAACGATACCCCAGTTCTGGCCGTGGACATCAACTTGATCTCCTCCGCCGAGCTCAGCGAAGCCGCCGCCTACCAAGTGGTCAAGACCATTCTTGACAACGGAGATGGATCGACGACAACAGCAGCTCCTGGGTAAATAGGCGACTGCGGAAGCTGCACAGAACCCGATGCCGGACGAGCTGACTCCAAGTAGATTTCGCACCCTCCACGGCCCCCTTAGAATTACCGAGCGGGTCCTTCTTAGCCTGATTCCCGTGGTGGGCATTCTGTATGTAATGGATGTCCACCTCTACGCGGGGAAGCCGTTTCTCCGGGAACAGTACGTGGGCTTCGTCCTTGCTCTGGTCCTCGGGGCTGTCTTCTTGACGGTCCCTGCCGGGAGGAAGAGTCCGCGCACCTATGTCCCCTGGTATGATGGCGGCGCCGCTCTGTTGGGTCTCAGCACCGGGCTGTACCTGACCTTTTTCTATCCCGGGCTGATTAACACGCTTGGGGACATCACCCCAGAGCGGGTGGTTCTGGGGACACTGGCCTTACTTGCAGTGTTCGAGGCCACGCGACGGCTCCTGGGGTGGTTCCTACTCGTGATCGCGGGGATTTTTATTTTCTACGCTCGATTCAGCTACCTGTTTCCCGGCATGCTCTACGGCAGGGGGCTGCAGTGGGATCAGCTTATCAATCACCTGTACATCGATAGCAACGCCCTGATCGGCATACCCTTGTTCGTCATCAGTACCATGGTGCTGGCCTTCGTGGTCTTCGGCCAGGTCCTATTCGCCACGGGAGGCGGCCAGGCCCTTACTGATCTGGCTTTTGCCGCTTTTGGCCGCTTTCGGGGCGGACCCGCCAAGATGGCGGTCATAGCCAGCAGTCTTTTCGGCACCATGTCGGGGAGCGCGGTCGCCAATGTGGTCACCACCGGCGTGATCACCATTCCCATGATGAAGCAAACTGGCTACAAGCCGCAGTTGGCGGGCGCCATCGAGGCAGTGGCCTCCACCGGTGGGCTTCTCATGCCTCCTATCATGGGTGCTTCTGCCTTCATCATGGCCGAGTTCCTGGCCATCCCGTACGCTAGAGTGGCCATCGCTGCCTTCATCCCCGCTGTGCTGTATTACGTCGCCCTGTTCGTGCAAGTGGATCTGGAGGCGGGAAAGAGCGGTCTCAGGGGCGTGCCAAGGGAGCATCTGCCTTCAGTGCGGGTCATTGCGCGGCGCCAGTGGCCATTTGCGATCCCACCACTCCTGATCATCTATGTCCTTTTCGTGATGAACCTCGACCCTGCCAAGTCCGGGATCTACGGAGCGGCAGCGGCACTGGGAATCAATCTGGCGCGCCGCCAGGGGCGGTTGGGTCTGCGAAAGGTCGCCGAGCTGTTGGAGGAGACCGGGCGCGTGCTGCTGGAGATCGGAGTCGTCGGAGCGGTGGCCGGAGTAGTCATCGGTCTCGTCACCGTTACGGGGCTGGGCTTCATTTTTTCCCTGCTGGTGGTGAAGTTCGCCGCCGGCAGCGCGTTGCTGCTTCTAGCGGTCGGCGCCTTGGCGGCCATGCTGCTGGGTATGGGCCTGCCGGCGGTCGCCGTCTACATCCTGCTGGCCATCCTGTTGGCTCCGGCTCTGGTGGAGCTTGGTCTCCAGCCTCTGGCAGCCCACCTCTTTGTCATATACTTTGGCAACCTGGCCATGATCACGCCCCCGATCTGCATGGCGGCTTACGCTGCGGCAACGCTGGCGGGGAGCGACCCCATTAAGACCGGGTTTGAGGCTATGCGTCTGGGCACCATCGCTTACGTGGTGCCATTTGTGTTTGCCTTCTCACCCGTACTGTTGCTACAGGGCGCCCCTGCGGAGATTGTTCTGGCCGTGGTGACTGCGGTGGCTGGAGCCACCCTGCTCGGGATCTCGCTGGAGGGCTACCTGTTCCGGAAGCTCCACTGGCTCAAGAGAGTGCTCATCGGCATGGCCGCGGTGGCGCTGTTGGTGCCATCGACTGGCGGCCCCGCCTTTCTTTGGCCCAGCGATATCGCAGGCGCGCTGGTGGCGCTGCCACTCCTGGTGGCCGAGTGGCGCCACGGACGGCGAGGGCCGGCGCACGCGCTTGGCGCGCCCCGCCGCTAGCGGTCTGCTTGCCGGTTCACCGCACGGTGTACGAGCCGAAACGGGAGCAACCTCCATTCAGACCATCGCCATACCCGGCTTGGATGCTGCGGGGAACAGGCCGTGCTTGGCAAGGAATTCGATCAAAAAGCGATCAAAAAGCCAAGGCTGCTCCATCTGACAGGCGTGGCCGGCTCCCGGCAACACCTTCAACTCGCAATTGGGTATACGCGCCTTAAGCGCGAAGGCTCTCTGATGGGCGCTGTCCTCGCTCCCGGTCAGGATCACAGTTGGACAGGCGATGCGCTCATGATGGCCCTCCGGCTCCGGCTTCTGGAGAGCTTTGAACTGGTAGAGGATCGTCTGCAGATCGGCGAATTGGTTGCGTTCGGCGAAGAGGTTCGCGAAGAAATGCGCCAGCGGCGTCGCACGAAACGCCGGGCTCAGATCCTCGAACGTGTATGCCCAGCGATAGTCTATGCCGTTGGCCGTGTAGGCGTCGATCCGCCGCTTGGCAAATTCCTTGGCGGGGTCGTAGCCGGTCCCCGACAACACGAGTGCCGCCGTCTTCTCCGGGCGGTGGTGGTACATGTAGGGAACGATCGCCGATCCGACCGAACAGCCGACCAGGATCGCGGTCTCGCCGGGCAGCGCGTCGTCTATCGCTTCCCAACAGGCATTGGCCATGTCGGCGGTGGTCAGTTCGGGGTCGGCCTTCGGCGAGCGGCCGTATCCCGGGATGTCGATGGCAATGCAGCGGTACCAGGTCGACAGGTGCGCCATCTGAAAAATCCAGCACGACTGGTCCATCGGGTTGGGATGGACAAAGGCGAGCACCGGCCCCGTACGTCCCATCCG
>JACPAM010000251.1 GCA_016180805.1 Deltaproteobacteria bacterium | reverse complement strand
GCACGCCGGCCGCTATGTCCGCGTTCAAGTGCGCCCTTACGTGTCTCGCTCGCTTGTCGGTCCCACCTCGCCGGTGCACCAGGGAACGAATGCCTTCATTTTGCACCTCGCGCCATGGGCCACAAGCTCCTTCTCGAAGATCTCGTGGATCTCGCGGTCTTCGTCCTCGTACTCGATCTGCCAGCCGCCCTCCTTCAGGCTCCGGTCGGCACCCTCCCCGCCACCGCCCCTGGGCGTTTCGAGGCCCATATCGCCCGAGCGGAGAGCCAGGTAGCGGGCCCGAGTGCTCCCGGAGTTGAAGTGCTGGTGGAAGCAGTTGTCGCCAGGAATGATGACCATGGACCCGACCTGCCAGTCGCACTTGATCATGTCGGAGCGGTCTTCCTTGGTCCAAAGCAAGGAGTAGCCGGCGGTGCCGCTGAGCAGCACGAGGTGCGGGCCCGGGCCGTGCCGGTGGGCCTTCTTGTACGTACCCACGGGGAACTCGGAGATATGGTTCTTCATGTTGTTGTTGGCCATCTCCAACATCGCGTTGATGCCGCCGGCACCTCGCTCCTTCCATCCATACAACGGCATGTCCGGCGCGTTGGCGATGAAGTTCGACTCCCAGATCCGTCGCGTGAAGAGCTTGCCCTTGCCGCTGAAGTAGTCCTCCTCGCCCGAATAGCGAGCGCTGAAGATGTAATCGCAGTTGAATATGAATTCGTTGTCACCAAAGAGACGCATCATCGGAGGCGCGTTGGTCACGGCGATGTAGCGGACAGGCTCGTCGCCGCTGCCGTTGAAGTTCTGGTAGCACACGTTGAGCGGAATGCAAAAGAGGCTTCCGGCGTGCCACTCAAAGCTTTGCCTGCGCTTCTCGTCCTTTCCATTTTGCCAGATCGTCGTTGCCCCGTGGCCCGAAACCACGTAGATCGTGAGCTCGTACATGTGGTGCTCCGGCTCGGACTTTCCCTTAGGTTTGATCTCGACGACATGACAGTCGTTGGGTATGTGGCGGTTGGCGATGTGGATGACTGCGCCATTGCCCCCCTTACGCGGCCACGGCCCCAGCTCGATCTTCGCTAGGCTCGGGAAGTAGAACTCCTCATACACTTTCACACCTTCCTTCTTCAGCCATTCCGCGTAGGGGTCGACTTTCGTGTAGTCTTTAAGGCCATCTTTGGGGGCCTCGGCGACCTTCATGTCCGTGCCTAGCATTATCACAGTCGAAATCCTCCTCTAATGAAAATGATAGAATTTGCTATTGTATTTCACCTGTCCGTCATTTCTTCCTGGCCTGCGCTAAGCGCCAGGCCGTATACCACGAAATAAAGTCCGCCCGACCACGACTACGCATCATCTCGTTACCAAAGCGTTCCAGCCAGAAAGACAGCGGCTTAAGGTTCTCCAAATAGTAGGGTTTAAACTCGGACCACCGGCGAGCGTGCTCTTCCGACCGGAAGAGGTTCATGTTCGCTCACCTGTAAGCGCGCCCTGGTCCCTGCACGCCGATGGGAGTGATGGAGTACCCCACGATGGACTTAGGCTCGACCGTCAGTACTTCCTCGTCCCTCATCACGATCACCATGGGCTCACCGCAATCCAAACAGGGCGCGTCCATCCTCACCGTTTTTCCCGGAAAGAGCCAGCGTACCGCCAGCGCTTCAAACCCTCACTGGGCGAACCATTTCTGCTCGCCGTCTATGGCAATGCGGTATTGGTTGGGCAGGTTGTTAAACGGCGCCACCGAGACGATTTGGTCGGTCTCGGGATGTAGAAAGAATGAATACCCCGTGGCTTCAAGATCACGAAAGATCTGACGCGCTTCTTCTACCGAGACCCCGAGCGCAACCGCCGTCTCCGTGTAATGGGGTGCCCGGCCGGTCTCGATGAAGCTCCGCATAATACCGTGAAAGGCCTTGTCGAGCGTTGCTGGCTCAGCCATTGTCAGTTTCTCCTTCAAGGGATCCCGACCTTTTCCACCTCCGCTCCCGGAACATGGAGCTTCTTCTCACGGGCGCTTTTTGAATGTCCATTCTCTTCCTCTTATATCAGTTCGGGTCAAACACTGACAAGCGGATCGGAAACAAGGGTCTGGCCTATTGATTCAATATAAACCCCGCCCGGGCACAAAGCCGATGGGGTTTCCAAAGGGGAGAAGCGGTAGCTCTCCCCTTTGGTCGAACACGGGGATTCAAACCCCGTGTTCGATATAACTTGATTTCTTGACGCGGATTTTTTGCCGGTATCCCATTCTCACCTGCCGCCGGGCGCTAGAAGCCGCCGGTCCCTCCCCGTGACTCGTGTTCGGGATTTGTAATCGGGGCGCCTTCTACCTCACCAGAGTCTCGCGGCCAACCACGGCTAGCAGGACCGCCGACAACACCAGCAGAGGAGCGTAGACCAGAAACGGCACGCCCGGGTTGAAGAGGTTGGCCAGAAGCCCGCCCAGCAACGGCGCGCACGCGCCGCCTATCTCAGCCACTGTCCGGCGCGCTGCTTGCAGCCGCCCACGGGCGCTCGGCGGGACTACATCGTAGGTCGACGTTGCGAGCGAGCCCAACGAAAGGCCGTTGGCCACGCCCACGAGCGATACCAAGACGGCGAGCCGGATGAAGGTGTCTGAAAAAGGGATCAGCAGGAACGCCACAGCCGGGATACCCGTGCTGGGGACCGTGGCCCACTTCCTGCCCACTTTGTCGATGACAAACCCCGCGGGCAAAATCATGGCGAACACAAACGCTCCCGAGATGCTGAACAGAAGACCTACTTCCGTGGGCGTGAAGCCAAGGTAAGAGCCCGCGTAGAGCGGGAGCATACTCTGCATCGTGCTGCGGTGCATGAAGCTCGTGAGCGTGGCCAAGACGAGCATCGCGTAGGTCGCGCGCAGTTGCGGCTGGATCTGGGTGAATAGCCCCGCCAGCCCGCGCAGCCGCTGGAGTAGGGGCGCAAGGCCACAGCCCTTCACGGCTTCGGAGACTACCTGGGGGGCTTGAGCAGGCCGGGCCGTGTCGGGGATCAACCCAAGGGGCACGGAAACCGCCGCGCATGCCGCGCTGGCGATGAACACCGCCTTGAAGCTTACGGCCTCGGTGAGCACGCCGCCGATCAGCGGTCCCAGCGCCAAGCCGATGTTGTGAATGCCGTGGAAGCCGCTGAGGACGCGCCCTCTCTGGTCCTTTCGGGTGAGATCGATACCCGCCACCTCACGGCCCAGCGTCCACACGCTGTCCCCGGCGCCCATCACGAACAGCGAGACTAAAATCATGCCGAACCACGGCGCGCTCGCAGCCACCAATGCGGCAACGCTAACCGCCAGCGGCCCGCCCACCAGCGCGCCACGCGTGCCCAGGCGGTCCAACGCCATCCCGCTGATGGGCATCCCCACGAATCTGCCGACCGCGAAAGCGGTCACAGTCTGCGCCGCAGCGCCTGCGGAGATGCCGAAGTGCGTGGCGAGCACCGGAATGGTGGGGATGACCATCGCCCAACCTGCCGACAGCAGGGTACTACTGTAAAGGACAAACAGACCGCGGGCAGTGGAGTTGAGTCTCATAGTTGCCGTGCGCACGAGTAGCCCGGCGCGAAATAGCTTCGTGGTCGACCTTTCTTCGGATATAGGGATAGCGGCGAAAAGTATCCTATAAGGCGGCCTGATGTCAATTTGCCTTCCCCGCCTCTTGACGCCCATCATAGACTTGACTTATTTTCGGGTCGGTCTTTGACTCGTGGGATGGCTCGTCCCGATCCCGCAGGACCGAAGGAGGCGATCTCAAATGAAACCCCGGCGCTACGGCCCTTTTCCTTATACCCCGATCAACCGCCGCCCGAAGCTAAAATGGCCGACCGGCGCGCGTGTCGCCGTCTGGGTGTGCCCGAACATCGAGGTATTCGCGCTGAACGAGCCCGTACCAACCGGCAGCGGCAAGGTCCCCGACGTGCCGGCCTGGTCACTCCGCGATTACGGCGCGCGCGTTGGCATATTCCGGATCATGGAGGTGCTATCCAAGCGCGGCATCCGCGCTACGGCGTCGCTCAATTCCGAGGTCTGCGACGACTATCCCCAGATCGTCGAAGACGCCGCGGCGCTGGGCTGGGAATTCCTCGGCCACGGCCAGTCCAACTCGCGCCGGCTGAGCGACATACCGCCCGAGACCGAGCGGCAGGTGATCCACGATGCGCTGGCCCGCGTCGCCCAGGCGACGGGCAGGCGGCCCACGGGCTGGCTCGGGTCGGGGATGATGGAAACCTGGGACTCGCTGGAATACTTCGCCGAGGAGGGGATCGAGTACGTCTGCGACTGGAACAACGACGACCAACCCTACCTGATGGACATCGGCGGCCGGCGCATGGTTGCGCTGCCCTATTCCGTGGAGATCAACGACCTGCCCGCGATGTTGCGCCAAAACCGCAGCAGCGACGAATTCGAGAAGATGATGCGCCGCCAGTTCGACACGCTGTACCGCGAAGGGGCGGAGTCAGGCCGTGTCATGGCGGTCGCGGTGCATCCCTACGTCATCGGCTTTCCGCACCGGATCTGGGCGCTGGAGTCCGCGCTAGACTACATCCGCGACCATGACGCCGTCTGGTTTGCCACCGCCGGTGAAATCGTCGACCACTACCTGAAATCAGGCGCAACGTTCTGAGCCGGGCAGAGAATTAAGCTGGGGGTCATCCTAAAGAAGCGCACGCTCAAGCGCGCGAAGGCCCTGCCGCCGGCTTCCGACGCGGGTCGCGTTCCACTTGCTGTCACTGCCGCCGGATCTGACGGTCCCTTCAATGCCGTTGCCGCTCACGCGGCCGGTGTATCGGGCGCCGCCGGCACTGAAACTGATCTGATCCCCGCTGAGCCTGCCATTCGTGATCGCCGTGGTATTACTGCCGGACTTGAGCGTGCCGGAAATCATCTGGAAGTTTTGCTTGAGCGCGAGCTCTCCTTGCGGAAGTCGCCATGTGCCTTCCACTTTTGCCGGCACGATCCAGAGCAAGGCCGTGCAGTAGCCGCCGCAGTTCTCGTTTACCGTGGCGGTCTCGTCAGCCGTCCATTCTCCCATCGTGAAGGTGTTCGACACGATACGAGTGCCGGGCTTGAGATCGAGGATCGTCGGGCGCAGCTTGAGATTGATCTCGGGCAGCAGAAACATGGTAATCACGGTGGCCTGAGAGAAATCGCTCTCGAACAGGTCGGCTTTAACAAAATTGGCTTTGCCGCTGACGCCTTCCTTGGCGGCATTGCGCTTGGACAGCTCGACCATGTCCGGGTTGTATTCGATCCCCAGCGTGCGGGCGCCGCGCTTCGCGGCAGTGATAACCGTCCGCCCGTCACCCGAGCCGAGGTCGATCACGTAATCTTTCGCCGTGACTTTCGCCATGTCGAGCATTTTTTCCACCAGCGCCTGCGGCGTCGGCACCCACACCACATCCTTGCCTTCCTGGCCGACCTGCGGCTCGTATGGCTCTTTCCCCGGCTGCGCCTGCGCGAAAACGCTGGCAGCGATCACAGACAGACACAGCGCCAACAAAGACCGGCGCACAAAACGGGATGCCTTCATGTTTGTTCGACCCCTCTTTCTCCCAGTTAATTCAACCTTTCATACCCCAAGGATGAGGAAATATCCAGCCCCTCCCTCCGGCCAGCCAGCCGGGGCGCGGGCAGGCGGACAGGTATTTCGGCGCCATTCTTTATAAGGCAATTCGGTGACTACCAATCCCGACGGTTCCAGTGTAAGATCTGGACGCGGAATTTGCTGGTGACTGACCTAGCCCGGATCCCCTCGAAAGCCCCTCGGGGGCCGATCCGCCTGAGGCGGACGCGGCCGTGCTTGCCCACGACCGAAGGGAACGCGTTCTCGGCTGCGGCGAGGGGACTGGCTCGCTTGGGTGCCTGTCCCTGTTGCGAGGCTCCCTCGGGGAACGCGCTCTCGGCTGCGGCCGATGGGTTTGTGCCATGAGTCGTATCGTTTGTAATCGGACGTCCGCAGCCTCGCTCGCGCTCCCCTCGCTCGCAGACAAGGACATCCGCGGCCTTCCTGCTCGCCCCGAAGGGCCTGTCGGCCGTGAAGAATCCGGGCTAGGCAGCTCTGAAACGGAGCGCGTCAAGACATTGGATAAGATGGTATTCCTCGGCTTCGCTCTTTTTTTTGCCAGCCTGATATTCTGCCCTTTTTCAGTTGCCCTGGAAGTCCCTGTCCTTAAAGATACCATCAACGACTTCGCCGGGATGATGCCGCAGCCTAGCGCTCATGACCTGGAAGAGCGCCTGAAACGCTTCAAAAGACAGACCGGCCACGCCATAGTCGTTCTTACGGTACGAACTCTTGAAGATGAGGACATCGAAAGCTTTGGCCGCAAAGCCTTTCAGAGCCTGCCGCTTGAGGAGACGGATTTACAGAAATCTGTCCTTCTTGTCGTCGCTCCGAAGGAGCGAAAAGTCGGCGTTCAAATGGGCTCAGAGCTGCGCCACCTCTTTCCCGAACCTGCGGCGAGCCAAAAACTTCTGGCCCATGTGGGCCTTTATTTTGACGGCTTCAGACGCGATTTGGGAATTCACGCAGGAGTCAATTATATTTTTCGGGTGATCCGGGGAGAGGTTCATGTCGACACCACAACCGAGGTAGAAACGCTCGAAGAGGCATCGACGAGAGGCGCCGGAGCCGGAGCTATCTTCGCCGTACTCTTGGTCCCCTTCTTGGCATTCGCGGTCGGCGCGTTATGGGGAATTTACGCAACCCATAACAGCATTGAGCGTGGAATGCGCCTTATCATGGGCGCCGTTCTGAGTTATGGGACGGCGAAAATTGTGGCGAGCCTTACGTCCCTGATCAGTAGCTACGGTGATGGTTTATGGTATTTTATCCTGGCCATCAGCGTTCCTCTGGGTGCTTTCGGCAGCCTGACGGAATTTTGGATGGCAGGGGAGTGGAGCGGCATACCGAGGGTGAAGGATAGAATAAAACGGAAGCCTGAGGACAAAATGGGGATCTGAGCCCAATTCCCTGGAAAGCTCCTCGGGGGCCGAGCCGTCAGGCCGCTCTCCGACAGTCTCAGAGTGGTGAGCTGTGTCGAACCACGGCCGATAGACTAAGCTCCCTCGGGGAGCGCGCTCTCCGCTGCGGCCGATGGGTTCGCGCCATGAGTCGTGCTGTTTGTAATCGGACGTCCGCAGCCTCGCTCGCGCTCCCCTCGGTCGCGGACAAAGAGGTCCGCGACCCTCCTCCTCGTCCCTCGCGGGCGTCAAAGTGAATGTGTGCCAGGGTAGAGGGCAGAACTCTCCTCTGTTATTTGAGAATCTCTCGCAGCCTGGTTACCAGAGCGGGATCAAGTTTGAAGAACCTTGCCACGGTCTTTTCCACCTCTTCCCCTCGTACGGGGTCGATATCCATCTTGGATTTTTTCGCGTCGGCGAGGAACTCTGGATCCTTCATGGAGTCCATAAAGGCCTTCTGCAGAAGCTTGACGCGATCTTTGGGCGTGCCCGGGGGCAGCGAGTAGGGCCGGGTAATAGAGTTTGGGTCATGAACCGCCGCCTGAAGTAACAGGCGAGCCTCCTCGGTTTTTGCCAGGCTAACGGCCAGCGGGACCTTGGGAAGCTCTGGATGAGCTTTAGGAACTAGCTGAATCACTACATTGACCTCGCCGGCATCCAGTGCCTTGCGCCAGATCACCTTCATCGATTCCCACTGCCAGCAGCCGCCGGCAAGCTCGCCGCTCTCGGCCGCGAGCCGAATCTCGGCAGTCCCTTTATATCCTGGAATCGGCTGAACCGGCAGGCCGAGGACCTCTTTGAGGACTCTGGCCATGCCATAGGAGGCGTCTCCCGGCCCTACGCCGCCGAGCTTAACCGGTGTTTTTGCCGCCCTCCATTGTTCGAGGCTGGTAATGCCACTCGCTCTGGCCAAAGCGCAGGCACCGGTATCTTGTACGGGCACCCCGAGCCATTCGAACTTGCGCGCGTCAAACTCAATCCCTGGAGCTCCCAAAACCTGGTTCAAGATCTGGAAGCCGTGGAAGTTGCCGATCGTGAGACCGTCGGGTTTCGCAATCCTGTACAGATGGTTGGCTGAAAGAATGCTTGCCGCTCCCGTCATATTTTCCACAATGATCGTCGGATTACCGGGAATGTGTTTGCCCATGTGCCGCCCAATGGCGCGGGAATAGCTATCGAAGCCGCCCCCGGCGGAAAAACCTACAACGATGCGCATCGTCTTCCCTTTAAAAAAGGCCTCTTGGGCCGGGGCAGGCGCCACCCGTGCGCCGAACGCAAACAGAATCGCCAAGGTCAGACATGCTCGTGCCTTAAACATGTGGTCTCTCCTTACTTTTTCAGCCTCATCCTTCTATCCGCTAGTGTCCCATAACCTATCCCGGGTGTAGATTGCAAGACGCTCCAAGCCGGATCGCGGTGTCGTCCGGCTCTACGGTCCGCCAGTGATGTAATTCTCGAGCTGCTTAATGACGAATTCGCGTTCAGAGATGACAGCTTTGACCACATCGCCGATCGAAATGAGGCCGACCAATTTTTCTCCTTCGAAGACAGGCAGGTGACGGATACGCTTGTCCGTCATAAGCGCCATGCATTCATCTACGGATTGCCCGGGACGGACAGTAGTCACCTCAGATGTCATGATTTCTCTTACCGCTGTTTCTTTCGAGGCTTTTCCTTTCAAAATAACCTTCCTGGCGTAATCCCGTTCTGAAAAAATGCCCGCGAGGGTCTCTCCATCCAGCACGACTAATGCGCCGACGTTTTTTTCGGCCATCAATTCAAGCGCGGAAAAAACAGTGGCATCTGGAGAGATCCACCAAATCTGATCCCCCTTCGCCCGTAAAATGTCACGTACAGTTATCATCGCTATACCCTTCCACCGCATCTTGTTGTTAATTTATTCGGCACGTATAACCTACGACTTCAGAGCTGCAAAGAGCTTGTTAAGACTTTCCTTAGCGTCGCCGAAAAGCATCATGCACTTCGGGTCGTAGTAGAGGTCGTTGTCCACACCGGAAAAGCCCGGGCGCAGACTACGCTTGAGGACGATGATCGACTTCGCTCGGTCGACCTCCAGGATCGGCATTCCATAGAGCGGGCTGCTCCGGTTATTCTTTGCGGCCGGGTTGGTTACATCATTTGCTCCTACCACCAGTGCGATATCGGCTTCGGCAAAGTACGGATTGATCTGCTCCATCGTGTACAATTGGTCGTAGGGGACATTCGCCTCCGCGAGCAGGACATTCATGTGCCCGGGCATGCGTCCGGCCACCGGGTGAATGGCGTATTTCACATTGATGCCGCGCTTCATCAGCAGCTTCGCCAGCTCCGCAACCCCATGCTGGGCCTGTGCAACCGCCATCCCATATCCGGGAACGATGACGACGGACCGCACGTTGTCTAACAGAACAGTTACCTCTTCAGGGGAGATGCTGCGCACGGCCCCTTTCGCCTCCGCTTGCCGGTCAGTCGTCTCCTTTTCAACCTTACCAAAGGCGCCAAACAGGACATTAAGGGCCGAGCGATTCATTGCCTTGCACATGAGCAAAGAGAGAAGGAAACCAGAGGTCCCGTCCAGGGACCCGGTGATGATCTGGATTTTGTTCATGAGCACGAAGCCCATGGCGGCATCGGCGAGACCGCCATAGGAATTCAGGAGCGCGATGACCACCGGCATGTCGGCCGCCCCGATCGGAATCACCAACAGAAACCCGAACACGAATGCCAGGCCAACCATGACATAGAACAACATGCCCCCGGTTGGCACGATGATCATGTAGATCAGGCTACCTGCCATGAGCGCGAGCAGACCGATATTGAAAATATTTTGTCCCTTGTATGTGATGGGATGTCCCGGTAACAGACCCTGGAGCTTCGCAGCAGCCATGAGGCTTCCGGTAAAAGTGAGGCCGCCGACGACCACCTCAAAACCGAGGGGGGTCATTACGACCCTGCTGAGTGCGCCATGATGACGGAAGTATTCGGAAACTCCAACCAGGCAGGCTGCCAGTGCGCCGAGTGAATGGGAAAGGGCTGTACGTTGAGGCACGGCGGTCATCGGGATCTTCAGTCCCATGGCCCCCCCGACAATCGATCCGATGATGAACCCGATGATGATCCATTGATAAGTGACGATTTCGTGGTGGAACAGCGTTCCCACAACGGCCATCAACATGCCGCACTCGGCCCCAAACATCCCCTTGCGGGCGTACTTGGGGGAGCTGAGCCCTTTGAGTCCCAGAATGAAGAAAGCGGCGGAAAGAATGTAGAAATACCTCAACGCCTGCGTGGGCAGAACCTCACGAACGAAATGAACCGCGTCTTCTCTGATTTCTTCGTAGACATAGAGCACTACCAACAAGCCGACGACCAGCACGGGCAAAGCCAGCAGCATTTTGGGGTCGAATTCAAAGCCTCGGCGTGGGGCATTTTGATCCTCGGCTGTCTTAAACATCTTCAGCATGCGGTCCGTGATGAGGAACCCGCCTACCACATTGGTGGCGGAGCAGGTCACCGCGATAAACCCCAGGAGCGTGCTGAAAGGTCCATAATTAGCTCCGGCAACTACCACGGAACCGACCAGAGAAATGCCCGCAATCGCATTGGTAGCCGACATCAGCGGCGTGTGCAGCAAAGGGGGCACGCGGGAGATGACATGATAGCCGAGAAATGCGGCAAGCATGAAGATGTAGAGCCCGATTTCAAGTTCCGTTGTCATAAGCGGAAACTTCTGCCAATTCCTCGCTTCGCTGGTTAACCGGGGGCGGAAGCGAGGCCCAGGGATTCTCGCAATCTTGGGTGGACCACCTCCTTGTTATGAGTGACTAAAGTCTCTCGAAGAATTTGATCCTCGAAATCCAGGTAAAGCTCCCCGTTCTTTACGAGCAGTTGCAGAAATGCCGCGATGTTTCGCGCGTACATTTGGCTGGCGTCGTACGGAATGGTGGAGGGAAGGTTAACGGGTCCCACAATGGAGACCCCGTTGACCTCCACGGTCTCTCCCGGACTGGTGAGTTCACAGTTTCCTCCGGTTTCAGCAGCTAAATCCATGATGACAGACCCACTGCGCATTCCTTCGACCATCTCCCGAGTTATCAATATGGGCGCTCTTTTTCCCGGAACCGCCGCAGTGGCGATGACTACATCACTTTCCGCCAGCACGCGTGTCATCAACTCTCTCTGCCTGCGATAGAAATTCTCATCCATAGCCTTGGCGTATCCGCCAGTTGTCTCTGCTTCCGTAGTTTCCAGCCCTAATTCGACAAATTTCGCACCCAGGCTCTCGACCTGTTCCTTGACAGCCGGCCGGACATCATAGGCCTGCACTACAGCGCCTAAACGGTGTGCAGTAGCGATGGCCTGAAGCCCTGCCACTCCTGCCCCTATGACAAAGACGCGAGAGGGAGTGATGGTTCCGGCTGCGGTGATCATCATGGGGAACATTTTCTTCAGTAAGCCGGCGGCCAGAAGAACGGCCTTGTACCCTGCAACCGTCGCCATGGAACTCAAAGCGTCCATGGATTGGGCCCGACTGACGCGGGGAAGTAATTCCAGAGCGAACGCTGTCGCGCCCGTTTCAGCAAGTTCTCTTATAGACTCGGGATTGGCTAAAGGATCCAGAAGTCCCAGCACAACTTGGCCTGAGTGAAGGAGCTCCAGATCAGCATTACGAGCGGGAGAGTTCGCCCCAAAACCGTGCGTTCGAACGATGATACCGGCTTCGGAGAAAAGGTGAGCCCTGTCAACTGCGATCCTGGCGCCTTGTTTCTCGTACGCGGTATCGGGAAAACCTGCCTTCTCACCAGCGCCATGTTCCACGAGAACCTTGAGCCCATTTTTCGACAAGACCGGCACGACTGCGGGCACCAGGGCAACACGCCGCTCATGCGGATGGGATCCGGCAGGTACTCCGACGATCATCTAAGCCTCTGGTTCATTTAAGGTCGGCTTCGGGCCTTTCAGCCTTGGCAATGGACCCCTCCTGACGGCGAGCCACAAAGCCCGGCCGGGGAGAGCCCGTCCAAGCTAATCTGGAAGCGGATCAAAGATGTGACCGGATCGGACGACCCAGCCGAGGTAAGCTGTGGCTAAAAAATAGGGCAAAATTGCAAAACAGGCAAGAGGCGTGAGGCGGAAGGCCCGCTCATTTCCCGGCGTGCTCCCGAAAAGCCGGCCACAGGGGTTGTTTTTTTAACCCCGATCAAGGGAGCATGGCAAAAGCGTGCTGCAACGGCGACAGGTCTTAACACGACGGACAGTTTGCGTTCTTTGCTTCAGATTACTTGTCTCGCAAAGCTTTCTCCAGCGGTCCGTTTTCGCGGAACGGCTCCAGCCAGCCTAGGTATTCTTTGAACTCAGGTCGCTTCCTCATCAAATCTTTGACTACGTTTTCGATCCCCTTGTCCGGCACCGAGGGAGCCGGCTTGAACAGGCGCGCGTAGGCCGCGACCGATCTTTTGATGATCGCAGGATCCTTTTCCCGCAGCCATCTGGCAAAGGATTTCTCAGCGAACTGTCGGTCTTTTCTAATCAAGTCAATACCCGCGACATAGGCCCTGAGGAAATCCTCGGTTGTCTTCGGCTCTGCTCTAATAAAGGCGCGGCTGCTGGTAACGCAGGATGAAGGGTAAACCAGATCCGTTTTGCTGAGGTCGACGAGCACAGGCCAGCCCCGCTCCAAAAAAGGAATCGCGTAGCGAGTGGTGAGGGCCGCGGCCGCGATGCGCCCACTTTCCAACGCAGCGGCCATCTCCGGGCCGGCGCCCAACTGCATAATGATTAGATCTCGTTCCGGATCGAGCCCGACATGTTTCAGCGCTGCCCGCAGGTAGAAATGTGTGGTCGATCCGTACCGTGTCACGGCGCTTGCTTGGCCCTTGAGTTCGGCGGGGGACTTGATTTCGGGGCGCGTGATCAAGTAAACGGGGTCTGCGTCAACAGGACAGGCGAGCAAAACCACGTCGCCTCCCGCCGCGCGCGCAGCCACTACCGACTCCGCACCCACGCCAGAAAAGGGCAGATCGCCGGTTATGATCGCCAAGGTGATCAACGAGCCGCCCCGAATATGCACCGGCTCGACGTTCAGACCTCTTCGGGCGAAAAACCCCGCATCTTTTGCGACCCATACCGGTAGATGCGAAGGCGAGGCCGAGGTTCCGTAGTAGATACGCTTCATCTCCTGCGCGGTTGCCCGCTGGCTCGGCAGGAGCAGCACGCAACAAACGATGATCAGAAATGGTGCGAGCCTCACGCCTCTCGCCTTTTGGCCTCGCGCCTATCGTCTAAAGCGGGGTCGTGCTGGCTGGGGGCCGGCGATGGTGGGTCGCCTGCTCATACGCGTACGCGAGCCTTATCATGTTTCCATCGTCGTAGGGCCGTCCCAGGAAGCTCAATCCGGCGGGAAGGTTGTCGCGCGTAAATCCCGCGGGGACCACGATCGTGGGAACGAACACCAAGAAAGTATTCAAATGCGGCGCTCCCTTCTGGTCGACGTAAGGCGGGTTCACCCCGTCCCTGATGAGCGTCGGCTGGTGCTCTACGGCCTTGTGCACGATGGCGTCAAGCCTGTTATCCGCCATGACCTTTAAGAGATTGATCGTCAGCTCCTCTCGCGCCAGAAGGTACTCGTAGTGTTTGGTTGGATCGAAGGCCCTCTTGAATCGGTTTTGCGAGCCACGGACGACGTTAGCGAAGTCCGGCGACCGCATGGCCTCCTCGCGAGACTTGAATGGGCGATCGGTGCTCCTGCCAAAGTACACCTTGAACGATTCCTCCGCGTTGGTGAAGCTTCCCGGTCGTGTCGCGAGCGACTCCTTGAGCTTTGGAATGACGACCGGGTCAACGATCTCGGCGCCGGCCGCTTTCAGTTCCGCAACTGCTTGGTCGAAAATTTCCGTGATTTTTTTGAAATCTTCCGAGTCAGGCTCGGAGTCAAAACCCATCGACTCGCGCAAGATGCCGATGCGCGCTCCTTTCAAGCCGTTTTTGTCGAGAAATTTTGTGTAGCTGTCGGGAACATGGCCGACGCCCCTAGAGGTAAGAGGATCCTCCGGATCATAACCGACCATGACGTCCAGCAGGGCAGCAAGGTCCCTGACCGTGCGGGCCATCGGCCCTAAAGAGCCGTTAATATCCGGCCAGCCGGCATAAACACCGCCTCGGCTCACAAGGCCGGCCGTGGGCCGCATCCCGACGATGGAATTCCAGATCGACGGCCTGCGGATCGACGCAAAGCCCTCCTGTCCAACCGCCGCTGTGCAGAAGTTTGCTGAAACGCTCGCTGCGGAGCCGCCGGAGGAGCCGCCGGCCGTTCGATCCAACGCGTAAGGGTTCCGTGTGGATCCAAAAAGGGAGCCATGCGTGTCACCGCCTCCCAACTCACCCAGGGTGGCCTTGGCTAAAATGATCGCTCCGGCTTTTTTCAGTTTCTCCACGACAAAGGCGTCTCTATCCGGGTAGTAGTCCTTGAACAACACCGAGCCCAGCGTTGTCGGCATGCCTTTGGCGTCGGCCTGATCCTTGATGATCACCGGAATCCCGTGAAGCGGACCCACAAGGCCCGAAGCCTTGAATGCGCCGTCGAGCCGCTCTGCCTCTTCGAGAGCCTTGGAATTTACCGTAATGATCGCGTTAAGGGCGGGGCCCTTCTTGTCATGCGCCTCTATGCGATCAAGATACATCCGGACCAGTTGGCGCGATGTGAGCTGCCCAGATTTGTAGGCGCTGTGAATATCGTCTATGGTCGCCTCCAGAAGGCTAAAGGGCGCTATTGCCATCGAACTCTCTCCTTTTTTCCAGTGTTAGCTTTCGCAGTCGCGAGTTTCGAGTTTAAAGTTTCGTGTTAAACCAGAAACCCGAGACCCGAAACTAGAAACTCTCTTTAAGTTCAAGCCCTGCATAGTCCAAGTTCGAGAAAATGTCCAGCCCTGTCTGAACAACCGCAGGTTGATTTGACATAAAAGCATCGTTTCGGCTACTCTCCGCCCCAAAAAGATAAGTTAACACGTGTTCGGAGGAGCAGAAAATGCTATTCAAGATTCGCCGTATCGTAACCAGCCACGACGCGCGCGGGAAAGCAGTGGTCGGCACCGATGACTATATCCAGGCGAAACCGGGAGTGAAGGCGCAAGAGATCGGCAACGCCTTGATCTGGGCGACCGATGCCATGCCGGCCGACCTCTTCGGCGATAAAGACCCCGCCGCGAAGCCGATGGACTTGACACCGGGGCCGAATGGGACGATCTTTCGGATCCTCGAGCTCCCGCCGGGGACCGAGCCCTTCATGCATCGCACGGACACGATCGACTACGTCATCGTCATGGACGGCGAGGTCGATATGCTGCTCGACGACTCGGAGGTCCACATGAAAGCGGGCGAGGTGATGGTCCAGCGCGCAACCTGGCACGGCTGGGCGAACCGGAGCGACAAGCCCTGTCGCATCGCTTTCATCCTGATCGACGCCAGGAAGCAAAACTAACGCGTGATAAGGAGCAGAACCGTGGAAACGTCACAGCAGCCGGCAAAGCAGACGACAGGCCCCTATCCCATGGTGCTGGACAAGGATGTCGAAGTGCCGATGCGGGACGGCGCGGTGCTGCGGGCAAACGTGTTTCGGCCCGAGGCCAAGGGAAAGTTTCCCGTGCTCATGACGCTTGGACCCTACGGCAAGGACGTCCATATCCAACAGTTCATGCCGGAGGCGTGGGAGTATCTGGTCAAGCGCCAACCCGCGGTCCTGCAGGCCTCCTCGTGCAAGTACCTGGCGTTCGAGACCCCGGATCCCGAGTGCTGGGTGCCGGATGGCTATGTCGTGGTCAGAGTGGACTCGCGCGGCGCGGGCAAATCGGGGGGGAAGCTGGATGTCAATTCTCCTGCGGAATTCCGGGATTTCTATGACGCGATCGAATGGGCGGGCGCGCAGCCCTGGAGCAATGGCAGCGTAGGCCTGCTGGGCATCTCGTATTTTGCCGCCGGCCAGTGGAACGTCGCATCGCTTAGGCCGCCGCACCTGGCGGCGATCCTCCCGTGGCAGGGCACCCCCGACTACTACGACGGCCGCACCCGCCAGGGCGGGATCTTCAGCAGCGGTTTCACCAACCGCTGGTGGAACCGCAGCGTGCTCAGGTGCCCGTTCGCCGATATCGTGACCGGGGAGCGCAATACGGGTCCGGCAAGCTTCACGCCAGCAGAGCTTCAGGCAAACCGGGTGGATTACTACGCCGCTATCCTGGCCCACCCGCTAAACGACGCCTGGTACCACGAACGCAGCCCCAGGTACGAGAACATCGAGATTCCTGCGCTGGTGGTCGCGAATTGGGGCGGGCTCGGCCTGCACCTGCGCGGCACAATCGAAGGCTACTCGCACATTGCCTCGCGCGAGAAGTGGCTCAAGGTGCAATCGGGATCCTATTTCGCGACGTTTCTCGCGCCGGAGAACGTGGCGCTGCAGAAGGGGTTTTTCGATCGCTACCTGAAGGGACTCGACAACGGCTGGGAGAAGGAGCCCAAAGTCGAGGTCGCCATCCGTGCTCCAGGAGACACGGTCAAGCGATCGATCACCGGCACCCGGTGGCCGCTGTCGGACACGCAGTGGATGCGGCTGTATTTGGACGCCGAAAGCAGGAGCTTGGGCGCGGCCGCCCCCAAGCGCGCGGCAATCAAGGCCCATCTTTGGGTTTCGTCGACTACCGATGATATGGACATCTTCGCGACGCTGCGTGCCTTCGACCCGCAGGGCAATGAACTCACCTTCTTCAGCGCGACGGAGCCGAAGGCGCCGGTCTCGCAGGGCTGGCTGCGGGTCTCGCACCGCAAGCTCGATCCCGAACGCTCGACAGAATACCTGCCGTGGCACACCCACGATGAAGCGCAGATGCTCAAGCCGGGCGAAGCCTATCCGGTCGATCTCTGCATCTGGCCGGCGAGCCTGGCGCTCCCCGCCGGATACCGTCTGGAACTGGTGCTGCAGGGCAAGGACTTCGAGCGGGCGGGCGAACCAGGCCTCCAGAAGGGTTCCGGATTTTTCCTTCACGATGATCCCGTCGATCGCCCGCCCGCGAGGTTTGCGGGGACCAACACCATCCACACCGGGGAAGGCAGGGAATCGTATCTGCTGCTGCCGGTGCTTCCGGCGCAGTGACAAAGGGGCAAGCCATCACAAAAAGGAGGGATGACCTATGCGATTCCTCAAACTCATTGTACCGTTCGGCATTGCGATTTCCCTGGCCGGAGCCGCCGCGGCTCAAACCGTCGGCATCGGCTCCAGCGGCCCGGGCTCGATCACCTACTCGATCAGCTCGACCGTGGCCAAGATCATCACGGAACAGGTCGGCGCGCAGGCGCGGGTGCAGCCGCGTGGCGGGAACAGCGTCGTCGTTCCCGCGGTGAACGCCGGTGAGGTAGACTTCGGCGTCGCGAACACCAACGAGATGGGGGAGGCTCTGTCGGGCACCGGGGCGTACGAGGGCCAAAAGCTTGCCAACCTGCGGGTCGTGACTGTTCTCATGCCGACGCCGGTCGCCGTGTTCGTCAAGAAGGATTCGCCCATAAAGTCCATCAAGGACTTGAAAGGGAAGAGAGTTCCGGGCGCCTGGACCACCATGAAGATCGTGCACAACCTGATGTCAGGCATGTTGGCCAATGCCGGCGTGAGCTGGAATGACGTGAAAGTGGTTCCAGTTCCCAACGTGCTTCGCAATGCCGACGACTTCATCCAGGGGCGGCTCGACGTGTTTTTCTTTGCCCTGGGCACGGGCAAAGTCTTGGAAGCCAACACCGCGGTGGGCGGGATCCGGGCGTTGCCAATCGATCCCTCGGCGGAGGCGATGGCCCGGTTTCGGGAGCATGCGCCTCACATCTATCCTCACACGGTTCGCCCGTCGGACGACTATCCCGGCGTCGTCGAGCCAACCATCGTTCCCACCTTCGATCTCTTGTTTTTAACCCACGCCAGGGCGCCAGAGGAATTCATCTACAAGGTGACCAGGGCATTGCATGATGGCAAGGCCACTATGCTTGCCTCGTTCAAGACGCTGGGTGCAGGCTTCTCGCCCGAACAGATGGCCAAGAAGCTGCGTGACGGGGAGTACCATCCTGGGGCAATTAAGTTCTACCGCGAGAAGGGGCTCTGGCCGCCGAAGCAGTGAGCCCCGATCCGAAAAAGGAACCGAGGCGTGTCGCTCGGCCTTCGGTGTCAGAAAGAATTTCGGATCGGGGTGAGTAGTGGCAGACCGTGTAATCAGCGTTCTGGCAGTCGCGCTGCCCGTTGGCACCATCGCTTGGGTCCTGGATTGGTTCCGCCTTGGCGGACTGATCTTTTCCAGCGAGCAGTTCTTGAGCGGAATACTCGCCCTCGCCTTACCGTTGGTCTATCTCGCCGTTCCTGGTGGAGCGGGCCGCAAAAGGGCGGCTCAGATCCCCTGGTATGACGCTGTGGCGGCCGTGATCAGCTTCGCGGCTGCTACCTACATGGCCTTTCGCGTTCCAGGCCTTTCCGAGCTGATCACCGCTCGTCCCACCGACGGGATGGTGGCGGGAACGCTCATGCTCGCCTTCATGATCGAAGGGTTGCGCCGTACCGCGGGCAAGTCGCTCACGGTCATCGTGATCCTGTTCATCGTCTACGCATTGGTCGGGCGCTGGATGCCGGGGATGCTACAGGGCCGTCCCGTAACGGCGGGACAGCTCTTTTACTACCTGGCGTGGGATTCAACCGCGATGCTCGGGCTGCCCCTCAGCATCGTGGCGACCGTCGTCGTTGTCTTTATTCTCTTTGGCCAGGTCCTTCAGAAGTCCGGGGGCGCGGATTTCTTTGCGGATATCGCCGTAGCGCTGATGGGCCGGTACCGGGGCGGGCCCGCAAAGGTCGCGATAGTTTCCTCCGCGCTCTTCGGCACCGTTTCGGGCAGCGCCGTGGCCAATGTCATGGTGGATGGCGCCATCACGATCCCGATGATGAAACGAAGCGGCTATCCCGGTTATACGGCGGCCGCGATCGAGGCAATCGCCTCCACCGGCGGGCAGATTGTTCCGCCGGTCATGGGAGCGGCAGCGTTCCTGATGGCCCAATTTCTTCACATTCCCTACACCAAGGTCATTCTGGTCGCGATCGTCCCTTCCATTCTCTATTACGTCGCCCTCTTCGCCGAGGCTGACTTGGAGGCGGCGCGACGGGGGATCAGCCGGGTCGAAGAGTCACAGATCCCGAGCGCGTGGCGCGTCCTCGGGTCGGGCTGGTTCTTTTTGCTGACCTGGGCGGTGCTCCTCAGCGCCATGTTCTGGCTGAACTATTTGCCTGAGACCTCGGCGCTTCTGACGGCATCAATCATTGCTGTCGTGAGCGTCGTTTTCGGCTTCAAGGGCAAGCGGCTCAGACTTTCCGATCTCTTGGACGCGCTGCGGGCCACTGGGTTGGGCTCGCTGGACATCATCATGATCGGCGCCGCCACGGGTATGGTGATCGGTGCCCTCAACATCTCCGGTCTCGCCTTCGGCCTGAGCCTTGCTCTGACTCAGGTGGCGGGCGGCAATCTGTTCGTGCTGCTGCTGATGTCGGCGGTCCTGGCCACTGTCCTGGGCATGGGGATGCCTACCGCTGGTGTCTACATTCTGATGGCTACGCTGGTTGCGCCGGCGCTCGTCAGCTCCGGGGTGAGTCCGATTGCCGCCCACATGTTTATTTTTTACTACGGCATGCTCTCGATGATCACGCCGCCCGTTGCCCTGGCAGCCTTTGCCGCCGCGAGCCTCGCAGGTGCAAACGCCATGCGCACTGGATTCGAGGCGACGCGCTTCGGTTGGTCGGCTTTTGTTGTCCCATTCCTGTTCGTGTACTCGCCGACCCTTTTGATGATCGGCGATCCCGTGGAGGTCACAATCGCGGTGGTCACGGCGATCGTGGGCGTGTGGCTCGTCGCCATCGGCGTCGTCGGCTATTTTGCGCGGCCAATCGGACTTCCGCGCCGGGTCGCATTCGCCGCTTCCGGCCTGCTTGCGTTGATCCCGGCCGGCGCCTTTCCGGGCGCTGTCTGGACCGACATCGTGGGAGTACTTGGCGGCATCGCGCTGGTATCGTGGGAGATCGTTTGGCGCCGCCGCCCTCAGAGCGCTGCAGCCTTTCGCCCGAGCAGCTAATGGGACCCAAATGACCAGCCTGCTCATCCTCCTCGACCTGCCGGAAAAAGTAAGAAGGCGGTATTACGATCATCTCAGGGCCAAGTTCCCCGAGGTGAACATCCACATGGTGGACCACCACAGCAAAGTCGGCCCCTACATCGGCTCGGCCGATATTCTGTTGACCTTCGGGCCGATGATGGCCGATCACGTGCTGAAGGACGCTACGAAGCTCAAATGGATCCAGGCCCTTGGAACGGGGGTCGACGGCATCGTCGATCAGCCCTCGCTGCGAGACGACATCCTGATCACGAGCGTGCATGGCATCCACGGGGCTGCGGTGTCGGAGGCGGCGATCATGCTCATGCTCGCTCTCTCCCGTGAACTGCCGCGCGTGGTGCGCAATCAGGATCGGCACAAGTGGGATCGCTTCCCTGCGCGGCTACTCAAGGACAAGACCGTTGGCATCTTCGGCGTCGGCGCGATCGCGGAGGAGCTGGCGCCGAAATGCAAGGCCTTCGGCATGACGGTTGTTGGCATTTCGTCCACGAAACGGGAGGTCGCGGGCTTTGACAGAATGTACGGACGTGACGAGCTCGAGCCCGCAGTCCGGGAAGTCGACTATCTGGTCCTGCTCACGCCGTATTCCCCCGCCACCCGCGGCATCGTCGGAGCAAAGACTTTCTCGGCGCTGAAGCCGACGAGCTATCTCGTCAATCTGGCGCGCGGCGGAGTCGTCGATGAAGAGGCGCTGATTAAGGCGCTGCAACAGGGGCAGATCGCAGGCGCCGCGCTAGATGTATTCAACCACGAACCGTTGCCTGTTGATCATCCCTTCTGGACTATGGAAAACGTCCTGATCACGCCTCACCTCGGCGGATTCTACGACACGTACCCGGCTTACGCGCTGCCGGTCGTCGAAGAGAACCTGCGTCGGTTTCTCGCCGGCGACACGAAGAATATGATCAACGTCGTGAAACGATAGGCTAAATCACCTCTGCGACATCACTGCGAAGAACTCTTTTCTTACTTCCGTCCCATCTGCTTCACCGCCGCCACGGCAAGTTGACACCAGAATAGTTTGTCGATACTTTGCACGTGCGCAGGAAGGCCTGCAATGAAGACGCCTCTCTGGATCCCCAGCGAAGAACGTAAGCGTGACGCGAACATCACGCGTTTCATTCGTCACGTCAACGAAAAATGGTCCCTCGACATCAAAACCTATCCCGAACTGTATCGCTGGTCGGTGGAAAATATTTCCGCGTTCTGGGCAACGTTCTGGGACCATGCAGGGGTCCGGGCATCGCGCGGCTATGATCTCGTCGTCGACGATCTCAACAAATTTCCCGGTGCAAAATGGTTCATCGGCGGGCGGCTCAATTTTGCCGAAAATCTTTTGCGTTATCGCGATGATCGCATCGCATTGATATTCAAAGGCGAGAACATCCAATCGCGCTCGATGACATGCGCCGAGCTCTACAACGAGGTCGCGCGTCTCGCCAAATCCCTGCGCGATCTCGGGGTCGTGCCCGGTGACCGAATCGTCGCGTATATGCCGAACCTCATTGAAACTGCAGTCGCCATGCTCGCGACAACGTCCATTGGCGCGGTGTGGGCATCCTGCGCGACCGACATCGGACCCCAGGCTGCGCTCGATCGGCTCGGCCAGATCGAGCCCAAGATCATGTTCACGGCGGACGGCTATTTTCACAAGGGGCAACGCTTTGACACCCGCGCAAATGCCGCCGCCGTCGCCAAGGAGATTTCAACGCTAAGAAACGTCGTCGTTGTGCGATACACGACGGACAACCCAGACATCGGCGGCATGCCCAAAGCCGTGCCCTACGATGATTTCATCGCCCGGGAACCCGCACCGATGCAATTTGAACAACTGCCGTTTGACCACCCCGTTTATATCCTGTTCTCTTCTGGCACCACAGGAAAACCCAAATGCATCGTCCAGGGACCCGGTGTCCTCATCAACCACATCAAAGAACATTGGCTTCACACCGATTTGAAACGTGACGACAGAATGATTTACATCACGACGTGTAGCTGGATGATGTGGAACTGGCTCGTGAGCGGCCTGGCTACAGGCGCGACGCTCGTCCTCTATGACGGCAATCCGAATTATCCGGACCCTGGCGCCATGTGGAAAATGATTCAAGACGAAAGGCTTTCCATCTTCGGCTGCAGCGCAACGTACATCAATGCTCTAAAGAGCCAGGGGCTGCGACCCGGCCACGCGTACGACCTCTCATCGCTCAAGGAAATTTCACAGACCGGCTCGCCGCTTTCGGCCGAAGGGTTTGAGTACGTCTATCGCGAGATCAAAAAGGATTTGCATTTCAATTCGATTTCCGGAGGCACGGACATCAACGGTTGCTTCGCGTGCGGCAATCCCATCAGTCCGGTTTATGCGGGCGAACTTCAGGGTCCGGCCCTCGCGATGAAAGTGAACGCCTATGACGAAACCGCCACTCCTGTTCTCGATCGCCAGGCCGAGCTCGTTTGCGAAGCGCCCTCGCCATCCATGCCGCTCTATTTTTGGAACGATCCTGACGGGAAAAAATATCGCGGCGCGTATTTCGATTTCTTCCCCAACAAAAAGGTCTGGCGGCACGGCGACTACATCCAAATCCACAGCGATAGCGGGGGCATCACTTTCTACGGACGCTCCGACTCGACGTTAAAGCCTTCCGGCGTGCGCATCGGCACTGCAGAAATTTACGCGGTCGCGGACAGCATCGAAGGCATTGCCGACTCGCTCGCGATCGGACAAAACTGGCAGGGCGATCAACGCGTCATATTATTCGTCAAGATGAGCAAAGGCGTCGCGCTCACGGACAAATTGAAAAGCAGGCTTAAGAAAGAGATCAAGGAAAAAGCATCGCCGCGACATATCCCCGCGCTGATTGTTGAAGTTCCGGATATTCCGTACACGTTCAACATGAAAAAAGTCGAAAGCGCGGTCACCAACATCGTGAACGGCAAACCCGTGACGAACCGCGACGCGCTGATCAATCCCGAATCGCTGGATTACTTCGAAAAGATCCTGCCGCAGCTACAGAGGTAAGATTCACAGGGTTCCCGGAGCGGAAAACCGCGAGATTGGACTATTTTGCCTTGTGAGCCACGCGGCAGACTCCACTTCGAAACCTGTGCCGGGACTCCCAATCCCTCCGCTCCAGGGTCTCGTCGGCGGGAAGTCTTAGCTGCTCAGAAGAAGCGGGCTCAGACATCGATGCTGCTTATCCTCGGCTTCGCAGAGACTTCCAGCGCCTCCGAGCCCATCTTCGCTTCGGGACCGGGAGTCCCTTCTGGTGGGGAGGGAGAGGGCCGAGTGGGCTCCATGAGCAGTGGCTGGAGCAGCACAGAGCGACCGAGGGGAGCGCGAGCGAGGCTGCGGACGTCCGATTACAGGCGCTACAGATCATGGCACGAACCCATCGGCCGCAGCCGAGAGCGCGCTTCCCGAGGGAGCGGCGTCCGTGGAGCGAAGGGAGCCCCGAGGCACACCCGGTGGGGAGCCACACTTCTCACAGGAGAGCGAGAGCCCATGCGGCATTGACGGCGCTTTATGTTTTTTGCTAGTGATCCTCAGAAGGTGCGACGATGGATAGCGACAAGCCGGTAGCGCTGGTTACAGGAGCTGGAACGGGGATCGGACGCGCGGTCTCGCTGCTGCTGGCGCGCAAAGGCTACAACTTAGTGATCAACTTCAGCCGTAGCGAGGAGGCATCTCGGGCTACGGCGAAGAGCGCCGAAGCGGCCGGCGCGCGCGCCCTCATCTACCGGTGCGACGTGAGCGACGGGGCACGCGTGCGGGCCATGCTCGAAGCCACGCAGAAAGAATTCGGGCGGCTCGATGCGTTGATCAATAACGCAGGCACGACGATCGACGTGGAACCCAAGGATCTCGATGGCGTGAAAGTCGAGGACTGGAACCGCGTCTTTGCGGTCAACGTCCTGGGGCTTTTTCTCGTCACCCGCGCGGCCGTGCCTCTACTCAAGCAATCGCCCAACGGCTGCATCGTCAACACGTGCAGCATCGCGGGTCTCCGCCCCTCGGCGCAGCCGCTCGCTTACGCCGCCAGCAAGGCCGCCGTCGCCAACTTGACCAAGACCCTCGCCAACGCCCTCGGGCCGGAAATTCGCGTCAACGCCGTAGCCCCCGGATGGATCGAGGGTGATTGGATGAAGAAAACCCTCGGGGAAAACTACGAGGGCCTGATGGCGCGCCGGGCCAAATACACGCCGCTCAAGCGCTGCTGCACGCCTGAAGACGTTGCCGAGACCATGCTGAGCCTGATCGAGAGCAATCATTTTGTCACCGGCGAGATCATCATCATCGACGGCGGATTCTCCAGCACCACCTAAGCCATGGGTACCGTTTTAGCCGACAGAGAAACCCGCAGGTGGCCGGGGAACCGGAGTCGCAATCGAGATCCATCTCGCCGCGTAAAGAGCCACGAGCAGATCTGACCCCCTCTACCCTCTCCAGGTAGCCATTATTAAAAATGTCCCTGCTGGAGTCTGTGAGGTCTGCGGCGAGCAATATTTTAAGGCCAAGATTATCAAGGCTATGGAGCGAGTAGCCCGTTCAAAGAAGAAACCTAAGGAGACGGTCAAGGTTCCCGTGCGGAAACTAAAGGTTGCCTAGCGGCATAGCCCATTTCAGGCTCCCGCTTGCGCCCTTGGTGAGCCAACCCTATACAACCCCATCCGGCGGATCCGAAGTCCACAATTCAAGATTCGCCCCTGCCGACCACACCGCAAAAGATTCGATCCCTTCCATCGGAACACAGATGTTGGATGGCAAGACCTGACCCCCATCCAACTGCTAAACCACGATTTCCAGACGTAGCTCGTCTGCTACGCGAGGGGTCTTTTTCCGGCCTTTATCGTTGGCTAGCTCTACCAAACCTGCCTCAGCCAAGCTCCGGATATCCTCGTAGACCCTCTTGAAATCGCGGCGGGCCAACGTTGCGAGCTCGTTGATGGATCTCGGCCGGTGCTTGCGGACAAGACGGATGAGTTCCAGTCTCTTGGGAGTGAGGAACCGTCTTAGCGCCTCGGGGCTCGTGAAAAAGAGGCGATGGCCTTTGGGCCTGACTTTTCTCCCTGCCGCAACTCTTTTCATAGTTTCGGCTGCCTCTTTCAGCACGTCATCTGTGCTGCGGATGCCGATCTTGAGCTTCTTAGCTTTCACGACATGCTCCTTTTAACCTTCAGAACATCATCTTTAAAATCAGCGATTAAGGCGTCTATGCCGCTGTAGGCGTACGAACCTTCCTCGGCCAAGACATGGCGATGGTGACCCTTGGGCCAGTGATTATCGTAACCCACCACTCTTTCCCCTTCGGGCGCAATCAAGGAAAGGGAATAGTCAATGCCTTCCGGGCTTGTTCGACTCACAGGCACTTTCCAAATCTTAATGATCATCCGCCAGCCTTCTTCGTCATAGATATCGTCATGTTGGAGCAGGATCGCGCGTGGCTTCTCTGCCATTATGGCCATAAATGCCATAATAGAGGCAGTGAGTCAAGCAAGGGTCGGATCCCTAAGAATCAATCTATTATAAGGGAATACGCAATCCCATCGTCTTTGTCGCGTCTCATTTCAAAGAAAGCCTTGGAGGACCTGTAGCGGGTGGGAACCTTTACCGGTGGGCGCGCAGTTCGGCGGCGGTGGCAATGATTGCAAATTCAACACCCTTCTACTCTGAGTCCGGGTATTCTTTGGAAATCCTTAAGGAGCGACCGACCACGATCCTCAGCGTTTGAAATCGGTCTGAACTTGGTCTAGGGTGCTTGCGCAATTTAAATTTGTGGGCGGAGCATGCTAGAAGGCGTTGTCCGTTTTCCTCCTGAGTTTGTGGCGCGCTACCGCGCGATGGGATACTGGGAAGGCCGATCGCTCCGGGACACTTTCGACGCCGTCTTTTCCAAATACGCCGATCGGGTAGCGATTATCGACCGGGACAAGGTCGTCACCTACCGCCAGCTCAACGAGCGGGCGGAGCGAGTCGCGCTCAACCTTCTCGATGAAGGGCTCAAGCCCCTTGATCGGGCGGTCATGCAGCTTCCCAACGTCGTCGAATTCGCTTATTTATACTTTGCGCTGCAAAAAATCGGCTGCATTCCCATCATGGCGCTGCCGGCGCACCGCTACCGTGAGGTGAGCTACTTCGTGGAGCACTCGGAGGCCGTGGCGTGCGCGGCGCTAGACCGCAGCCGCGACTTCGACTACAGCGATCTCATTCGGAGAATCCGCGCGGCATCAAAATCGCTCCGACTGGGGATCATTCTCGGGGAGGCAACGGAAGGTTTTTTGTCTCTGACCGAGCTCATCGAGCGCAAACCCAGCCGTTCTCCCAAAGATCTAGAAGCCATTCCCATCGATCCGGATGATCCCGCTGTATTCCAGCTCTCGGGCGGCACCACTGGTGTGCCCAAGCTCATCCCCCGAACCCATAACGATTACATCTACAACTCCAAGGCCGCCTCGGCCGTCACGGGGGTCGGCCCCGACAAGATTCTATTGGATGTCCTGCCGCTGGCGCACAACCTCCCGCTGGCCTGCCCGGGCTTGCAGGGCTTTCTGCTCCACGGCGCCAAGGTGGTCCTGGCCAACACGACGCGGGCGGCGGATGTCTTCTCCCTGATCGAGCGCCACCGCGTCACGCACGTCCCGGTCGTGCCGGCGCTTTTGATTCGCTGGATCAACGATCCGGTGATTAAAAAGTTCGACCTGTCATCTCTTGAGGTCATTCAGAGCGGCGGCCAGCGACTTCAGCCCGAGGTTCGGCGCCGCACCAAAGAGTTGATCCCAAGCGTCTTCGTGCAGGAAAACTTCGGCATGGCCGAGGGGATGCTCATGTTTGTGCGCTTTGACAACTCCGAAGACGTCAGGATGGAAACGGTCGGGCGGCCGATCTGTCCCGACGACGAAGTGCGGCTTGTCGATGATGACGACAACGAGGTAGCTCCCGGCCAGATCGGCGAGTTCCTGGCTCGCGGTCCCTATACGCTCAGAGGTTATTACCGGGCGCCCGAGCACAACGCCAGGGCTTTTACCTTCGACGGCTTTTACCGCTCCGGCGATCTGATGCGCCGCCACCCATCCGGCAACTATATGGTCGAGGGCCGCAAGAAGGATCTGATCAACCGGGGCGGGGAGAAAATCAGCGCGGAGGAAATTGAAAACCTGATTTTGACGCACCCGGCCGTCCAGAACATCGCCTGCGTCCCCATGCCCGATCCGGTTCTGGGCGAACGCATGTGCGCCTGCGTCATCGTGCGGGGAGGCAGCACCTTGACTCTGGAAGAGCTCGCAGCCTTCCTCGCCGACCAAGAAATCGCCAGGCATAAGCTCCCCGAGCGGCTGGAGGTGATGGAAGAGTTTCCCATGTCGCCTTTCGGCAAGGTGTCGAAAAAAGATCTGACTGAAAAAATCGTGCTCAAGATCAAGCAAGAGGGAAAGCTCTAGTTGACGGCCCGGGAGGCTTATGAGAATCATCGACCTTCATTGCTATCCGAACACGGAGCCCTGGATCAAATCGCAAGGCCCCTACGTCGAGGCCTTGGCCAAATACTGGAATCGCGCCTGGACGGCGAAGACCGAGCCGGAAGTCATTGAAGACTTTCAAAAAGCCGGGGTGGAGGCCGTTCTGGTCGCCTTCGATATCGAGACCGTCACCGGAACACCGCCCTGCTCGAATGCCTATGTCGCGAAGATGCGCGACGCCAGCCCCGGGGTGATCCTCCAGGCATGGGCGGCGGTCGATCCGCTCAAGGGTGACGCGGCGATACGTGAAGCCACCAAGGCCATCAAAGAACTCCGCATGCTCGGCTTTCACTTCCACCCCATCATGGGCCATTTCTCCGTCGACGACCGCAAGCTCTACCCGCTTTGGGAAACCATCACCGCGCTGAAAGTGCCGGTGATGATCGACGTCGGCACCACGGGCATGGGGGCCGGTATGCCCGGTGGCCTGGGTGCGGTGATCAGGCACGCGCACCCCGCGGCGATCGATCGGCTCGCCGCGGACTTCCCGGAGTTGAATATCGTCGCCGCGCATCCCGGATGGCCGTGGACCGAGGAGATGATCGCCGTGGCCCTTCATAAGGGCAACGTTTCGTGGGAGTTATCGGGCTGGGCGCCAAAATATTTCCCCGATCCACTTAAGCGGGACATCCGGGGCCGGCTCAAGGATAAGATCATGTTCGGCAGCGACTATCCGAGCATTCCCCATGATCGCCTGTTGCGGGAATGGACGGAGTTGGGCTATTCGGATGAGCTGATGGAGAAGATCTTTCACGCCAATGCCGAGTGCATTTTGGGCTTATAGCCGCAAGAAGGGAGCATAAGCTATGAACATCGATTTTCACGCCCATCTCTATCCCGAGCCATACTTGAAGAAGCTCGAGGCCTCCAAAGGAGACGTACGAATCGAGAAGAACGAGAAAGGAGAGAGAATCATTTTGAGCATGGGGACCAAGGTCGGCCCCGTTACCGAGGAGTTTTTCGATATCGAGACAAGGTTGGACAAAATCAAGGAAAATAGCGTGGACATGCAGATCCTATCCACGCCTCATCCCGGAGTCGACCGCTTCACTCCCACAGAAAGCGCTGAGATGTGCCGCGTCATCAACGACGGGCTTTCCAATGTCGTAAGGAAGTATCCCAATCATTTTCAGGCCCTCGCCATGCTCCCGCTCATCGACACCAAGCTGGCTTTAAAGGAGCTGGACCGAGCGGTTCTCGATCTCGGTCTGAAGGGAATGTGCATGCTCACCAACGTAGCCGGCAAGACCTCGGATTCGGATTTTCTCCTTGCCGTCTATGAGCGCGCCCAATCGTTAGGTATCCCGATCTTCATCCACCCGACCACTCCTCTGGGAGCACAGGTCATGCAAGAATGGCGGCTCGCGGTCATTCTCGGATTTGAGTTCGACATCATGCTTTCGGCCACCCGGCTTGCCTATTCCGGAATCCTGGAAAGGTTTCCGGAACTCAATTTCGTCATCTCTCATCTCGGGGCGGGACTCCCCTTCCTCATCGGGAGAATTGACCGGGGATACGATGACCCGACCTGCGGCATTAAAACAAAGAGGCCGCCTTCCGATTATTTGAAAGAGCTTTACTGTGACACCGTCTCGTTCTACAAGCCGGCCCTAATGATGGCTTACCACTTCTATGGCGCGGACCGGATGGTTTTGGGCAGCGATTTCCCCCTCTTGATCGGTGATCTGCCGGGGGCCGTTCCCAGCATCGAGGCAATGGACATACCCAGGCAAGACAAAGACAAGATCCTGGGCGTGAACGTGCAGCGGCTTCTAAAGCTCTAGGCGCGATCCTAAATGAAAATCGGCATTGTCGGCGGCGGACCGGCCGGGCTTTATTTCGCGCTCTTGATGAAGAATCTGAGTCCGGCTCACGAAATCAAGCTACTGGAGCAGAACCCGGCCGATGCTACCTATGGTTGGGGAGTGGTTTTTTCGGACCGGGCCGTCTCTTTCTTGGAACAAATCGATCCCGACTCTTACCTCGACATCAAATCTAGCCTTGAGAGTTGGAACGAGTTGGTGATCGTCCACAAAGGGCAGCCGGTGCCTATTGATGGGAGCGTATTTTCAGGAATCAGCCGGATCCGGCTTTTGCGCATCCTTCAGGAACATGGCCATCGTCGTGGGGTCGACCTTCAGTTTGAAACACGGTTGGAAGATCTCGACGTTTTTGCCGATCGTGACCTGATCGTCGGCGCCGACGGCGTGAACAGCTTTGTCCGGCAAAAATACAGCGACTTTTTTCGACCCTCGCTCGACATCGGATCGAACAAATACATCTGGTATGGGACTCAGCAGGTGTTTGATTCCCTGTCATTAGTCTTTCGCGAGACCCAGGACGGAGTATTTATTGCTCATGCCTACCGATACAGCCCGGCGATGAGCACGTTCATCGTCGAGTGCGACGCGGCGACCTGGGAAAAGGCCAGGTTCGCTTCGATGTCCGATGCCGAGAGCCGGGCGTACTGCGAGAATGTTTTTCACAAGGAGCTGGACGGACACCCTTTATTGTCGAACAAGTCGAGCTGGATTCACTTCACCGTGGTCCGCAACCGGCGCTGGTACCATGACAACATCGTGTTGATCGGCGACGCCCTGCGGACGGTCCACTTCTCCATCGGCTCCGGGACGAGAACAGCCTTCGAAGACGCGATTGCCCTGTCGGCGGCGTTCGAAAGACACGGGGAGGACGTCGGCGCGGCCTTGGAGACGTTTGAAAAGATTAGAAAGCCGCCGGCTGATCAACTGCTAAGGGTCGCTCAAAAGAGCCTGGTTTGGTACGAAAACATAAGAAAGCCCATGCGCCTCGACCCCATGGCATTTGCTTACGATTACATGATGCGCGGCGGAAAGCTCAACCGCGAAAATCTCAAGCACAAAGCCCCTAAGTTTGTCGCCGCGTACGAGGCTTACCAGTCAGGCAAGGGAAGTTCACCATCTGCCCATTAGTTCGGAACCGTTTGACGTTGAGCCCCCGGGGTTGACATTACAGTGACTCATCGGATAGTGTTCCTCCCCACGCTCGCCCGGGAAGGGGCTCGATCCCTTTCCGCCAGTTATCACTTGAGGCTCTGAAAATTAACCTATGCTGGAGTCTCTCACTACTCTCGCCTATGGCTTCACCATCGCTCTGCAACCGCAGAATCTTTTGTATTGCTTCCTCGGCGTCACGATGGGGACCCTAGTCGGCGTCCTTCCCGGGATCGGTCCCACAGTTACCATAGCTCTACTCTTACCGGCTACGTTCCAACTCAATCCTGTCTCGGCCATCATCATGCTCTCCGGCATTTGCTACGGAGCCATGTACGGAGGCTCGACAACTTCGATCTTACTGAACATCCCTGGAGAAGCCGCTTCTGTCGTCACCTGCCTGGACGGCTATCAGATGGCGCGTCAAGGCCGGGGAGGTCCGGCCCTCGGAATCTCCGCGTTCGGCTCGTTCATCGCCGGCACGTTCAGCATATTTGGCCTTGTCCTTCTCGCGCCCACATTGGCTGAATTCGGCCTCAAATTCGGCCCGCCGGAGTACTTTGCCCTCATGATCATGGGGATGACCGTGGTCGCCTACCTCGCCAGAAGATCGATGGTCAAGGCGCTTGTGATGACCGTTCTTGGCGTCATCCTCGGATGCATTGGCCTCGATCCTATCACGGCGACACCCCGGTTTACTTTTGGCCTCCTCGAACTCACCGATGGCATCAGCCTGGCACCCATGGTCATGGGCCTTTTCGGCGTCGCCGAAGTCCTAGAGAACTTGGGAGTGATGGCCAAGGTGGAAGTCTTTGCCGGGAAGATCAAGGGGCTCTTTCCCAACCGGGAAGACTGGAGGCGATCCACGGGTCCGATAGCACGCGGAACTATCTTGGGGTTCTTCCTCGGTCTTGTGCCCGGCGTCGGAGCGATCGTGCCGCAATTTTTGAGCTACGCTCTGGAAAAGAAGCTCTCGCCCCACCCCGAGCGTTTCGGCAACGGCGAGATCGAGGGGGTAGCGTCACCCGAGGCCTGCAACAACGCCGCCATGGGCGGGACCTTCATCCCACTTTTCAGCCTCGGTATCCCCTCCAGTGCCACCACAGCCGTTCTCCTCGGAGCTCTCATGATCTACGGCCTCACTCCCGGACCCTTGCTGATCAAAAACTCCCCAGATCTCTTCTGGGGCGTGATCGCGAGCATGTACATCGGAAATATCCTGCTTTTGATTCTTAACCTGCCGCTCATTCCTCTGTGGGTGAGCGTGCTCAAAATCCCCTACTCCTACCTCTCGTCCTTCATCATCCTATTCTGCCTGATCGGCGCGTACAGTCTCAACAACAGCCCTGCCGATATCGCCATCGCGGTGGTTTTCAGCCTCGTCGGCCTCGTGCTGAAAAAATTTAATTTTGAGCCCGCGCCACTGGTCCTGGCTTTCGTTTTGGGACCCATGCTCGAGACCGCCCTGAGGCGCTCGCTCATTCTGTCAGACGGAAGCTTCGTGATTTTCTTCCAGCGGCCCATTTCGGCCGCTTTCATTTTGTTTGCCGTAGTTGCCCTCGCAGCTCCGCTATTCAGCAAAACACGGTTGGGGAGTGGACTCGGTGAAGAGGACTAATACAAACGAAATAAAAATGGTTACAACTTATCCTCTGATCCGACAACAGCTCCCGAAGGGGGCGAGACTGAAGGGCGCAGACGTGCCTGTTCGCGACCGAGGGGAGCGCGAGCGAGGCTGCGGACGTCC
>JACPAM010000299.1 GCA_016180805.1 Deltaproteobacteria bacterium | reverse complement strand
ACGAGCGATGGAGCAGGAGCTTACGCAGCTCAAGGCGGATCAAGCGCGGGCGAACCAGGAGCAGATGGAGTTAAAGAGGGAAGCGACCGCGGCGGCGGCTGCGCTTCCGACATTCACCTATCGTCCTGGTAGGGGCGTGACGATCGGGGCGGCGGACCGGGCATGGTCCATGGAGATGAATTACGAGTTAATGGTCGTCATGTACAACCACCTCGACGGTAACGACGCGAGGGGCGCTACGACCGGCGATCTGCATTTCCGCCGCAACCGGCCGATGTGGATCTTCAACTTTAACAACGCCTTGTATGAGTGGGGTATCGGTTTGGACCTGGACACGGGCCAACAGGCAACCGGCTCGACCAACGCGACGAACAGCATCCAGCAGAACCAGTGGTTCAAGGTAAGGTTTCAAAACATGAATCCTTATTTTCCTGAGTTTCAGATCGGCGACAATACTTCGGGCCCTTACGGGGGCACGTTGTCTATGAGTGTTGCGGATCGAAGCTCCCACAGCAGCGCTATCCTAGAATCGCTCTTTGATATGCTCTCTGATAGCGACTCGCAAAGGCTGGGTCGCAGGGCGATGCACCTTATTTGGAGGCAGATGCCAATCGGGCGGGGCGATTTCAGCTTCAGCGCAGAGTACAAGATGGGCGCCGGAGTCGCCGGGTCCTTTCTCAACAACCAACTTTCCGACACCGATAGAAAGCAGCTTGCGACACAGCTCCATGTAAGGCCGTTCTCCCGATCGAAGAATTACTGGACTGAGGGGCTTATCACGGGCGTGACGCTAGAGACCGATTCCGTTGACACTCGCAGCTCGGTGCGCGGGAGAAGGATCCGCGTGAGGTCGGCCTTTGAGCGCGTCGGCGCGCAGACCATCCTTGACAGTGGCACTACCATTGGTGGCGGGAACCACAATCACTGGACGACCGGTTTGGGTTGGCGCCTGGGTCCCTATTTTGCGGCAGTTCAGGGCGAGTGGGCCAATTACGAGGACAAAGCAGAACCGGGGATTACTTCTCTTAAAGGACCTCGTGGGAATGCGTGGCGGATCTGGCACGAGCTTTTCCTGTGGAGCCCGAAGGGGCCTTTGACGGGAACCGCTGCCACCCCTGGCTCGGTGCAGGCTGGTTGGGCTTTTGCGCGTGCCAATGCCGACTGCGGAAAAGGGCTGGACTGCGCTCCGGGCACGGGATCTTACAACTCGGTCCACCTGATCAACCGCGAGCTGGGTCTCTACTACTACCTGCGGTCGCAGATGAGGGTAGGCGTCAACTGGTATTACTGGACATCATCCAACACGCCTTTGACGGTGCAGCAGGCAATTGGGTGCACCACAAGAGCGGCAGATGTAGGCAAGGAGTGCAACTGGCATACCATCAACCTGGTGCTTAATGCCAACTTCTAGGCTTTAAGCTCCAGACGGGGACAGGCACCCTTCGGGAGCCAGTCCCCAAACCTCCAGGCTAAAAAGGGGATCGCCGCTCAGGCGATCCCCTTTTTTATCCTTTCGGCGCTGCCGAGTTACGCCGAAGGTCTTAGAACGGTGGATGGTCCGGCATCAATCGCCCAAAAAATCCTACTATTGCCTTATTGTCATATGGAGCGGATTTAACTAAAAATCTGTACGTTTACAGATGGTGCAGCTTATGGCTTATAGATTTCAACTTAAGGAGGGGGAGATGAAAAAACTACTTGGTTTAGCTGCTCTTGGCTTCCTGCTCTCTGCGTTCGTCATCTTGGCAGCGGTGCCGGTGCGGGCGGAGAGCATGGATGACAAGATTCAGGTGCTGGAGCAGGAGCTGGCGCGGCTGAAAGCGGAGCAAGCGCGGGCGACCCGTGAGCAGATGGAGATAAAGAAAGAAGCAACTGCGGCGGCTGCTGCGCTTCCGACATTCACCTATCGGCCCGGCAGAGGCGTGACGATCGAGGCGGCGGACCGGGCTTGGTCTATGGAGACAAATTTCGCGTTAATGGTCGTCATGTACAACCACCTCGAGGGTAACGACGCGAGGGGCGCTACGACCGGCGATCTGCATTTTCGCCGCAACCGGCCGATGTGGATTTTCAACTTTAACAACGGCTTTTATGAGTGGGGTACCGGTTTGGACCTGGACACGGGCCAGCAGGCAACCGGCTCGACCAACGCGACGAACAGCATCCAGCAGAACCAGTGGTTTAAGGTAAGGTTTCAGCAGATGAATCCTTACTTTCCCGAGTTTCAGCTTGGCGACAACACTTCGGGCCCTTACGGGGGCACGTTGTCGCAGGCGCCTGCCGATCGAAGCTCCCACAGCAGCGCCATCCTAGAATCTCTCTTTGATATGCTCGCTGATAGCGACTCGCAAGAGCTGGGTCGTAGGGCGATGCACCTTATCTGGAGAAATATACCGGTCGGGCAGGGCGATTTCTCCTTCAGCACGGAGTACAAGATTGGAGCCGGAATCGGAGGCTCCTTTGCCAACAACCAACTCTCCGACACCGATAGAAAGGAGCTTGGATTACTGCTCCATGTGAGGCCGTTCTCCAGATCGAAGAATTTCTGGACTGAGGGGCTTGTCACGGGCGTGACGCTGCAGACCAGTTCCTTGGATACCCGCAGCTCGGTCAAGGGTAGAAGGCTGCGTGTCAATGCGGGCTTTGAGCGCGTCGGAGCGCAGAGCATACTGGACACAGGCACTACTGCGATTGGTGGCGGGAACCATCAGCGCTGGGAGACCGGCACCGGGTGGCGTTTAGGGCCTTATTGGATAGCAGCGCAGGGAATTTGGAGCAGGTACGAGGACAAAGCAGAGCCGCCTATTACTTCTCTTAAGGGAGTTAGCGGGAATGCGTGGCGGATCTGGCACGAGCTTTTCCTGTGGAGCCCGAAGGGGCCTCT
>JACPAM010000298.1 GCA_016180805.1 Deltaproteobacteria bacterium | reverse complement strand
GAAGACCATCCCCACGTTTTCCAGCGGTCCGTCCACCGCATGGCCGCTGACCTGGATCTCCCCCGAGGTAGCCGGAAGCAGCCCGGAGATAATTTTGAGAAGCGTCGACTTGCCGCAACCGCTCGGCCCCACAAGAGAGACAAAACTTCCCTCCTCGACCTCGAACGACGCGCGGTCCAGCGCCTGGAGGGTCATCGCGGCGCTCCTGAACACCCGGCAAATCTCGCGGACCGAAATGAACGGGCGCACCTTGGAGCATCCTATCCTGGAAGCTATCTCTTGATGAACTGATTGGTATGGACTTCTTCCACGGAGACTTTCCGGGCCACATCAAAGAATTCGTTGGTGATCCGGACCGTCTTTTCCATAATATCGGGCCGCATGTAGCCGAAGCCCGAAGCCAGCGATTCGGGTGGAATGAATACCTCCTCCACCGCGTTTTTTAGCTGCAGCCGCGCAAGTTCGCGATCCAGCTCGGGTTTGTGCTTGAGGAGAATTTTCAGCGCCTCTTCCTGATGATCGCGGGCGTAACGGAGCCCCTCCATGGTTCCCTCGACGTAGGCGCGAATCATCTCGGGCCTCCGCTTCACGTCTTCTTCCTTGACCACGAGGGTGCTGCCGTAAATATCGAAATTGTGCTCCCGCATGTAGACCCGGTTTAGCTTGATCCGCTGCTTTGTCGCCGCTCTCTCGGCCACCTCATCGTTGGACGCCCGGAACATCGTGATAAAATCGGCTTTCTTCGCGACCAGCGCCGCCGGCTGAAGCGGCGGGGAGGTCTCGTAGATCTTGATGCTCTTAAAATCGATCTGGTTGATGCGGGCAAAAGCGGGCATCAGAAACCACTGCGCCTGTCCCGGACTGATCGCCCAGCTCTTCCCTTCCAGGTCCTTAAGCGTCTTGATCGGCGTGTCCTCGCGCCAGAGAATCGTGACCGGCACATATCCGAGCTGCGCCACGGACAGGATGGGGGTTCCCCGCGAGCGGGCAACGACCGCTGTGCCGATATCGGCGAACCCGACGTCGGCGATACCCGCGGCGATCGCCCGCACCGTATCGGCCGAGCCGGTGGACGCCTGAATCGTGGCCGCAAGACCGCGCTTGGCATAAAAGCCTTTCTCCAGAGCAACGAACCAGGGGGCGTGCTTGCCTCCAATGATGAAATCGAGCCGGATGGTGACCGATTGCGGCTCGCCTTGAGTGGCCGCCGCAGCCATAACGGGGAAGCCCGCCCATAGAACCGCGGACACCGCGAGGACGGTCGCGACAAAAGCGGCCTTAGGCCCCATAAGCTTTGTGATCGACATTTTTCCCTCCTTCCTGAAAGTCAGAATGCGCCTTCGATCTGCCGGACTTCGGCGCTCCAGGGCGCGAGCTTTTTTTGTAAAATATCGACGGCCATAAAGAGCGCCAGGGACATGAGGGCCAGGATAAGGAGGATGACTAGCGCAAGGGCCGTGTCGAGGCTGTAGAGCGCCTGAAGGATCATGTAGCCGAGGCCCTCGTTCGCCGCGACGAATTCGGCCACGATGGCTCCGGTAATCGACAGAATGATGGCTACCCGGATTCCCGCAAACATGTAGGGCAGAGAATTGGGCAGCCTGATTTTCCTGAATACATCGAGCTGCGAGGCCCGGTTGATCCGGGCCAGATCCAGCAGCTCCGGCTCCACCTCTTTCAGCCCCACCACGGTGTTCACGACGATCGGGAAAAACGCCACCAGAAAGGCAATGGACATCTTGGAGAAAAGCCCATAGCCCACCCAGATCACCATGAGCGGCGCAAACGCGCTCTTGGGCATGGCATAAAGGATGACGATCAGAGGGTAGACCGTGTTCTGAATGCGGCGGGAGTAAACAACCAGAATAGCGATCATGACGCCGAGGAAAAAAGACAGGGCGAATCCGCCCACGGCCTCCACGAATGTAATGGCCGCATGATGGCCCAGAATGACCAGCCTAGCCATGAGGGCCGCATAAAGGTCAATCGGCGGCGGGAGGATGAAGGCGGGAATTTTGATGACCCGGACCAGGACCTCCCACAGGATGAGAAGCGCGGCAAAGAAGATTACGGGCTCCGCTATCGTTTTGGCAGAAAACTTCAAGGACGCAGCCCTCGGAGCAAACCTAAAGCAAAGTATACCGGGTGTCAAGGAACGGACGGTTAAAAATCGCCTTCGCCAAACCCTTCCCTTACGGGTCCGTTTTTTTTAGCTGGCTCTGCGCTATCAGCGCGGCACGCTTCTCGCTCACGAAACCCCGCTCCTGCTTGAGGTGTCGCTCGATGAGTCGCCCGAGTCGCTTCTCCACGATGTAATGCATACTGACGGTCGGCTCCGGATCCAATCCCCGGAGCTGTTTGAAGCCCCCTCCCGCCCCGGCCTCGAAGCGCCGCAGCCCCTTGCGGATGCAATGCTCGATGGCGGCATAGTAGCACACGTTAAAGTGAAGGTAGCGTTGCTCCTCGAACGCTCCCCAGTAGCGGCCGTAAAAGGCCTCATGGTCCTGGACATTGAATGTGCCGGCGATGATCCGCGAGTCTTTTTCGGCCAGGATCAAGCACAGGTGATCCGTGAAGCGGCGGGCCATCTCGCTAAAGAATTCGCGGGTGAGGTACTGGCGACCGTAGTAGAGTTTGTCCACATGGTCTTTGTAGAGCCGAAACATGGTGGCCAGGTGCTGAGGCTTCAACTCCGCTCCCTCGATCGCGCGAATGGTGATCCCCTGGGTGAGAAGCTCACGCCGTTCCCGCTTAACCTTGGTCCGACGGTCACTGCGAAAAGCGCTCAGATAGTCTTCGAAGGAGCGGTGGCCGCGGTTCTGCCAGTGGTACTGGAGCCTGACATGGACCGAAGACAACCCATTCTCTTCTGCGATCCGCACCAAAACCTGACCCAAAAGACGGATCAGCTCCGCCCTCTCGGGTTTGGCATCTGTGAGAAAGCGCGGTCCCGAAACCGGAGTGAAAGGGACGCCCACCAGAAGCTTCGGGTAATAGTTTATGCCGAGCTCGCGCGCCACCTCAGCCCACTCGTAGTCGAACACGAATTCGCCCATACTGTGAGGCTTGAGATACATGGGACAAGCACCGACCAGCGTAGGGGCGGTTCGCGAACCGCCCCTACTTTCTATAATAACATGGTGAGGGGACCAGCCGGTCGGCTCCCGAACGCAGCCGGTCTGTTCCAGGGCATCCAGCCAATCCCAGCGCAGAAAAGGAGAGGCCCGCCCAGCAAGCCGATCCCAGTCCTGCTGGGGAACCTCGCTGATCTTGCGGACAACTTTAACCGTCAACGGGTGGGCCATTGCCAAAAATTCTAACATGATCTTCGCCCCCACGGAACCCAAAGGGGTTGACAATTTGACCGCGCCACCTTATTGGTAGGATTACCAACGCTACTTATGGTCGTCTACGATCTTATCTGCGAAAAAAACCATCGCTTCGAAGGCTGGTTCCCAAGCTTCGAGAGCTATCAGGAGCAGGCCGCCCAAGACCAGATTTCTTGTCCGACCTGCGGCACAACGGACGTCGAAAAACTACCCCACGCCTGTGCGGTGCATCTTAAGAAAGAGGCCGCAAACCCCCAGGCGGTTGCGGAGAAACGGCCTTCTCAGACCGTCTCGGAAGCTGATGTAAAAGAGTTTTTCGTCCGGCTCCATCATTACGTCCGCGAGAACTTCGAAGACGTCGGGCCGCAATTCGCCGGGGAAGCACGAAAAATCTTCCGTGGAGAGGCCGAGCAGCGACCCATTCACGGAAGCTCGACTCCACAAGAGCGTGAAGAGCTCGACGAAGATGGCATTCCCTACGTTGTTCTCCCCAAACCCGAACTCGATAGTTAAGTCCGACCGGCGCCAAGTCTTGGCTCTTCGCAGAGACAACTTTGCTGCGTCCTGACCTCCGGTAAAATAGCTGTTTTCCAAAACATGAGAAAACGTTGACCAAAGGGCTGTGAGGATTCCCTGTTGGTGGAATAGCCCTCGTAGCCCTAGCCCCGAATAGACTTTTTTACAGAACTTACTGAAATACCGTGATTTTCTCCGCCTACTTCCTAAGCAAACGGCTCGGACCTGCTTCCTACAAGGCCTTGAGGTTACCCTGCGGCAACTTATCGACAACTTATCAACACCTTCTGTGTAGAATCCGCAGCGTGATGTCCATGCCCTTATCGCGCCTCACACTGCTTTAACTCTTCGACCAATCGACGCTCGTCCGTTTTCACTCTCCTTCATCCTCCTCGGTGTAATTTTTTTTTGCACGAAGGCAGGAATGGCTACCGGAATTCGCTTCATCGATATGCCCCGTCTACATCGGTGTCAAGTCAAAAGATGCGCGTTTGCGGATTCGAGCCAGCAATGTTAGAGGGCTGGTGGAAAGAGAGGAACGCTATGCAAGTTGTCAGGATCTTTACCCGAAGCGATCAACAGTCACATTTCGAAGATATTGAGCTTAAATTCAGCGGCGACCCCACTCTTCTCACCACTGAACCGCAAGCCGCCAAGACGATCGTATTTCGCTCCGCTCCTCCGGGCACGGTTCTCGATTGGCACCCGGCGCCGCGACGCCAATACGTGATCACGATCTCCGGCGGGTGGGATATCGTGTGCGGCGACGGCACGACACGGCGCTTCAGGCCGGGAGACGTCATGCTGGCCGACGATTTGACGGGTCAGGGCCACATCGCACGCGTGGTCGGAAACGATCCCCACATCTTCATCACTGTGCCGCTGGCAGACTGAAAATCGTGGGATAAAAAGCATGGCGCACTCGTTTCGAAGAGCCCTCTTTCTTCTCTTGATCAGCGCAAGCCTTGCCTGCCCGCCGGGGATGCTCTCAGGATCCGCGGCAGGGGTGGAGGTTGGAGTTGTAGCAGGAGGGCTCCAAACGCCCTGGGCAATCGCCTTTGCGCCTGATGGCCGCATATTCGTTAGCGAGCGTCCCGGCAGGATTCGAATTATTAAGGATGGAAAGCTGCAAAGAGAGCCGTGGATGGAGCTCGATGCGTATGAGGTGGGAGAGGCTGGACTCATGGGGCTCGCCTTGGATCCGGAATTTTCACGCAACCGTTTTGTCTACGCCGCTTACACCTACCGCGACCAAAGCGGGCGGCTGAAGAACCGCTTGGCGCGGCTGCGGGAAGAGGCCGCCACGGGCAAGGGCATGATGGATAAAGTGTTGGTTGACGGCGTTGCCGGAAGCAACAACCACAACGGCGGGCGCGTGAAGCTTGGGCCGGATGGCAAGCTCTACTGGACAATGGGCGATGCGCAGAACACGCG
>JACPAM010000250.1:40304-51656 GCA_016180805.1 Deltaproteobacteria bacterium | reverse complement strand
CAGGCCCCGCTGCCACAGCTCTTCTTTTTCCCCCGTCCGCTTGACGACCCAGCGCGCGAGGACAAAGAAGAGATCGCTCAAACGATTGATATATTTGAGCGGCCACTCCCCGACCGGCTCCCGGCGTGACAGACGCACGATCTCGCGCTCCGCCCGGCGGCAGACCGTCCGGCACTGGTGGAGGCTCGCCGCGATCTTTCCTCCTCCCGGGAGAACAAAGGACTTGAGCGGTTGGAGCTCCCTCTGACACTGATCGATCGTCGCCTCGATTCTTGTTACCGCCCTCTCGCCGACGCGAAACTTGGCCGGATGCCTGGAGTCGGCCGGCGTTGCCAGCTCGCTACCGAGGTCGAAAAGCTCGTTCTGAATCTCACGCAACAGCGCATCCAAAAAGCGATGCGCCCCTGTCTGCGTGCGGCCACGCACAGGCAGGTCGCCTTCTTTGCATTTCTCCTCGCTGAAGGCCAGCGCCAGCCCGACAACGGAATTGAGCTCATCGACGGTCCCGTACGCTTCGATCCTGGGCGCATCCTTGGGCACGCGCTTGCCGCCGACAAGCCCCGTCTCGCCCCGGTCTCCCGTGCGGGTGTAAACGCGTGTGATTCGGATCGCCATACCTGGAAACTCGTGACTCTGCAGATCGTTCAACGACAAGCCTATTGGCTCTTTTGTAACCGATTCTGCCAGAAGAAGTAAGCGGGAATCCCCAGCACGACAATCCCCAGGCCTCGAAGCGCATCCATCGGTTTCTCCTGCAGCGTCGCCAGCGCGATCCCGAGACTCACCAGGATAAAGAGGACCGGCACGACGGGGTAGCCCCAGATCTTGTAGGGCCGCTCAAGCCCCGGCCTTCTCACTCTCAGGACCAGCAGAGCGCCGACAGTGAGCGCGGAAAAAACGGTGATGATGACGGTCACATAGTTAAGCAGGAAACCGAACGTCCCCGTGAGAATCAGCATACAAGACCATAGGGCCTGGAGGACAATCGCATTCGAGGGGGTGGAAAAGCGCGGATGAACCCGGGTGAGGCGCCTAAAAAAAAGCCCATCCGCCGCCATGGCATAGTAAATCCGCGGCCCGATCATGATGGTCACGTTCAATGACCCGAGGATCGAAACCGTGATGATGGCCGTAATCCAGGCCGAGGTCTGGCGCCCGAACAGCGCCGTCGTCGCCAGCTCCGACACGCGGATAGCGCCCTGCATCTTTTCCACCGGAACGGCATAAAAATAAACGGCGTTGATGGCGAGATACAGAAAGATGACGAGGACATTGGCCCACAGAAGGGCGCGCGGAAGGTTCCTTTCCGGCTCCCTGACCTCCCCCGCCATATAGATCACCGCGTTCCAGCCCGCGTAGGTGAAGATGACCGGAATGAAAGCGAAGCCAAAAAGGCTGAGATCGCCCATTTTTTCCAGCTCGAAGAAGGGAGAAAAATGATCCACGTCGCCTTTGCCGACGAGAATTCCGAGGAGAATGATCCCGAGCAGGGCGCCGATCTTCAGCACGGTCAATATATTCTGCACGATCGCACCCGTGGCGACGCCGACGTAATGGATCGCGGAAAGAACCACAACCACGGCGATGGAAAAGAGGTGAGCGAGTGAGAGCCTCAAGGGCAGGCCGAAGAGATCAAGCGAAAATAGCGCCTGCTCACCGGACAAAACGGGAAAGAAAAAAGACAGGAAGGCGGTAAAGACTACCGCGAGCAGAGCGATGGATCCTGAGAAAGTGACCAGGAAGGACGACCAGCCGGACAGAAAACCGATGAGCGAACCGTAAGCCTCTCTCAAATAAATGTAGTCTCCGCCGGAATAGGGCATAGAGGCGGCGAGTTCGGCGCAGCTCAGGGCTCCGGCCAGGGCGAGGCAGCCCCCTAACACCCAAATCAGCAGTATGCCCCCGGGGGTGGGAAGGCTTTGAGCGATCTCCCCGGTGGTGACGAAGATGCCGATCCCGATGATGTTTCCCGCGATCAGCATCACCGCATCGAACAATCCCAGTCGCCGTCTGAGCGCGCCCTGTTCCATCGGCCCTCCCTTTTAACAGGTTAAGCCGCCGCTGTGCAATAAGATTGCCACTGACTGGCCCCGATCCGACATTGTTATAGCACACCACGTTTCTCCGAGTGGCTTCCCGTGGGAACCACGAAGCACCGTCTTTTCGAACCGGAATCTCACCGCGCGTGGGGGCGTGCATCGGCGTTGCTTCTTCTGTTTGCCCTTTCGGGACGCGCCAAGCACGATATTCGGCGAGCAAATTTTTGTCGGATCGGGGCTGGCTGCATCTTGACTCTATGATTCCCTAGGCAGTATTTTGAAGACTGTCTCGCAGCCACGGTTGCGGGTTGCCGGTCATTTTCAAAGGCAAGCGAGGAAAGGAACGAAGCTGCTTATGCCTTTGCTGCCCAAAAGAGTTTTTTGGCCCGTTCTCCTGGCTCTGATCTTCGTCCTCTCCGCGGGCTCCCTCGCTTATGCCTGGTGGCTCTTTCAAATCGCGAGGGGTAATGAGGCTTCCCGCGCCGGAGACCTTGAGGCCGCCGCGGAGATCTATCAAGGGGCTGAGGCCCCGTTCCGCCGCCTACCCTGGCTGGCTCAACTGCTCAGAGGCGACTACCAGCGGCTGACCTTTAACCAGGTCCGCCTGCTGTACGCGCAGGGACAAAACGACGAGGTCATGGACAAGCTGGAAGAAGGGGTCCGGCGCGCGCCGCTTGTGGCGGACAGTTCAGAGTACTCCTTCTGGCTCGGCAACGTGCTCTTGCGCCGCGCCATCCAGAGCAAAAACCCGGAGGAAAAGCTGAAGGCGCTCAATGCGGCGCTGGAGGAGTACGAGAAGGGGCTGGCCGCTGAGCCGGAGGATTGGGACCTCAAATACAACTACGAGCTGGTCAAGCACGTCCTTTCCCAGAGGGGCCAGGACAAGAAGGAAGCGGGAGAAAAGGTAAAGTCGATCCTGGATCGGATGCGCCCTACGGTTGACCCCACCCGGGAGGTCCTGCCGCCGGAGAAACGGGGCTGATCGAGGCATGAGGTTCCTACAGCCGCAATACCTGAAGCTATTCCTCTTGCTCGCCGCGCTTTTTCCGCTCTGGCTTTGCTTCCTGTACATCAAGCACAAAACCCGGGTGAGCCTGGGGCACAGCCGGCCGCTCAGGAAGATCTCGCGCCTCTCACCGCTATGGCACGATTTCGGCCGGTATCTCCTTCTGAATCTCGTCCTGGCGGGGCTCATCGTGGCTCTGGCTCATCCGCAGAGGATCCGGGAAAAAAGGGTCACGCAACCCAAAAGACTGGATATCGTCTTCCTTCTGGACACCTCCCCCTCCATGCGGGCTCAAGACGTGCCGCCGTCCCGTTTGGAGCGAGCGTTGGAAGTCATCGGCAGCTTTGCCCACAAAAAACTCTCCGACGACCGCGTCGCCTTGGTCAGTTTTGCCGGGGCCAGCCTGATCCTCTCCTACCTCACGGAGGACCCCAACAACATCCTCTATTACCTCGACTACTTGAGATCCGACACCGCCCCCAGCTACGGCACCAATATCGGCCGGGCGCTCAAAAACGGCCTTACCGTGATCACCAAGGAGCTGGAGGTAAGACCCCAGGCCGCGCGCTACCGGCGAGTCTTCGTCCTGGTTTCCGACGGCGAGGACCATGGCAAGGAGCTGGAATCCGCCCTGCGTGATATCAAGAGATCCGGAATCAAGGTCCACACGATCGGTATCGGCTCCAAAGAGGGCGCGCCGATTCCGATCGCGAAAGAAAACGGCGCGGTCCTTTACCTAGAGGATGAACAGGGCGTTAAGATCATGAGCCGTTTCGACGAAGGAACGCTCAGGCAAGTAGCCGAGGAAAGCGGCGGGAATGCCTACCGCACCTTCACCGGCCACGACTTGGAGCGCATCATCGCCGAAATCGTGCTCAAGGAGCGAGCGGTCGAGGGGCTCAAGAAGGTTGTCGACTACGAGGATCTTTACCACCCCTTTCTGTTGGCCGCCCTGGGAGCTTTTTTTGTCGCGGTACTGTTCTAAACTAAAGAAAGTCAAATTGAAAAAGGGCAAACTGAAAAGTGCAGAATGAATCGATCCAATATGACATTTTGACTTTTGCAATTTGCAATCTTCATTTTGCAATGGATTAGGATACATGGCGATCCAGGCAGACCATAGGTTGGCTCAGGATGAAGTCCTTTCGGCGATCAACCGCGTCGCTCGGGAGATCAATCGGGTAATCGTCGGCCAGGAGTGGCTGATCGAGCGCCTCTTGATCGGTCTTTTTTCCGAGATTCCCTACTCTTTCAGGCGGGAAGACGAGGAGAAGATGGGCTACGCCCACGTCCTGCTGGAGGGGGTGCCGGGACTCGCCAAGACGTTGACCGTGATGACGCTCGCCAATACGATCAGCGCAAAGTTTCAGCGCATCCAGTTCACTCCCGACCTGCTCCCCGCGGACATCATCGGCACGCGCATATTCGATACCGCTCTGGGCAGCTTTCGGACGGAAAAGGGGCCGATCTTCGCCCATCTCATCCTCGCCGATGAAATCAACCGCGCCCCGCAAAAGACCCAGAGCGCGCTCCTCGAAGCGATGCAGGAGCGACAGGTAACCATCGGGGACACCAGCTATCCGCTGGAGGAGCCCTTTTGGGTGCTCGCCACGCAGAACCCGATCGAGCAAGAGGGAGTCTATCCCCTGCCGGAAGCTCAGGTGGATCGCTTCGCTCTCAAGGTCAAGGTGGACTACCCCTCCGAGACCGATGAGGCCGCTATGCTCCGCCTCAAGCTGGGTGAAATCCGCGTCAACCCGGTGCTGACCCCTGCCGGCGTGATTCGCTACCGTAAGTTGGTCGCCGCAACCCACGTAAGCGAGGCGATCCGTGAGTACATCATCCGGGTCGTACGCGCGACGCGAAACGGCGACACCGACGACCTACCCATCGTCAAGGAAATGGTGCTTTACGGGGCCTCGCCGCGGGCGGCGCAACACCTTTTGGCCCTGGCGCGAACCACGGCGTTCTTTGCGGGGCGCGACCACATTCTCCCTGCCGACGTCAAGCGGATCGCCCCCGATACCCTTCGGCATCGCCTGATCCGCAGCGTGCGCGCCGAGGCAGAGAATATCTCGCCCGATGAAATCGTGGAGGAGATTTTACGGAAGGTGCCTATTCCCTAAGGAGGAAAAAGGCAAAGTGCAAATTTCAAGATGCAAAATGGCGAGGGAATTTTGATTTTTGCAATTTACAATTTTCATTTTGCATTGTGCCAGAGGCAACCGTCATGATTCCCCAAGAACTCATGGAAGAGCTGCGCTACATCCAGATCTACACTCAGAAAGCCGTGCGCGATCATTGGGTGGGCGATTACCGCAGCCCGGTCAGGGGTCGGGGTTTCGAGTTCGACCAGCACAAGATTTACCAGCACGGCGACGACTACCGGCAGATCGACTGGAACGTCACCGCGCGCATGCGCCATCCCTACGTCAAACGCGCCTTCGAGGAGAAGGAGATGGGCGCCATCATCATGGCCGATCTCTCCCGCTCGATGGACTTTGCCAGCGTTGCCCAGTCGAAGCGGGAGCTGCTCTTAAAGATCGCCGCCACGCTCGCCTTCGCCGCGGCCTCGGACAACATGAAGGTGGGCCTGCTCGGCTTCACCGACGGGATCGAGGTCGAGCTGCCGCTCAAAAAGGGCTTGAACCAGGTATGGAAGATCCTCGATTCCCTCTGTGAGGGTAAGCCGGCTTCCCGCCCGACCCATTTTGCGCGTGCGCTGGAATACCTGGTCTCCCGGCTCAAGCGGTCGACGCTGATTTTCTGCATCTCCGATTTCATTACCCCCGAGGACCTCTTTGCCTCGGACAAGCTAAAGCACCTGGCGCAAAGGCATGACTTCATCCCCATCATCATTCAAGACGGTTGGGAGGAAGCGCTGCCCGAAGGAAAGGGCTACCTGCGGCTTCGGGACGCGGAATGGGGTGAAGAGATGCTGCTCGCGCTTTCCGGCCGCCAACGGCGGCGCTACGAAACCTTGATGCGGGAGCGCAAAAACGCGCTCCAGCGCTCGCTCTACCGTCTCCAACTGGACCATCTGTTTTTGCGCCCCGGCGAGCCGTTTCTCGACTTGCTCATCGGCTTTTTCCTGATGCGGAAAGGTTGAAGATGAACCCCGATCCGACATCGATGGGTCCAAGAAGTCATCGCTGGCGACTCACCTTTAGTGCAGTCACGTACCTTCGACCACGACGCCGTAGGTTGTTAAAACGTTCGGTCCAGGATCGCACACGGCTTGAGCGTTTTTGTCAGATCGGGGTGAAGAAGAGCGCGCTTGTGATGCTAGCCTCACTCCTGCTCTGCGCTTTCGGCGCTCAGGCCGCGTCCAAGAAAACGGCCCCGGAGCCTAAAGTCTCCGTCTCGGCCCGCCTTGGGAAGACCGCCGTCTGGGTAGGTGACCTCCTCCCCTATACGATCCGAGCCATCCATGATCGGGACGTCGAATTCGCTCTGGACAATTTAAAGAGGGGAAGCCTGGCCTTGGCCCCGTTTGTCGTGCGCGGGATCACCGTCGAGCACGGAGAGTGGTCGCCGAACAAGAAGCTCCTGGAGATTACCTTGCAGCTTACAACCTACGAGATCGGCAAAAGCGATCTCACGATCCCGCCGATCCATCTGTACTACTTCATTCGGGAGGCGGGAGTGGGCCGAAAAGAGAATCAGGCCGAAACCATTCAGGTGCCTGCCACCCGGGTGGGGCTGCGCAGCACACTCACCGGGGGGCAACTCAGGCCTAGAGATTTCAAGGTCCCAAGCCCCGTGGACTTTACCGAGATCGCGGCTTTCCTCTTTTTGGGGCTCGTCGGATTGAGCGTTGTCGGCGTCCGGGGAGCCCAATGGGTGTGGAAAATCGCTCGCGTCCCCAAAGCAAAGCGAAGGCCTTTTGCCCGCCACGCGCGCGAGCGGCTCGTGCACGAAAGCCTGACAAAAATCCGCGCCATCGGGTTCGACTCCGACGAAGAGAGCGCGCGCTTTTACCACGAAATCTCTTCCTTTGTGCGCGGCTATTTGGAGCAGAGTCTCGATCTCGAAGCGCCGTGCCTCACGCCCGGGGAGATCGAAAGGGCGCTGCAACAGTCGGGAACGAACGGAGCGCTCGCCCGCGAGATCCGCGATCTTCTGGAGCGCTGCGAGGCGGTGAAATATAGCCGCGACGGCTTAAGCCAGGCGCGCGAGCGGCACCGGGAAGCGCTCGAGGACGTGGAGAAAATCGCCGCGGCAATGAGGAGAGAGTTGGCGGGATGAACTTCGACCGTTTAGACCATCTCACCTGGCTTGTTCCCGTGGTGATTTTCCTGCTGCTCTTGAAGCTCGTCAGGCGCAGCCGGAAAAACTACTTCGCGCATCCCTTGCTCTTCTATTTGCGCGGCAGGCTAAGACCAGTGCTACCCCTTGTCCACCTGCCCAAGCTGCTGGAGTACGCGGCGCTGGGATCGCTTCTGATCGCCGCCCTCGATCCGGTGCTTCCCTCCGCCGACTACCTTGTGATGAAGCAGGGGCTCGATATCCTTCTAATCCTCGATCTCTCATCGAGCATGCAAGAGCCGATGGACCCGCGCGGGGCTTGGCTTAGACGAAGGCTGGGAATCGCCACGAAAGAGAAGACCCGCTTGGACGCGGTAAAAGAGGAGATCACGGGGTTCGTACACAAGCGTCACAGCGACCGGATCGGCATCGTGGTCTTTTCGGAGAACGGCTACGTGGTTGCGCCGATGACCGTAGACACGAGCTACCTCGCCCAGTACCTCCGCATGGTGGACAGTAAAACCTTGGCGAGCGAGGGGCAGACTGCTATCGGCGAGGGGATTCTAACCGCGCTCCAGCTAGCGGACCAGCAAAGGCGCAGCAAAGGCGGGAGCAAGGGCCGGCTGATGATCGTGCTTACCGACGGCGAGAACAATACCGGCAGGGATGTCTATATGGCCATCCGCAAAGCGAGCGAGGCGGGGTTCAGAATCCACTTCATCGGCGTCGATGTGGAGAAGGCCCGCGATGCTCCTCAACTGATCGCGGCGGTGCAGGCGACCGGAGGCAATTACTATGACGTGCGCAACGCCGAGGAGCTACAGAAGGCTTACGTCGACATCGACCGTTTGGAACGGGGCACGTTTTACACCAAAGAGCGCATCGCCCACGTCCCGAACTTTTATCCCTTCGCCCTGGCCGCGGTTTTTTTCTTATCGGCGAGCATTGCCCTAAAAGCCATCCCCTACTTCATCGAAATTTCCTGACGGCACGCCAGTTCCCGGTAGTTGTCTTTGTGAACTTCGCGCCTCCATTTCTGTCCCCTGAGGTTGGGTTGCTGTCTTATTCCCGTTTGTGTAGGATTCCTTATGGATCTGAAGGAGATCCAGCGGCTTATACGCGAGGGGAAATACGAGTTCAGCTACCACGCGCAACAGGAGAGGTTAGAAGAAAACCTTGATATTCAGGAGATCGAAGGGGCGGTTATCGGCCGAGGAGAGATTCTCGAAGAGTATCCTGACGATCCACGTGGCGAAAGTTGTCTCATCCTCGGCTTTGCCGGAGCTCAGCCAATCCACACGGTTATCGGATGGGCGACGAGAAGGCGAGACGGCCAGAAAGTATTAAGAGTGATTACTGTCTACAAGCCGACGCAACCTAAGTGGATTGATCCAAGAACGAGGGGAGGTAGGCCATGAACAACTACGCGGACTGCACTTATTGCGGAGGCGAGGTCGTCGAGAAAAAGATCGACTACGATTATCGCCGCGAAAATCACCTTATGGTCGTTAATAATGTTCCAGCCGGAGTTTGCCGCCAGTGTGGGGAGAAGTACTTTAAGCCTGAGGCTCTTAAACAGATGGATTCAATCTACCACGACATCTTCGACCGGCACCAAAAGCCGGAGCGCACTCTGACGGTTCCTGCCGTTTCTTTATAAAGTACCCTTTCTCTATCTTGGAGCGCTCTGCTGCGGACAAGGTGCATAGCGAGCGCAACCACCACGAGCACCGTCGCTGCGCTCTTGCTCTTATCCGCAAGCATCACCCTAAAGGCCATCCCCTACTTCATCGAAATCTCCTGGCGCCGACGATAGGGCGGTCAGTAGATAGCAGTTTCCAGTCCGTATAACTGGATTGTCTTCTCCCGACTTATTGAGGCCTGGACGCTCACGGTGATGATTTGAATGCAGCTTAGGCAATTATCTGCGCGGAATCGTCAAATCATCTGCAGCGGCCTAGCCAAAGCGCGCATCCCCTCTCGGGACAGCTAACGCGCCGACGGTCTGGCCTCTCGAACTAGCCTGGATACGAGCAGGGCAACGGCGAGGAGCGTCGCCGCCCACGCGAACCAATCGCCAAATCGGACGTAGGGCGTCTTCCCCTCCAACAGATCAACTTCGGCCTTCAACACCCCGGGAACAAACAAGGGAAGAGTTTGCGTCATGATTCCCCGCGCATCGATCACCGCGCTAACCCCGGTATTCGTAACCCGCACCAGGCCGCGGCGGGTCTCGATGGCGCGCCACTGCGCCATGCGGGCATGCTGCCATGGGGCCGCGCTGCGACCATACCAGGCATCGTTGGTGAGGTTAACGAGCAGGTGCGCCCCCTGCTCCGCCACGAATCGGCGCGACAGGTGGGGCATCAGGTCTTCGTAGCAAATCAGCGGCGCCACCCGAGCGCCCCCTGACAGCGTAAGCGTGCGCGCGCCGTCGCCGCGGGAAAAGCTGCCGAGCTCGGGCACGCCCGGGATCTTGGAGAGCAGCCCTGCGAACGGAATATACTCGCCAAACGCGAGCAGCACCTGCTTGTGGTAGCGGCCCAGAAGCTTTCCTTCCCGGTCGGCAAGAAAAGCGCTGTTAAACGCGGCAAAGTCGCGGCTGTTGAGATCGCCGCGAAAGCTGCGCACCCCGAAGATGAAGTCCCTCACGCCCGCCTCGAGCGGCGGCAAAATCCCGTCGGGCAGTTGGCGGCTCTGCTCGGGCAACCACGCTTCCACGGCCGTCTCCGGCCAGATGACAAGGCTTGCGCCCGTGACTTTTTTTGTGAGATCGCGGTAAATCTCCAGATTCCGCTCCAGCTTAGCCGGATCCCATTTCATTCCGACATCGATGTTCCCCTGCACTGCGGCCAAAGCGAGCTTTGGTGCCGCAGCCATTCGCGCCGCTATCGTCGAAAGCCTCAAGTGACCGTAAACCAGGCTCGCCACAACGAAGACGCCCAAGATCGCTGCGGCTCCGAGTGACCCTCGGCGCGGCCCCCCGCCCCGAATGAGCCGCGCGTAAATCGCTGCGCTGAGCCAGACGAGAAGAAAACTCGTGCCATAGGGGCCGACGAGGTCTGCCGATTGGATAAAGGTCGAGAAACCCGCTTGCGTGTTGGCCAGATGCCACGGGAAAAGATGGGGAAAGAAAAACTCGAAGGCAATCCAAAGAAGCGCGGGAAAAAGAAAAAGTGGCCCAAAGCCCACGATCCGAACGAAAAAAGCAAACAGAGCAAACTGCACGGCTTCGAGCAGGACATAAAGCAAAAAAATGACAACGCTTGCGCCATACGAAAAGCCGCCGAACACCCGGATCGTATACGGGAGCCAGTAAAATCCCACGAGATTTGCGATCCCGCCGACTAGCCAGCCCCAAAGCAAGGCGTCCCGAATCCGGGCCCCTTCGATAACCCAAAAGAGGGGCACAAAAGCGATCCAGGCAAGGACGAAAAAGCTCGGAAAAAGGAAGGGGATCGCTAGAAAAACCGACGTGGCAACTGCGGCACAAAACTTACTTGACATGTCAACGGTTTAGGTATAAACGAATTTTAGCCCGGCTGCCAACCTAGACTTTCGAAAGGTTCGACCGCCGAACTTCGATCCGCCTGATCGACCCAAAGAGGGACCGGTAAGAAAGCAGGAAAAATTTTTCCCAAAGAGGTGGCGCATGGAACAGACGAAAAACCTCTCTCGCCTCGCGATTTGCTGCTTGCTCATCGCTTTAACCCTGGCCGCTGGCTCTGTGCAAGCCGCCTCCATCTTGGGTGAGGAGTGGGAGAAATTTCTCTCGGAGAGGGTCAAGGTCGGCGGCTTCATTGAAAACACGACAGGCCTGGCCGTAGGCCCCGATGGAGACCGCAGGCACTTCAACACCTCCAACCGCTTCATCATGAACCGTTTTACGATTCTGCCCGAGTTCAATGTCGAGGCTGCCGATTGGGCCAAGTTTTTCATCTCCTGGAGATTCGTCAAGGAGCCGCGTTACGAGGCGGAGGCGAAAAGCCGGCGCAGATCGGTCTCTCCCGCCGCTGCTGCGAAACCCCTGGAGAGCACCTTTTACGACGAAGACAGCCC
>JACPAM010000250.1:13690-40278 GCA_016180805.1 Deltaproteobacteria bacterium | reverse complement strand
ACCTTTGCTCCCCCCCTGGCACCGAACCTCTTCGACCTGGATGAAACCAAAATTCCCTCCTGGGGCATGAGGTTTCTATATACCGCGATCCCGGTCAGCAATACCATCCTCGAATTCGTCGCCCTACCCGGTTTCGAGGAGGCAAAACAAAGAGTCGACGATGTGATGGGGAGCAACGACACCGCCGACAACCGGGTAAGATATGGCCGCTGGTCATCCCACCCTGAAACCCGCCAGTCTTTCGGCCGAATGCTCACCGACGGCCTCGCTGGCCGTCCCGTGATCATCCCGTCGGTGTCGAGGATTCTGCCCGACGCCGGCGACAGTTGGAAGATCGCGGCAAGAGTCACCCACAATATCGACGCGCTTAGTTTCGGCCTGGGCTACATCTGGGGTTACAACCCCCAGGGGGCAGACATGGTCTTCAAGTTAAAAAGCATTGCTCCGGGTCCCCCGGGCACCACGATCGCAAGACTACAACTGATCAACGACCGGACAAACATCTTTGCCGGACACTTTAACTACACAGTGAAGGAGATCGCCGGTATCCCTTTCAGCACGGCGATCCGTGGCGAGGCGGCTTTTTATACCGATGAGCCCTATAACATCTCGAAGTATCCGGGAAGCGGCGTCAAGGCGGGTCCTCACCCCAGGCACCCCGATGGGATAACCGAGAAGCATACGCTTAGATATTCTCTCGGCTTTGACCGGACCGTTCTCATTCCCTTCCTCCAAGATGATCCGTGGCGGGCGTACAGATTTTCCTTTCAGATCTTTCAACGAATCATCCTCGATCACGAGGACGGCATTCGATTCTTTTCCACCGCGGAGAAAATCAAGATGATATCCAGCTTCCTTACCCTTAGGGTCAACACGGGCTATTTCGGCGACACGATCCTTCCCGACATTTTCCTGGCCTACAACCCATCCGGATACTGGGCGGTAAACCCCGCGGTGACCTATGCCCCACCGTGGAATGAGCGAGTCAAGTTGACGCTCACTGCGGCCATATTTGGCGGGCACAATAAATTTGGCTTCCCGGGGCTCCAGGCTGAGAAGGACTCACTGTTTCTCAAAATGCGATATCAGTTCTAACGGGGCAGTAATGGAGGTATGGCAATGAAGTCAATAGTCAATAGTCAATGGTCAATCGTCAATCGAATCACGTTTCACGGATTTCTCCTGTCCTTGGCTCTGCTTCTACTCGAGCCGGTCAAAATCAAAGCGGCAGAAGTCGACTTGAAACCGGGGGATACTATAGGCCCGCAAAACTGGAAAAGAGTCGAAGAGATGGTCGGTCCGAACCTGCTCAGCAGAATCAAAGGGGGCTACACCTTCCAGATCAAAGCGCCCAAGCGCTATACGCCGCCCAAGGAATACATCGAAGCGACCGAAAAACACTCCGCGAAGGTCAGCCTTGGCTCTAAAGGGGAACTTCTAAACTACGTGGCAGGGCTTCCTTTTCCCAAAATCGACCCGAACGATCCTCAGGCCGGACAAAAAGTTGCCTGGAACTTCTACTGGCGTTGGCTTGGCGACGACTTTAAGACCGGCGGCGCCACCAAGGAGGGAAGAATCATCCGCTTGGCGATTGAGCGAGACGGATCGGAGCGCAGAGCGGACCTGGTTTCGTACACGTTGTTCCCGCGGACCCGATATATGCTTTCGCCCAAGCCGGCGATTCCAGGCTACGAGCATATCGATTGGAGTCAGATCCGCATCGACAGCTACCCACGAGACACATCGGGAACCACGACGCTGGAGTTCCGCTATGCCGATCCCGATCGGCCCGACGACCTGTATTTCTATCTTCCCAGTATTCGCCGGATTCGCCGCGCGACGACGACCCAGAGATGCCAGACGCTTGCGCCCAGCGAATTCAACTTAGACGACATCAACTCGTTCAACGCAAAGATCACGGATTTCAACTACAAATTCTTGGGCGAGAAGAAAATCCTGACGAACTTCGTCGAGGAAGGCCTGCCTTTCCATCGCAAGACCGGCGATTACATACCAACCGAGGAGAAGTGGGAGGTGCAGGACACCTATGCGCTGGAGATCACCCCCAAAGATCCGAGCTACTGCTATCCCAAAAAGATCTTGTGGATCGACAAGGTGACCTGGGAGTCCGTGTGGGCCTTTATGTGGGACCGAAAGGGCGAATACTGGAAAGAGCAGTTTGCCTTTCGCGCTCCGGTAAAGCTTCCGGATGGAAGAGAGGTTTGGTCGGTGGGAACGGTGGTCATTCACAATGTTCAAAACGGTAGGACCACGCTCGTGACCGCGGTGAGATCGTACAATCGCGGCTACCCAGCCAGCATGTGGAGTCTGGCCACGCTGCAGCGGATCATGCGTGGCGGAACGATCGAGTGAGTAAAGGTGGCGCCGGCGCAGGTTGCCGGCGGCTATGATACCATCAGCAGTTAAGGACGCTTGCGCGCGGCTTCTCCTCGCCGCTGCGCTTTTCATCCTCGCCATCGCGCCTTCGATAGCTGAAAGCGCTGCGATCGAGCGCGAGCCCGCTTTTCGCGATAACTTTTATAGCGCCGAAGTCCGCGGCAACCTCTGCTGGATCGTCGGCTACTACGGCACGATCCTCCATTCCAAAGATCGCGGCCTTTCCTGGGAGCTCCAAGACAGCAAGACACGGGAGGCCCTCTTCCGTGTCGTCTTTGTCAACGACAAAGAGGGCTGGGCTTCAGGGAGCTATGGGACGATCCTCCATACGCGCAACGGCGGTCAGAGCTGGGAGGTCCAGAGCACTTCGACCCGGGAGCATCTGTTTGGACTTTATTTCGCGGACGAGCGCCAGGGATGGGCGGTTGGCAGCCGGGGCACTATCCTTCTCACGGTGGATGGCGGGGCGAGTTGGATCAGCCGGTCCGTAGGCGATGACGTGATTTTGAACGATGTCCGGTTCAACGACAAGCGGCAGGGATGGGCCGTGGGAGAGTTTGGCCGCATCTACCACAGCCGCGACGGAGGCCGGACTTGGCTCAAACAGCCGAGCCCCATCGAGGTCTCCTTTGTCAGCGGCGAAAGCAGAAACCTCTTCCGCCTCCTGTTTCCGGACTCCGACGCCGGGTGGGCCTTCGGTCTGGACGGCGTGATCCTGAAGACGCGAAACGGCACGCGCTGGGAGGTTCACAGCCCGGACGGAGCGGGCCCCCGCCAGGCCTCACGCCATCACCTCTTCTCGGCCGCTTCCTACAACGGCAGACAATGGGCCGTCGGGGAGCGCGGCACGGTGCTTTCGGCGTCGGTGGGACAGGATGAATGGAAAGCCGCAAAGGTCAAAATCCCGCCCGTGCCGCTCAACGGGATCGCCTTCGGCCACGACGGCCTTGGACTCATCGTGGGAAATCGCGGCTTGATCCTCCGCAGCGAAGACGGCGGCCAGCAGTGGAAGCCGATCAGGATCGTCCGGACAGCTCCCGGGAAGGGAGTAAGCCAATGAAGCGCCTGGCTGAGTGGATCGTCAGGAAGCGCTTCCCGGTCTTGATTGGGGTCCTCCTTCTGACCGCTTTTTTCGGCTACCACGCCCTCAAGATCGAGATGTACACGGCCTTCTCCGACCTCGTGCCGACCGACCATCCTTTCATCAAGGTCCACAACGAATTCAGCAAAATTTTCGGCGGCGCAAACCTCGTGCTGCTCGCGGTGGAGGTGAAAGAGGGCGATATTTTCAACCCGCAGACTCTCGCCAAGGTCAAAAAACTCACCGAGATGCTTGAGCTCACCCGCGGGGCGAGCAATTATCAGATCTTCTCCATCGCCCGGCAGAAGGTGAAGGACGTGCGTGCCACCTCCTGGGGAATCGAGGTCCAACCCATCATGTGGCCGAACGTCCCGCAAATCGAAGAGGACCTCGAACGGCTCCAGAACGCGATCTATGCCAATCCCACGATTGCCGGCCGCCTCGTGTCCATGGACGGCAAGGCGGCGCTAATCACGGCCGCCTTCCACGAAGAGCGATTGGATTATGCTGCACTGTTTCGCCGCATCCAGGCCGCCATCCGGGAGGTGGAAGACGAAAACACCAAGGTCTATGCCGCGGGCGAGCCCATCCTCTACGGCTGGATCTACTACCACTTGAAAGACATCCTTGTCGTCATCGCGCTTACCTGCCTCGCGCTTCTCACTCTCCTGATCCTCTACTATCGCAACTTGAACGGTGTGGTCATCCCGGTCCTCTCGGCGCTGATCACGTTCATCTGGGGAACGGGCTTCACTGCGCTCGTGGGGTTCAACTTCGAGCCGTTGGTCTTGGTCGTCCCCTTCCTGATCGCCGCCAGAACCATCAGCCACTCCATCCAGTTCCGGGAGCGATTTTTCGAGGAGCTGGACCGCTGGGGAAGCACGGAAAAGGCGGCCATAGAGAGCGCCGCCGGCCTGCTCATGCCGGGCAGCGTGGCCATCATCACCGATGCTACCGGCCTTACGGTACTCCTGACTGCCTCGATGCCGATCCTTACCAAGCTCGCTATCGCCGGCAGCTTTTGGGTTCTCAGCAATATCGTTGCCGTGCTCGTTTTGGATCCGATCCTTTGCTGCTACTTTCCGGTCCCCCGCCACCGTCCCAAAGGCGGCGAGGGGCATTGGCTCAATGCTCCGCTAAGAAAAACTGGAAACTTCTGCACTGCTCCCGCGGGTCGATGGGCCCTGATGGTGGTCTTCGGCGGCATCCTCGTCTGGAGCCTCTACTGGAATCAGTACCTGACCGTGGGCGACTCCAGACCCGGCTCGCCGCTGCTGTGGCCCAACTCTGACTTCAACGTCAGCGTGCGCCACATCAACGAAAGATTCCAGGGCACCGATCAGCTCTACGTCATCGTCGAGGGGAAGGAAGAAAAGACGGTCAAATCGCCGCTCGTCCTGCGCACGATGGAAGCGTTCCAGCGCGAGATGGAGCGCTCCCCCAACGTCGGCGGGACCGAATCTCTGGTGGGGCTGACGCGACAAATCAACACCGTGCTCCATAACAATGACCCGCGCTGGGGAATCCTCCCACGCTCGGAGTTAGAAGTGGGTGGGGTCATCGCGGTCGCCGAGCACGGCAGCGAGCCGGGAGACTTCGACCGCTGGGTGAACTACAATTTTCAGCGCGGCAAGGTCACGGTCTTCCTCTACGATCACAAGGGGAGCACGATCCAGGAAGTCATGGACCGCGCGAGGAAATTTATCTCCGGCCATCCCATGGAAGAAGCCCGGTTTCGACTCGCCGGCGGGCTGGTGGGAGTGCTCGCCGCAGCCAACGAGGTAATGGAGGAAAACAACCGGCTCGTGCTCGGGCTCATGCTGGGCGCGCAGCTCATTTTTTGCGCTCTGGGCTTCCGGTCGGTACTGGCGGGTTTTTTGTTCGTCGGCGTTGTCTTTCTCTCCAACATGTTCGGCACCGCGCTCATGGCCTTCTGGAACGTGGGCCTCAACGTCAACACGATGCCCGTCATCAGCCTCGGGATCGGTTTTGGCGTGGATTATGGCATCTACATCGTCGCGCGTGCCATCGAGGAGTATCGTCGCCAGGAAAGGCCGGAGCTTCGAGCGGCTCTGACCGAAGGGGTGGCCACCGCGGGCAAGGCGGTCCTCTACACCGCGTTTCTGATCTCCGCGGGCATCGCTTTCTGGGCCTTCTCCCCCCTGCGCTTCCAGGCCGAGATGGGCTATCAGCTCCTCGTCATCCTCACCATGAACATGCTCGGCGGTCTTCTCCTCTTGCCCGCAGTCATCAGCCTGCTGCGGCCCCGCTTCGTGCTCGGAGGAAAAGGGGCTTGAGGAGGAAAAAATGTTGTGGCTCTACGTAATCGTCACCGGCTTTTTGAGTCTCGGCTCGGTTCAGGCCCTATTCGCTATCGAAAAGGTCAGGCTCGCCGTGCCCGTCGTCGCGGTGATGTACGCGCCCTATTACTTCGGAATCAAGCAGGGCATCTACGGTGCCGAAGGCGTAGAGCTTGACGTCTCGGTGGCGCGCACGGACATGGCCCTGGCCGCCTTGGGAACTGGGCAGATGGATTATCTCGCCCATGGCGGGGCAGCGCTGCGGGCCGCCGCGCGCGGCTTTCCGCTAAAGCTCGTGTATGCGATGGATGACAAGGCGCCTTTTTGGCTTGCAGCTCGCCCCGACATCGAGCGGGTCGAGATGCTGAAGGGCAAGAAGTTGGGCGTTTCATTTCCCGGCGATACACCGTATCTGGTGCTCAGGCGGTTTCTGCGCAAGCGGGGACTCGATCCCGACAAAGACGTTATCTACGTGTCCGGACAGTTCTCTCCCCTAGCGTTTCAGGGACTCGCCGCGGGCGCGCTGGATGCAGCGGTTTTAGCGCCGCCCTTTTCCGTGCTCGCCCAGGAAAAAGGCCTGCGCACCCTCGCCTTCCTGGGCAAGGAAGTGCCCGATGCGCCTATAATCGACGGCCTGGTCACGAGCGAGAAGAAGATTCGCTCCCAGCCCCAACAGGTCAAGCGCATGGTGCGGGCAACCCTGAAGTCAGTGCAGCTCTACCGCCAGCGAAGGGAACTCAGCATACCCTTTCTCGCCGCGGAATTTAAACTTTCCCACTCCACCGCCCAGAAAGTCTATCAGGACGCTCTGGGCATCCTCACGCGCTTTGGGGAGGTCACCCACGAGAAAGTCCGCGATGTGCTTGAGATGGCCCGGGAGACGGGCCAGGACAATCTGGCCATTCCCTCACCCGAGTCGATGCTGGATTTCTCTTTTCTTAAAGAAGTTCAGCGCGAATTAGCCAAACCCCAGTAGCCCTGCATCTCCGATCGCTACGTCAAAAAAATCAATGCGGATAATACGGGAGAAGGGCTGCGACCGTATCCGCATTTCCCGTTCCCATCACCTTGATCTTCCCATGGGCAGCTGCAGCAGGAGGACGGGAGAAATACCAGGCCGTTTAAAAAGCATGGGGAAAACGCCCAGCCCCTCTATGACCGAGAGGCTTTTTGCAGGCATCATGAACAGATGGGCATCGCCACCAAGGGGATACCCCTGCAACGCCCTTGTCAAACTACCTGTGTAAAAGTCGATGGATATCTTCACACCTCTCTTGCACAGTTCCTCGCAGGCGAGAAAAACCTTGCGTTTAACAGAGTCCTTCCGGTTCTCCGCCGCGTGTCGTTCGACCTTCTTTTTGATTGCAAGGGCGATGTGCAATCCGGTTTCCATCATCCCTTTGTGGTCGAGCAGGTATTGGAACCCATTTATTCGGTCAGGGACGAGGAAAACCACCCTCATTCCCGGTTGGGCGATCTCCTCAATGTACGGGATAATATGCCCGAGCCGGTCTTGACTCTTGAGCGCAACCACTATCTCTCCTGCCATTTCTCTCATGGTCTGTTCCTCCTCTCTTGCAGGCCTGACAACCAGAGAAAGCAACCGCCGTGCCAATCGTGGAGAAGGTCTCAGGACTTGAGATAAGTCCCGTAGAAGCAGGAGGATTTTTTCTCAGGGAGTTTAATCCGGGAGCCGAGAAAGATGGAGAGTTGTATCCTAAAGAATACGGCCTGGTATAGAAAAACATTCAGGGGATGCGGAGAGTCCGAATGAGCCTTGATAGGTAAGTTCGCTGAAGGCCCAACGCCCGGGCGGCGGCAGCTCGATTACCTTGGGTCTGTCTTAGGGCCATCACAATCAGTTGCTTTTTCGCGGCGTTGATCGCGTCACGGTAAGACAAGGCTTCGGACAAAGTCTTGGGCTCGGCGGCAGAGATTCTCGGGGCGAGATCGCGCACCGTGATGTTGGGGCCAGAGCCCAGAACGATGGCCCGCTCAATCGCGTTGGCCAGCTCGCGGACGTTCCCCGGCCAGGCATAGGCCGAGAGTTTTTCCAAGGCCTCGCGGGTTATCTCGACAAACGTCTTTTTCGTCTCCTTCGAAAAACGCTGCATGAAGTAGTGGGCCAGGGCTGGAACTTCCTCCTTCCGCTCTCGCAGCGGCGGCAGGCAGATGGGCACGACATTTAACCGATAGAATAGGTCTTCACGGAAGCGCCCCTCTGTGACCGCTCGCTCCAGGTCCCGATTGGTCGCCGCGATAATTCGCACATCGACCTGAATCGTTTTCGTTCCTCCCACCCGCTCGAACTCCCGCTCCTGCAAAAATCTCAGGAGTTTGGTCTGAATCTCCGGAGAAACATCACCCACCTCATCGAGGAAGACAGTTCCGCCATGGGCTAACTCGATCTTTCCTTTTTTGACCTCGGTGGCCCCCGTAAATGCCCCTTTCTCATGACCGAATAGCTCGCTCTCCAAAAGTTCCCGAGAGAGACCGACGCAATTGATGGCAACGAACGGTTTTTCTTTCCTCTCGCTCCAGCGATGGATTGCGCGGGCAAAAATCTCTTTACCGGTCCCACTCTCCCCGAGGAGTAACACGGTAGACTTGCTGGCCGCCGCCTTTTCCGCCAAGTCGATGGCTTGACCCATTTGAGGGCTATGCCCCACGACCATGCGGTACCGCTCCCCGATCTCTTCGGTCAGCAGATCCACCCCCCTCTTAAGCCTCTCCCGCTCCAGAGCCTTCTCCACAAGGAGGGCGATGTGATCCGGCTCGAAGGGCTTCGGAATGAAATCGTAGGCCCCTTCTTTCATCGCTTGCACTGCCCGTTCGATCGTGCCGTACGCCGTAATCATGACAACCGTTACATCGTGGCCTCTCCTGCGAATTTCCCGCAAAACCTGAAGGCCGTTCATGCCCGGCATCTCAACATCGAGCAGGACCATGTGAGGATTCCGCTTTTCGAGCAGCTCCAAGCCCTCCTTGCCATTTGAGCCCAGTAGCACCTGGTACCCCAGGGACTCCAAGCGGTCCTTTAAAACCTCTTGAATATCCGAATCGTCATCGACGACGAGGACGATCCCGTTAAAAGATTTGATCTCCATATCACAAAGTGACGGAATAGACCTTCTCGATCTTCGCCTTCAGCTCTTCCCATTCGAAGGGTTTCAGAACGTAGTCGTTGGCGCCTTTGGCGAGGGCTTCGATAGCCGCGTCGCGAGATGATGACGAGGTGACAATGATAATGGGTATTTTCGTGTCTTTTTTACGGATCTCCTCTAGGACTTCGATCCCGGTCATCTCAGGCATCCTCACGTCGAGGAAAACGCCGTCGAATTTTTCCCGAGCCAGCTTCTCCAGGGCCTCCCTCCCTGTTCCCGCTGTCACAACGGTGAACCCGTAGGCTTCCAGGCGGTCCTGGATAACTTCGACAATGTCTTCTTCGTCATCCGCAACTAGGACTTTAAGCCCCATCGGTCACCTCCTTTAATTTGGGGAGACCTCGGAGTTCAATGTCTGCCGGACTGGAAGGCTGAAGCAAAACGAACTCCCCCTGCCCACCTCGCTCTCCACCCAGATCTTTCCGCCGTGCAGCTCCACGAGAGCCTTGGAAATAGCGAGGCCGAGCCCTGTCCCTTTCGTCTTCTGCTTATCCGCCCGAGCGACCTGGTAGAATCTGTCGAAGATCCTGTTGGTCTCTTCGGAAGGAATACCCAGACCCGTGTCCGCGACGGAGACCTTCACCCACTCTTCGCCGTCTCTCTGAACGGCTACGCTTACCCTGCCGTGGGCGGGGGTAAACTTAACCGCATTTCCGATAAGGTTTACCAACACCTGCGTAAGCTTATCCCGATCGGCCCAGGCGGTCACCTCGGCATCCGGGGACTCAACTTCCAGGCTGATAAGCTTCTCGGCTGCAACCGGCCTCAAGGTTTCGGCCACCTCCTTGGTCAGCAGGACTACAGGGAGACTGGTTGGTCTTAGATCAATTTTCCCAGCCTCAATCCTCGAAAGGTCAAGAAGGTCGTTAATCAACCGCGCCAGTCGGTCTGCGTTGGACTTGATCCGAGTGAGATAGCGGACCTGTTTCTCATTGAGCGGCCCGGTGATGCCATCGAGCATATTATCCGCGGAGCCCTTGATCGCCGTCAGCGGCGTCCGCAACTCATGGGAGACGCTCGAGACAAAGTCGGATTTCATCTTATCCAGCTCTTTGAGTCGCTTTTCGTAGCGCTTTTTTTCCGTAATGTCCTTAGCTAAATGGAGAAAGCCAATCACGCTTTCATCCTTGTCTCGGATCGGCGATACCGCTACGGCCGCATCGATGAGTGTCCCGTCTTTTCTGTTCCTTCGAACTTCTAAGTTACGAATCACTCCCGCAACGACGACCTTGTTGCGTATCTCCTCCAGCTCCTGAGAATGGCCTGGCGTAAGCAAAATGGACAGGCTGTTTCCGACGGCCTCCTGCTTCGTATAGCCAAAGATAACCTCGGCGCCGCGATTCCAGGTGAGAATGCGGTCCCCTGTGTCCGTCGAAATGATCGCGTCGCCGGCGTTCTCGACAAGGTTCTCGATATAGGCCTTGCTTTTACTCACTTCCTCGTAGAGCTGGGCGTTCTCCAATGCCGCGCCCAACTGCGAGCCAAAGGCCATAAGAAGATCGATCTCCGTCTTAGAAAACCTATGAAGCCTCCGGCTCCCCACGGTCAGTTGCCCCAATACGCGCTTTTTCGATCTGATCGGCACAAACGCCGCGGAGATGACCCCTTCTTGTTCCAGGGTCCGAGTCTTGAACGTCGGGTCTTTCCGAATGTCGGTAGCGATGTAAGGTTTCTGCGTTTCGAAGACGATCTTTCCTACGATCCGTTTGGGTGAGTCAAGGGAAATCTTGACTGCCAAAAACTCAGACGAGGTGAGACCCCGGGCCACGCGGACGACGAGGTTTCTCGTGTCGGGGTCTAAGATGCGGATATCACCCACATCGAGGCCGAGCAGGTCAACGGATTTGTCCAGGGTGTCCTGTAAAATCTTGTCGGTGTCAAGGGATTGGGTGGCGGTCTCCGCAATCGTAAGCAGAGCGGCAAGTTCTCGGGTCCGACCGAGTCGTTCCCTTTTGTGTGGGCTCTCTTTTGAAGAACTTTTCTTGGCGTCTCGTCGGGGCTTCGTCGGGCGAGCCATCTAAATCTTTGGTCCCGAAAGCTCAAAGTTCTGATCCAACCACTGAACAAGCTGAAATATCGGACCAGTCGTCAGCGGGACTGCGCCTCGAAACTGAGCTGACTTCGTTGCATTAGTACCGATGTTAAGCGTGCCCACAAAATAACCACCGACGATGAGTCCAACGGCCAATTGATACCTCACTCCGGCCTTCGCTACGAGGGATTTTTCCTCCTCGTACTTTTCAGCAAGGGCTGTGACCCAATCTTTCTCAACCGCACGCGCCTCATACTGAGGTTGGGCAGGACCCACAGGAGCCATCCTCGAGGCCGCTTTGTACGCTGCTTCATATATCGAAGAAAAGACGGTATCCCCAAAACGGAATAATCCCGGGGCGGGCTTATTCTTTCTAACTCTCTCGTCCCGCAAATCTGTGCTCTCCACCCATCCGACAAAAACCGGAGCAAGTTCCTTCCAGCCTGACTCGTTTAAACGAAGATGAACTTCCTGTGCTCCTTCCCCGTGTAGAATGTCCGCGAGGCGATCCTCTATTGCTTTAAACTCAGCTAGCGTGACCTCTCCGGGAATCTTTTTTTTCTGATTAGCCATGATCACCCCTCCTTTCTAATTGGCTGCGCCTCGATGAGGACAAATAAAAAGACCTGGCCGGCAAAGACCCGGCCAGGCCCAGAGAGTGACCAATCACAGATGCTGCTGCCCGCCCAGAATCGGCCGGCAAACCCTAACCGGCCTTGCTTATTTCACAGGTAAGCCTACCCTGTCAAGCCCGGCTTTGTCACAGAAAGGTGCGCAGGAAAGGCTAGGGTGTTTTTACGGGAATCGTATCCTTGCCGTTAAGCCCCGTTCTCTTCCGGCCTGAAATCGTAGACGATCTCCAGAAATTGCTTGACGATCCGGGCGGTGGCGCCCCAGATGTCCCACCTGTCATAGTAGAAGTGGTACACGGGATGGCGCCTCTCGGGATCGAGGTAGCGGTTTTCCTGGATGAAGCACCCAGGAGCAAGCAGGGCGGGGATTGGCACGGAGAAAACCGCCGCAGTCTCTGCGTGGTTCAAGCGAAACTCATAGGGCCAGGGGATGAGACCGACAAACGGGGTGACCAAAAAATTGTAAGCTGCCCGGGTCTGATCGAGTTGTCCCAAGACCCGCACGTGGCCGGGATCGATACCGATCTCCTCGTGAGACTCGCGCAGCGCGGCTGCGAGATCCCCCCGATCCATGGGATCGACCCTCCCGCCTGGAAAGGCCACCTGTCCGCTGTGGTGATTCAGCCCCTCCGCCCTCTGGGTGAGGATCAAATAGTCGCCGTCGTTGCGCTCCTGAATCGGGACCAGCACCGCAGCCTGTTTAAAATACCCGCCGCTTAGCGTACGCGGCGTTCGCGATTGTAAGAGTTGATAGATTCTCTCGGCGCCCATTTTCAACCAAAAAAAGGAATTCAACTTGAGGCAGAGCTGTGATCGGGGCCAGGACCGTGACCCAGCGAGAGATCCACCAGGCCATCCGCATTCTGCGCCGAGAGGTGCCGAAGTGGCAGACGCCCATCGTGGGATTGGTGGCCGAATCCTCCGAAAGCCCTTTTCAGATCCTGGTCTCCTGCATCTTGAGCCTCCGCACGCAGGATACGACCACGGCCGGAGCCGTGCGGCGGCTTTTTGCGCTCGCTAACACGCCGGCAGAGATGGCTAAATTGGCGACCCAAGAAATCGAAAAGGCGATCTATCCCGTTGGTTTTTACCGCACCAAGGCCAGGACCATCCGGGAGATCTGCCGGACTCTGAATCAAAAATATTCCGGGCACGTTCCCGATGAGATCGATGAGCTCCTAAAGCTCAAGGGCGTGGGACGAAAGACCGCAAACCTCGTTGTGACCCTGGGTTTTAACAAGCCGGGGATCTGCGTCGACACCCACGTCCACCGGATCTCGAACCGCTGGGGGTACGTGCGGACGAAGAATCCCAAAGAGACTGAGTTTGCCCTGAGAAAAAAACTCCCGAAACCTTATTGGATCGAGTACAACGACCTGCTCGTCTCCTTCGGCCAGCACCTGTGCCGCCCGATCTCGCCCATGTGCAGCCGCTGCCCGCTGGAGCGGTATTGCGACAGGGTTGGCGTGACGGCTAGCCGCTAGCGGCCATAAGCCTGCTGCGCTGCGCAACGCGATCCCGTTTGACGCGGCAAATTTAAGGGTACTATAGTCCGGTCGCTGCGGATTTCTCTCAAGTCCTTTCAGTCGGCGACGAGCACAAGGAAGCTCCTTGAAGCTAGCGCGGCGAGCGCCCGGATACCGCCGGGGCAAAAACCGAGGTGACCTCCTGGTGTCCGCCGCCCTCGGTAAGCGCCTCTTCATAGTAAAGACCCAATGCTTCGAGCACCGGCGTGTCCTGGATCGAGAAGAGCACGGCATCCTCGCTCGCGGAGGTGTTGGCATGCTCGTGCATCGCCCAAGGAGGCAAGGCGATGATGTCCCCTTTGCTCCAGACAAATCTCTTCCCGTCGATGACCGTCGCGCCTTCGCCCTGGACGACGTGATAGACGGCGCTGCCGGTATGACGGTGCGCCCGAGTACGCTCGCCTGGTCGGAGCATCTGAACCCAACAGGCCATGGTCGGTAGCAAGGGGCCGCCTGTCTGCGGGTGGCGGTACTCGAGGGCGATCCCATCGAATGGGCTGCCCTCATGTTCGCGCAGCGCATTCAGCGCTTCCCGGGTGCGGTCCCACGAGTAGAGTAGCAGCGGCGAAGACCGAGGCTTTTCCTTCACCCAGGTCGGACTCAGGTGTGCGTGGGCGTGGAGCTGCTTGGAGGCGTTGGCTGGCCGGCTCGCGGGCACCTGCCGGGCGGTGTAAAACTGGAAAAACATCGCCTCGACCGACTGAATCAAGGGGATGTCCAATCCGTCCATCCAGACGACCCGTTCTTTCGTCTCGTTGCCGTGGTCGTGCCACGCCCAACTCGGCGTCAATATCAGATCTCCCGGCGCCATATAGACCCGCTCGCCGTCGACCGCGGTATAAGCCCCGACACCCTCGATGATGAATCGGATCGCGGTCGGCGTATGGCGGTGAGCGCGAGCGACTTCGCCTGGTAAAAGCAGTTGCACGGCGGCGATCAGCGTGTTCGTCGTCGCCCAGCGACCCCCGAGGCCGGGGTTGAAGAGCTGAAGCGCCCGCCGCTCGTCGCCCACCGGCACCGCCTCGCCCGATTCGTCGATAAGCGACTCGAGCAGCGACCACTGCCACATGTACGCCATCATTTTCGGCTCTGGACGAGGCGTCATTTGACTCGCCAACTCCCACAGACCGTACATATGGTTCGCGTGCATTCGCTCGTGGAAAGCTTCACGGACCGAGACTCTCTGCGGTTTCGCCGTCATTGGTTTTCTCCTACAGGGCGATTTTTTATCCCTTTCGCTCGCCATTCAGGCGAGAGAAACGCCCGCCACAAAATGTGAGCCAGCCAGGCTTCTTTCTCTACGAGCAGAGCCTATACGATCGAGTATTACCATGTCAACTTTTGGTAAGTTTACAGCAAAGGCGCGGTTCTGCCGACAACGACCCCGCAAACGCCGATGGATGCAGGTTGAGCGCTTGGAGAATGATAAAGTATAGGGTATGATAAGCTTAAATATTTCCTGCGAGTTCTGACCGGAATGATGGTGATTCACCATGGCGGTCGGCACGAGCCGGTCCGGGTTGAGGTAGATTCCGGGACATAGCGAAGAGGAAATAAATAATCCTAGGAGGAGACAAGATGGCAATCGATCCTGTGTGCAAGAAAGAGGTCGACGAGAAGGCCGCCCCTGGCGGTAAGGCGCGTTTCTGGGGCAAGGTTTTTTATTTTTGCGAGAAGAAGTGCCGCGCGACTTTCCAGCGCGACCCGCAAAAATATGTCCCGGACAACGGAGAGGAAAAGGAACCAGGGTACGACCCCCGGATGTTTCTCGGAGATATGTAAACTCCGCGGCCATTTTCCGCATCCCCGCTGTGTTAATGGCGGAGTAAAGGTAGAGTGAAGGGATGGTGCCGTCATGAAGCGCATAAGTTGGCACTTGAGCTGCCTGCTGGCTGCGGCCGGATTTATGGCGAATTTTCCTCGGTCCGGGTATGCCGCTGAGGCGCCGTTTTACAAGGGCAAGACGTTGACGGTCATCATCAATTATGCCGCAGGCGGGCCGACCGACATTGAAGGCCGTCTGGTTGTGCGCCATCTCGCCAAGCATATTCCCGGTCAGCCCCTGGTAGTCGTGAACAATATGCCGGGGGCTGGCGGAGCCGTCGGAAACAACTACCTGGGCGAGGTGGCCAAACCTGACGGTCTCACGATGGGTTATTTTACGAACCAATTCCTCAATTCATTGACGGCAGATCCAAGCCTGAGGGTGGACCTATCCAAATTCGCATACATCGTAGGTGTCGAGGGAGTCTCTGTCGCGTACCTGCGGAAAGATACGCCCCCCGGGATCAACGAAGCCAAGGACATTGTTAAAGTGCAACGCTTTAGGGCGGGCGGGCTCAGCGTTAACAGCGCTAAGGATGTGCGCTTTCGGTTGCAGCTCGATCTCTTGGGCGTGCCGTATCAGTACGTCACGGGGTACAACTCAAACTCCAATGCCCGTCTGGCGTTAGAGCGAAACGAAGTCCAATTTTTTACTGAGGGGACGCCGGGCTACCGGTCACAGGTGCAACCTCGGCTGGTAAAAATGGGCGTGGTCATACCCATCTATGCGGACGAGTTCGCGAATGCGGAAGGGCAATTCCTGCCGAGCCCGGAGGTCCCTGATATTCCGTCCTTCTCTCAATTGTACCACCAGATTTTCGGAAAGCTGGGCTCCGGCGTGTTGTGGGAATCGTTGAAGGTCATCAGCTTCACCCACAGTATGCAAAGGCTTGCAGCGTTACCGCCCGGTTCCCCGCCGCAAGCTGTCGCGGCGCTCAGACAGGCCTTTGCCTCGCTGAGGGAGGACTCAGAATTCATCCAGGAATTCAAGAAGGTCACCAGATCCGAGCCGAGATTCAAGGCCGGCAGCGACGCAGACCCGTTGATTAAGAAACTCGCCCAGGCTCCGATGGAAGTGAGAAACACGATCCGCAAGTACACAGAGACGAAGTAAGGGGTTGAGGAAGGAAACCCGTAGGTCAAGAAGGTGAGCCGCTGGATAGTTTCTCCGCCATCTGGCGGATGTGGGATTCGATGCCCTTCAGATAATCCAGAATCGCCAGATACACCGATGAAGATTTAGGGACGCAGAGGCCTTGGATTAAGCGCTCTTGATGGAAGAGGGCGAATTCATCGGCCATTTGCGTATACTTCTCCCCTTCCTCGACGATGTGTCGGATGAGCACCCTGTTTCGCGTGCCGACCACATCGCGCATGCACTCCACGAGCTCGATCGCCTTCTCAAAGAGCGCGTTGATCTCTTTGATGGCACGCTCGCTGAAGGGGATCCCGTCTTGGACCATCATCTTGATCGCCCGGACCAAAAATTCGATGTTGTCGCCGACCCGCTCAAGGTGCATGGGGAGAAAACATAGCTCTGAGTCGACCGCAGTGAGCTTCTCTGCGACCCGTTGCGTGAGCTCTTTTTCCCGCTGGTGGATCTCCCGGCCGAGCTTGCCAGCGGGCTCGAGGGGCCGAATATCCTGCCGCCGGAATCCTTCCCAGGTGAGATTGAGCATCTCGACGGTCTTCTGGCACATCTCGTGAATTTCGCTCCTTAACTGCCCGGAAAATTCGCGCTCCGCTTTTAGTTCCACCACGGACTCCCTTTCGACTTCGCTCTGGGATATCGGCATCCTAGCCGTCTTGCCCGAGATGTCAACCCCGATCCGACATTAATCAGCCGAAGGAATAGTGCTTGACGAGCATCAGATCTGCGCGATGAGCTTGAATCAGAAATTCACCTCCAGCGTGGTCGCGGCAGTACGACCAATCTCATCCACTGCTGCTGGATGCGGTCCGCGATCGCATATGACTACATTATGTTTGTCGGGTCGGGGTCAATGCCTCCCGCCTCACATTCTCAATAGCATGCGCGATGGATCCGCATCAGCCAGAAAAACCAAGGGATCTACACCCCGCGTTCCCAGGAGAACCGGTCGTACGGGGGGGCACGCGAACCGGCTCGCCAAGACGTACCAAGTTGCAGCTTCTTCCGAAGTTTGAAATACTGACGCGGTGCCGCAGGGGTCCAACAACGACTGGAAGCGCCTCAACGTCACTGTTAGCGATAAGGAATCCGGCGCAGTTGTCGAATACAAGATCCATTTCTACAGGAAGACCAATGGCTGGTACGATGAGGTACGCTATGATAGTCACGAAATCAAGAGGGGTAGAAAAACCCTTGCGCCCCATTTACACCTGAAATTGGCTACTCCATTCAAAGGTCCTAAAATGGCGGAGGAGGAGCTGAGACAGATAATTGACGCAATAGTGCCAACGATAAAGGAGATCACTGGATGAGCCGTATATTAGCCATAAGGGGTACCGACGTTGAAAAGGAAGTGGACTATTCTTCACTACCCCTCAAAGAAATAGAGAAGAGGATCAAGACCTATGAAAAGAAGCATGGTAGCTTTGCTAAGTTTTTTAGAGGGTACGATTGTGAATCCAGCTCGCCCGAGGATTATCTCATCCTCGTTGATTGGGAATGTTTGCTGAACGAGATGAAGAGCAGAAAAGGCGCTCGTCTCTCTCTCATCAAAGGGGGCAAAAGAAAACCCCGCTGACAGCCCTTTCCGCCGTTGATTTAAGGCTCTGACGGGCCACTACGGGTAAATTACTTCTTATCCTCTCGCTTTAGAGACTCCGGAAAATATCGGGAGGGCGCCCAGAGGTGAGTGGCAAAGCTACGGCAGCCCAGAATGCGCAACTCCCGCATGATCCGAACGTAATCCTCGGACTCCACGTAATCCCGCCAGGCCTCCAGCGTGTCAAACTCGATGGCGATCGCCACCTGAGGGGTAACCTCCAGGGGATTGCGGTAGTTGCGAATCTCCACCACCCCGGGATGGGAAAGGGTGGTCGGGAGCCAGTCGTTTTTCGCCTTGTTGGCGTAGATCGTAAGGTTGGCCTTCTGATCCGGAAGATCCCACTGGATAAAATATAGAATCATAACAAGCTAACCCAAATGAAAATTGCAAAATGTAAATTGCAAAATGTCGGAATCCAATGTCCGAGGAACGAGAGCCAAGGAATTTTCCGGGAACTTTTGCATTTTTAAATTTGCACTTTGCATTTTGAATTGACGGCTCATAATGTCCCCCGGATCAAGCCACCGTCGACTTGGATCGTAGTGCCGGTAATGTAGCTCGCCCGCTCGGAGCCCAGGAAAACGACCAGGTCCGCCGCCTCTTCGGCGCTCCCGAAGCGGCCCAAAGGGATCTCGCCTTTCATTTGCTTTTCGATTTCTTCCAGCGGCCGGTTCAATCTCTTGGCCCGGTCTTCGCTGAGCTTTCGGTGTCTTTCGGTATCGATCCTCCCCGGACAGACGTTGTTGATCAGGATGTTATCTTGGGCCAGCTCCCGCGAGAGCGTCTTGGCCAGACCGATAACGCCGCTGCGCAAGGCGTTCGAAAGGACGAGTCCTGCGATCGGCTCCTTGACCGCATACGAAGTGAGATTGATCACCCGCCCGCCCCCGACTTTGCGCATGTGCGGTACCGCTTCGCGCGTAAGTCTGAGCGCGCTCAGAAAGCTCAGCCGAAAGGCATGTTCCCAATCCTCATCGGTGAATTTCATGAATTCCCCGGGCGGTGGCCCACCCGCATTGGTGACCACGATATCCAGCCGACCGAACTTTTCCACGCTACGGCTCACAAACCTCTGAATGTCTTCCAGGCGGGTCATATCCGCAACCACGGCCAGGAGCTCGGCGCCGGTCTCGCGCCGGATCCTCTCGGCCGCCTCTTGGAGCCTCCCCTCCCCGCGAGCGCAGATGCTGACCTTCGCGCCCTCCCGGGCAAACCCCATGGCGATCGCCCTGCCCATCCCCTGGCTCGCCCCCGCGACCAGCGCGACCTTGCCCCGTAAACCCAAATCCATATTCTCTCGTCGCCTAAAAATGGATGTTGTTCGTCAACCGTCAATGGTTAACAGTCAACGGTCAGTAGGCCCTGCGGGCCGGTCATTGGTCAATGGCAATTCGTTAATGGTCCTCCCCGCCTCCCATTGACTATTGACGATTGACCAGCTTTGCCGACTGACTATCGACCAACAACTATTGACCATCCGTGATGCTCACTTTTGCGTCCAGTAGATGTTGCCGCGAAACTCCGGATGGAGCCGCATGATGTAGAGGGCAAGCATGCCGTGGGCTCCCAGTTGACGGAGCTTTCTCGGGTCCCGGGCGCCGAGCCCCTCTTGTTCTTCCGCGGTCAAGTCGTAGCGCTGCATAACCGCATTGAGATCGGCCAGCGCCGCGTTATAAGTTTCGGCATTCATTTTAAGGTCGAAAAGCAATCGATTGAGTTCGTAAGCGCTCATGTGCGCCTCCGGCGTGGTTATTAGTCAATGGTCAATCGTTATTCCTAAATCATCAACAGGCCTGCAATGCAAATTTTCTTCGCTATTGACTGTTGACCATTTACTATTGACTGCTTTTTAGAGTTTCCAGCTCACAAAGCCCCATCCCGTGGCGACATGATCCGGCATATAAAACGTCTCTGAGGCCTTGGCATCGCCCACACATCCCAGGACCACCATCCAGTTGAGAAACTCCGAATCCCCCGCTTGAAGAATCTGTTCCAAAGAGAAATCGGCCAGCCGGCGCCCTTTTCCTTCGCGCAGAAGCTCCAGGAGCTTGTGGTCGAATTGAGTATCGATTTCCCCGATGCGCGGCGAGCCGGGAAAATGAGAGAGCCCGCCCGTTCCGAGAATGGCGACGCGCTCGCGCGCCGCGGCGGCGACCGCCCGGATCAATTCCCCTACTTGGTAGCAGCGGCGGGGCGTGGGGATAGGATCGACCCAGGTGTTTACGTAGATCGGCAGGATCGGGATCGTCGGCTCCGGCAGGACGAAGTAGAGCGGCACGACCTGAGTGTGCTGCAATTCCACATACTCGCCAAAGGAAAAATCGATCCCCTTCTCCATGCCCGCATTTAAAACTGCCCGGCCCAACTCTTTGTGAACACGGTAGTGGAATTTATGGCGAGTGAACTGGCCCTTGACCTCGTCGGCGAGGGTGACGAAGAAGGTCGGGATATTGTTGAAGGAAAAGTTGACGAACTGGTCGTTGGCCACGACGATCAAAACATCCGGGCTGGCGGCCTGCAAGTCCGCGCGGAGCATGGCGAAGGCTTGCTCGGCCTCCCGCCGCAGTCTTTGCTGCGCGTCGAGCGACGGTTTCGATGAAGCCCCGTGCGGCGCCATACGATAGTGGAGCTCCATGAAATCCTCCCACTCCGCGCCCGGCTCCAAGAGAATATTTGGAGCGTGGCTGGCAGCCAGCGCAGCTACAAGCGCCATCGATCTGTCCTCCTCTTATCCAGGCGTCGCATCCTATAAATTAGCCTTTGAAAAATCAACTCCTCGACCGGCACACTTTCGCTTCGAAGCCCGGGGGGAACGAGGAGAAAGGCCGCGGAGGTGCTTGTCCGCGACCGAGGGGGGCGCGAGCGCGGCTGCGGACGTCCGATTACAGACGGTACGACTCATGGCACGAACCCATCGGCCGCAGCCGAGAGCGCGCTCCCCGAGGGAGCGTAGTCCATCGGCCACGGCCTGATACCTCGGCCCCCTCGGGCTCTCCCCGCTGCTCCGTCCCACAGCCTGCTTGCAGGCGGTTAGGATGGTTCCGCTTCAGGGAGCCCACTCGGCCCTCTTTCACCCCTCCACGAGGGACTCCCGGTCCCGGAGCGAAGATGGGCTCGGAGGCGCTGGAAGTCTCTGCGAAGCCGAGGATAAGCAGCATCGATGTCTGAGCCCGCTTCTTCCCTCTTCAGCGGGCGAGTTTCGATGCTGCCCGAGGCGAGCAGCTAAGACTTCCCGCCGACGAGACCCTGGAGCGGAGGGATTGGGAGTCCCGCCACGCTTTTCTTGCAGAGCTCTCTTGAGCCAGGGCAAATGCTAACCGATCGCTTCCCGATAGGCATCCAGATATTTCGGCATGACATTTTCCCAGGAAAATTGCCGGGCGTTTTCACGCGCTTTCTGTCCCAACGTCTGCGAGCGTTCGGGATCCCGCAAAAGCTCCACCAGCGCCGCCGCTAATCCGTCGACATTCCCCGGCGAAAACAGGATCCCCGAGTCGCCAACAACGCTCTCGAACGCCGGCAACCGGGAGGCCACCACCGCGCATCCCGCCGCCATCCCTTCAAGCAGGACCACCCCGAAGCTCTCGTAGCCGAGATTCGGAGCACAAAGGACCGCGGCCCGGGCAAGCTCCCGCCGCTTTGCCTCGTCATCGACCCGTCCGAAGTAGCGCACGCTGCGAAGCGGCTCGGCGCGCAAAGCGCCCAAAACCATCAGCTCGGCATCGGGAATTTGGCGCTGCACCCGCTCCCAAGCCGAAAGCAAGACCGCGAGTCCTTTTCTCGGCTCGTCCCGGCCGAGAAAAACGACCCGTTGGGGATGGCGCGGCAGCGCGAGCTGATAAAAATCGAAATCGAATCCATTGGGAATGATGCGGACCTTTTTAGTCAGCGAGCCAACCGCCGAGGCGGCAACCGGACTGACGGCCGTGACAACAGCAAGCCGGTTGGCCAGCCGGCGCAGCAGCGGCGCCGCGGCCTTGTAAATCATATTGACTCCCCAGCCCGGAGCGGCGTGAAAGGTGCCAACCCTCGGCGGCTCGCTTTCCATCAAGACCCCGAGCGAGACGAACGGCGCAAAAGGTTCGTGTATATGGACCACATCGGCCCCGGCGACCGCGCGCAAAGCGCGCCGCCCGGAGCGCGGGTTTAAGGCGATCGGCGCGACCGAACGATTGACGGGAATCCGGACTGTAGATCCGACGTACCGTGCTTCACCGCCCCCTGCATTCCCCGGCCCCACCAGCCAAGCCCCATGCCCGCAGGCTCGCAGCCTTTGGGTCAATTGTATGGCCTGAGCTTGGACGGCGCCCACAGCGTCCAAGGCATAGGGGCAGATAACCGCGACCTTCATAAAGCGCGGCGATCCGACGGCCAGTTTGGCTGCAACAGGTGCCACTGGGTGGGGGCCTCGCGCACCAAAGCCTCCACGGCCGCTGCCAATTGCTGCGCCAGCACTTGTCGACGCTCAGCGCGGCTACCGCTTTGAATCGCTTCCAAGGGCGGGCGTATCACGACTCGATGCCCACGGCCGGGACGAAAATAAACCGCCGCCGGCAAAAGGGCAGCTCCGGTCAGCTCAGCCAGCAACGCCGGCCCGGCAGGCAAGGTGGTGAGCTCACCGAAGAACTGGACCTCAAGCCCCTTACGGGCGAGATCGCGATCGGTCATGAGAGCTATGGCGCCCCCCTTCCTCAGCCGCCGCGCCAACGCCGGCGCCAAATGACTGCCTTCAGCCGCCAGCAGCACATCCATCCCGAGCATCCGGCGCGTCGCGGTGAACCACTCTGTCATGGAGCGATCGGCCAGCGCCTCTGCAACCACCGTCACGGGAATATTTCGCTCGACCAATACGCGAGCGCCGATCTCCCAGTTGCCGAGATGGGGCACGGCCAAGATCATTCCCCTACCGGCTTGCCGCGCCGCGGTCAGGTACTCGCCGCCTTCCAGGGTGACATGCTGATCCACCACCCCGAGCCGGTCCGCTCGGAGCCAGAAAAGCTCGGCCCAGTACCTGCCGTAACTTGCAAAGACCTCACGCGCCGCAGCCCGAATATCATGGCCGCTTCCGAGCACCCGGCCCATGTGCCGCTCCGCCATCCGCAGCCTCTTCCGATCGGCAAAAGAGAACAGATAGCCGACCTCTCTGCCGAGCTCGCGAGCCGCAGCCTCCGGAAGCAGCGAAACGAGGCAAAGGGCCGCGCGCCAGGTCGGCAAACTCGTGCTGGCCGTCATCGCGGAAGCTGAAGCCAGGCTTTGTGCCAGCGCTGGACGACCGTCAGGGCGGTAAGAAACACCATGAGCCAAATCATGAGCGTGACGAACCCCGAGCCCACGCCCAACACATACAGGATGACCCGCTCCGGCCGCGCCATCCATCCGCCGCGCCCTTCGATACCGGCTATCTCGGCCTTGGAGCGAAGGTAGGAAATCATGAACGAAAGCCCCAGGCAAAGCATACAGAGCGCCACCAGGGCAGGCGTGGCGGCGACGTAGTAAGCAAGACCCGTCCACATGAAGGTCTCGCCGAGCCGGTCGAAGAGCGAGTCCAGCATGGCGCCGCGCGCTGAAGCTCTACCCGAGGCTCGCGCCACGGCGCCATCCAAAGCGTCAAGGGCGCAACCCGCTCCGATCACCAAAGCGCCGACGAGGAGTTTCCCTGCGGCGACGAGCACAGCGCCGATCCCCGTCGCGGCAAGCCCGAGCGCAGAGACGGCCACGGGGCTTACCCCCGCGCGCCCCAACCGGCGGCCCACAAACTCAAGCAGCGGGCTCACATATCGTGGCGCCTTGAGGTCCAGCATGACGCCTCTCAAGCCAGGTGCGCGACTTTCCTCATGGTTCGACTCAACACCCAAATAGCGCTTTTCTAAAAGGCAAAATTCGGCTATGTATGAGTGGGCTCCATAAGACCATAGATCCTTGAGGACATGCAAGAAATCAGGGTCGCCATCGTGGGAGTCGGAAATTGCGCCAGCTCTCTGGTTCAGGGCGTCCATTATTATCGGCATGTCTCCCGCGACGACCGGCCGGTTCCCGGGTTGATGCACAATCTTCTCGGCGGCTACCGGATCGGGGACATTCGCTTCGTCGCCGGCTTTGATATCGACAAGAGAAAGATCGGCAAAGACCTGAGCGAGGCGATCTTCGAAAGACCGAACTGCACGACCGTCTTCTGTCGCGAAATGCCGCAGCAGGGCCTCGTCGTAAAAAAAGGGCCGCCCCTTGACGGCATCGCCGCCCACATGGCTGAGCATCCGGACGAAAGGACTTTCCTGGTCGATGACGGGCAAAAACCCGTGGATGTCGCGGCGGAGCTTAAAAAAGCCAATGCCGACATCGTCGTGAGTTATCTGCCCGTCGGAAGTCAGAAAGCAGCCGAGTTCTACACCGCAGCGGCGCTCGAGGCCGGCTGCGCGTTCATCAACTGCATGCCGGCTTTCATCGCCTCCGAAGGAACCTGGGCGAGGAGATTCGCCGAAAGAAATCTTCCCGTCGGCGGCGACGATATCAAGTCCCAGCTAGGGGCCACCATCGTGCACCGAGCCCTGGCCAATCTCTTTCACGACCGGGGCGTCCAGATCGCCAGCACCTATCAGCTCAACGTCGGCGGAAACACGGACTTCCTGAATATGCTCTCCAGAGAGCGCACCGTTACCAAGAAGATCTCGAAAACCGACGCTGTCCAAAGCCAGATCGGCAATCCTATAAGCCGCGAGCACATTCACATCGGCCCGAGCGACTATGTCCCCTGGCTCAACGACCAGAAGGTCTGCTTTCTACGAATCGAGGGAAGGGCTTTCGGAGAAGCGCCGGTCAACCTGGAGCTGCGCTTGAGCGTGGTCGACTCCCCGAACAGCGCGGGCTGTGTCATCGACATGATTCGGGGCGTCAAGCTCGCCCTGGATCGAAAGATCGGCGGCGCGCTGATTTCCATGCCCGCCTATCTAATGAAGCACCCGCCCGAGCAGTATCCCGATCATCTGGCCAAACAGATGGCCGAAGAGTTCATCCGGGGAGAGAGGGAAAGGTAGATACGGGGTCCCGAGGAAAACCGAGTGGACAACTCGGCGGGGGGTCGGCTGCTCTGAGGCCCGAGGCCGGATTCCGGCTATTGTATCTTGGGCTCAAAAAAATGGCCGCAATGGATACACTTTACGGCACTCCTCAGGATCAGCTTGGTGCACTGAGGACAACGCTTCATCCCCAACAGAACTTTCTCTTCGGTCTTTGACGTTGCCTCAGGCACCGTCTGGCCGGTTAGCTTGCGGACCCATTCTGAGACTTTTTTGGGAATCATCATTGCCCGATCACGGGAGTTCGAGCCCGGATGACGTCATCCCCGTCGGGCTTCTCAGCCTAACACGCTCTTCCCACCGAAGCGGCCCTCCCAACGGGGAATGACCTCCTTGTTGTAAACGTTGTCGGGAACCTCGCCGCGCAAGGCGTGGAACACCGAGTCGGTCGCCCAGCGGATGCCGGGTTTGAGCCCGCTGCCGATATTGGAAGAGACCATGTGAGGAGAAAGGAGCACTTTGTCTCCGAGTCTGCGAAGGGGATGCTCCAGGGCAATCGGTTCCTCCTCGAACACGTCGAGCGCAGCGCCGGCGATCTTACCGTCTTGCAGGGCCTCCACCAACGCGACCTCATCCACGCATGGGCCCCTCGAGGTGTTGATCAGGATAGCCGTGGGCTTCATCATCGCTAGCTCCTTGGCTCCAATCATTCGCCGGGTCTCCTTCGTGAGCACCACATGCAGGGTGACCACGTCCGACTCCTTAAGAACGGTTGGAAGGTCTACTCGCGTTACACCGTGCTCCACAAATTTGGCGTCGGGAACGTAGGGATCGGTGGCCAGTATCCGCATCTTCCACGTCCGCATGAGGTCGGACACGCGGCTCCCGATCCGGCCGAGCCCGATGATACCGATGGTGATTCCCGGGTAGCCGTCGGCTCGCGAGCCGAAGTAGGTTCCCTGAAGCGACGGGTCCCGCCACCGACCCCCTTCTTTAAGGTAGCGGTCTCGCTCCCGGACCTTCTTAAGCATGGTGAGCATCGCTGTGATCGTGCCTTCCGCCACCCCACCCCAGTTCGATTCCGTTGGAGAGTGACAGACAAGAATTCCCAATTCCGTAGCCGCGTCGACGTCCACGTCATCCACGCCGATAGTGTACTTGGCTACGATGCGCAGCTTGTCCGAGCTTTCCATGATTTTCTTGGTAATGGGCGAGCTTCGGATGGAGGTGCCGACCAGGGCATCGGAGCCCTTCGCCATCACAGCGATCTCGGCCTCGCTGTCCCCCTGGGGCGTGTCCCAAGACGCTTGTCCGAGAATAACCTCGCAACCCTTTCCTTCCAGCTCCCTGTGGGTTTCCCCTGTGGGATCTGCGGGCGCAAAGACAAATACCTTGGCTGCTGACATGTTGTTATCTCCTCTCGCGCGTCCACACCATCCAGGCAAAACCTCCCGTCCAGCGGGACAGGTCCTGGCGTGTGAAGCGGTTAGACCAATGAAAAAGTGCCTCTACAGTTTCCGACCTCTGAAATGTGGCCAGGGACGGAATCGAACCGCCGACACGAGGATTTTCAGTCCTCTGCTCTACCGACTGAGCTACCTGGCCAGAGTTTTGCAATATTGCTCAAAACCTTGGGAGAGTCAAGCCAGTTCTAGCGCTTCCGCAGCGCGGTGGCTTTCTTCTCGATGAAGTCGATGGCCTGGCTTTCGAAATCGCCCATCGGCTTTAGAGAAAGGAGACTCTGGTCGATACATTCGGGGGGAGGGAAAGGGGACAGGCTGGTTTTTCGTTCAGCGCCGAAAACGCCGACCTCAAGGCCCGGCTGGAAAGGCTGGAGCGGCTAATTCAAGAGAGACCTTACCTGAC
>JACPAM010000250.1:671-13670 GCA_016180805.1 Deltaproteobacteria bacterium | reverse complement strand
TGGATGACAGTTGAAATGGAGCATGCGCTATGAAAGCAAACCGCAAAGAGGTCTTAAGGGACATCAGGGAAATAAGACGGCGACTTAACCTCGTAGAAAAAAAAGCTGCTCTGTTCAGCAGAGGTAAAATGATCCCGCCGAAGGAAGCTTTTCAGAAAAAGTTTCCCAACCTTGAGGTCAATCCTGAGCTATTCAAATGGGTCGGTATTGATCCTCCCCTTAGCATACGGAAGGAAAAAGAGGCGATCCGTGACGCTATAAACCGGATTTATGAGTCGAAGTGAAAATCCTCGTTGACGTTAACATCTTCGAAGACATTTTTAGACTGAGGACCGGCTGGGAAGCAAGCTTGGCGGTAGTGGCTCAGGTCGAAAGCGGCAAAATCACCGGAAGCGTTTCTGCCCTAACTCCTCCTATTCTTTACTTCCTTAGGAGGCGAACCCAAAGTGAACGAGCCTGCCGTAGAGCTGTCAGGCAGGTGCTGAATAACTTCAACATCATCCCGTTAGGTAGGGAGATTCTGGAGACGGCCTATGAAAGCTCCTTGCCAGATTTTGAGGACTCCATTCAGTTCGAGTCCGCCAAGATCGCCGGCGTGGATCGTATTGTCACCCGTAACAGAAGACATTTCAGGCAAGGCGAAATCATCATCTTGACGCCGGAAGAGCTCTTGAAAGAGATCATTGCCTCCTAAATCATCTATTTTCTCTGCTTGGGCAATCAATCAGACATCTGAACACTCAAAAGTAAGCCCCTTCCCAGGATTCCTTCGCCGCCTTCGGGAACGACGGCATAGGGACCATTGGAACGCCGACGACGATCAACTCCGGCGACATGACGGGCATCTTGATGATCGCCGTGCAGGCTCTGGAGAAGCAGAACAGAGAAATGAAGGCCGAAAATGCCGACCTCAAGGCCCGGCTGGAAAGGCTGGAGAAATTGATGCTCGCAAAGGAGGCGCTGGCGCAGAGTTAGGAGGGCTGATAGCGGGAAGGGGTTATTCCTGACGACGGGGGGAGAAAAATTAAGTTGGCAGGCCCCGTCAGTCGCCTAAGGCATTTAAAACAGCCTGAGGGCCTCGGGCAGGAACCGGGGAATTACGGTAATCGCGAAAGTTGCGTGTTGCTATGACATCGGCGTGGCAGGCGACGGCGGCAGCACATTGCAGCGCATCCTCGAAGTCGGCCATCGCCAGGTGGATCGCATAGAGGACATCCTTTGTTCCCGCCGGGGAGACGTTCACGAAGCGTAACAAATCGCGAATGAAATCCTTGGCTCCGGGAGTCCCCTTCTTGGGAGCCGCCATGTAGTAGAAGTTGGAAATTGAATGCCAGGCCACGTAGCCCTCGCCCCGCCTTTTTTGCAATGCGTCCAGGAGGTGTCCCGCCGAATCGGAAAAGGGGCGGCGATCCAGCGCGACATCGATCAAGACATCCGTATCAACGAGGACGATCATAGATACCGTCGGGACAAAACTTTGTAGCGGGGCGACCTCCGACGCGATGCTTTAAACTTTCCACGCCATTGCTTTGAAAAGGAGGTCTCGTCCGTTTGGGTTATGTCCTGAAGCGCCTTCTCCACCAAGCCAGACAAAGAGCCCCCTCGCGCTTGAGCATATCGCTTGGCTTTAGGGATAAGGTCCTTCTCGACGGTTAGCGTTAATTTAGTCTTCATCTCCTGTGCCGTCCTTTCCCACTACCGAATACACGTGTCTAATAGCAAAATATACGTATTGATGACCTTTTTCAAGAGACCGTATTGGACCACTGCGCTCTCCAGCAACACCACACAAGCTGGAACTTCATAGGCCACGACCCCAAACAGTTCCGTCACTACGGCCCCATGGCCCAGGACTTCTTCGCCGCCTTCGGCAACGACGGGATAGGGACCATTGGGACTCCGACGACCATCAACTCCGGCGACATGGCGGGGATCTTGATGATCGCAGTCCAGGCGCTGGAGAGGCGCACGGCTGAACAAAGGCAAGAGATAGATTCCCTCAAAACCGAGAACGCCGATCTCAAGACCCGGCTGGAAAGGCTGGAGCTGAGGATTGGTCGCTTTGCAGTCTCGATGAAGGCCGAATAGGGCGGCTATTTCTTAGGGGCTTTCTTCTCGATGAAGTCGATGACCTGGCTTTCGAGGTGGACGTTGTCGAGGGCGTTGATCTCCTGCACGCCCGTCGGGCTGGTGACGTTGACCTCGGTCAGGTAACCGCCTATGACGTCGAGGCCGACGAGGTATAGCCCCAGCCTTTGTAAAGAAGGGGCAAGGACGCGGCAGATCTCGTGATCTCGCGCCGTGATTTCGGCCTTGACGCATTTCCCCCCGACATGGATGTTGCCGCGGTGCTCGTCTTCCCGGGGAACCCGCAGCACCGCACCCAGAGGCTCGCCGTCGAGAACGATGATCCGCTTATCGCCTTTACGGACCTCTGGGAGATAGCGCTGGGCCATAATGTAGGTTCGCCCGTTATCGGTTGCGGCTTCCAGGAGCGCGTTGGTATTGCGGTCCTTCTGGCAAAGATAGAAAACGCCGCTACCGCCGCAACCATCCAGGGGTTTGATGATCATTTCCCCTCCCAGCTCGCCCATAAAACGCTTGAGCCCGGCCATGTCGCTCGCGACGAGCGTCTGCGGGATCACTTCGGGAAAATTCAAGGCAAATAGTTTTTCGTTGGCTTCCCGTAACCCGAGCGGGTCGTTCACTACCAGGCACTGCGCCTTGTCGACGAGGCTCAAGAAATGCGTAACAAAGAAGAACTTAAGATCAAAAGGCGGGTCCTTGCGCATGAGGACGACGTCAAACCAATCGAGCGGCTGGGTGCTTTCTTCGCCAAACCGGTAATGCGGCGCGGCTCGGGCGACGCTCACGCGACGGAATCGAGCTGCCGGAACCCCCGTTCGAATGAAGAGGTCGGCAAGCTCCATGTAATAGACTTCGTGCCCTCTTCCCTGGGCTTCGAGCATCAGGACAAACGTTGTGTCCTTGTCGATCTCGATCTTCTCGATGGGGTCCATGATGACCCCGATTTTCAGAACTCCCACAAAGCCTCTCTATACGTCCCTGGAAACCCTCGCCCATTCCCGGATCACCCAAGTGCCCGCCAAAAGATCATGCCAGCCTCGCCGCTCCCGCTGCCAGAGAACCCACAGAAAGCCCAGCACGGAAACACCCGAGATCAACGTGCCGATCCAGCGGACCAAGGCTTGGCCGTAGCTGACGGGCCGATCTTCTGTGCCGACGACCCTGAGACCCAGGAACCATTTGCCGACCGTTTTTCCTTCCATGCCGTGAAGGATAACGAAATAGCCAGTGACCAGCGCGATCCACGCAAAGAAAAGGAGACGGAAGAAAAATCCTAAATTGCCCGCCGAAAGCTGACGGTGATGGAACGCCAAGCCTATACTGAAGGATACGGTGGCAATATAAAAAAGAAGGAAGGAAAGCACCGCCACGACCGAAAGGTCAATCACTAAGGCCGCCGCGCGCCGCGCAAAACCGGCGCACCGAAGCCGGTTGCTCCTTTCCTCTTCCTGTTTGAGCCTCCGGTAAACCCGGTCAAACTCATCCTCCAGAAAAAGCTCGAGCGCGATCACGCTGGGCTTTGCCTCGGCCGCAAACTCTCGCTCTCCAAGCGCAGATGGGCTCGGCTCCGGGCCCCACGAGGTCCCACAACGCTTGCATTGCGTCAGTTGGTCAAAGGTGATGTACCCACACTTAGGACACCGCATCCGATGCTCACCGGCTGGAGTAATGGCTATGCTAAAAGAACGACACGGAAGAGGCAAGGGCGGCGCTGAGAGCGATCTGGCGCCAAAGTAATGACAAAAAGTTCTCTCTGGAAACGAAAAAACGGGGCATTCTCAGCCCCTTTTTTTCAGCAACAGCGTCGTCCACTCCTTGTGACTTCTCTCGCGCACCAGCTCGAACGGTTTCGGCGCGAACCGGCGCAATACCTCTTTCGCTTTCGGCTTCAAAATACCCGAAAGAATAAGATAGCCGTGGTCGGATGCCTTTTGTCCCAGCGCCTGCGCCAGGCCAACGATGGTTTCCGCTGTCAGGTTGGCGACGACGACCTCGAACGAGCCCCGGACATGGTTTAAAGCAACGCGAGAGAGCTTGACGTTTTGCTGCGCTCGGTTGAGCCGGATATTTGCCCTCGCAGCCTTCAGCGCGATCGGATCGTTATCCAGCGCCAGCACCCTGCTGGCTCCCATCTTGGCCACGGCGATTGCCAGGATTCCCGATCCCGTGCCGACATCGAGCACAGTGGGATTGGCCGGCTTTAGCGAGACCACCACTTCCTCCAGAAACTCCAGACAGGTGCGGGTCGTAGGATGGGTTCCCGTGCCGAAAGCCATCCCCGGCTCGATCGTAATCACCTGGCGTTCCGTTAGCTCGGGTGGCGTCACCCAGGGCGGGCTGATCCAGAGGCTTTTCCCGACTCTTTGCGGCTGGAAGAACCGGCGCCAGGAGTTCTGCCAGTTCTTCTCCTGCAACAGCGTCCAGTGGAGTCCCTCTTCCCCTACTCCCGGATAGATCCCCCGGATTGCGCGCAAAAAGCGCTGGACGTCCCGTTTCAAAAACGCGGTTCTTGCCGGCCGGGCGAAAAAGGCCTGGACCTCGTTCTTTTTGATGACGACTCCCGGCGATCCGCGCTCAATGAGGAAATTGGAGATGGCATCGAGCGCCGCTGACGGGGCTTTCAGCGTAAGCTGCAGCCATGCGGTGGGCACGCTTTCATTTATGCCAGAGACACCTCGCGGGTTCAAATCCGCAGCGCCCTTCTTCTTGACCGGCGAGCTTCGGTGAGCTAAAAAGTGGGTTCAAGCTTACGGCCCCTGATCGCTTCATGGCACGAATCGCTCCGTTTCGCGGGCTCCTCTACAACCCCAACAAGGTGCGTGACCTCGCCAAAGTCATCGCGCCACCCTACGACGTCATTTCGCCGGAAGAGCGAGCGCGGCTTTACCGCAAATCCCCCTATAACATCGTGCATCTGGACTTGAATGATGAAGCCGATGGGTACCAAACCGTGGCGCGCCTGTTCCCCGAGTGGCAGGAATCAAAGATCCTGGTGCGCGACGAGACCCCTGCCGTTTATTTCCTGAGCCAGCGCTTTCCGCGCAACGGCGAGACGGAAATAGAGCGCCTGGGTTTCATCGCCCTGACTCGACTAGAAGATTTCTCGACGGGCACGATTCGGCCCCACGAACATACGTTAGCCGGACCCAAGGAGGACCGCTTCCGACTCATGCTCGCCTGCCGGGCGAACCTAAGCCCGATCTTCGCGCTCTATTCCCAGCCCACGAGACTGATCAATCGCATGCTTTGGGAGCGCGTGCAGGATGTCCCTCCCATCCTGGAGGTCCGGGAAGAGCACGGGAGCTTATGCCGCTTGTGGCGGATCGCCGATCCCGAGCTCATCGGTCTGGTGCAGCAAGAGATGGAGAGCCGCACGCTGCTCATCGCGGACGGCCATCACCGCTATGAGGCGGCGCTCAACTATCGCGACCACCTGCGCCGTGAAAGACAAGCCTGGACCGGCCAGGAAGCCTTCAATTACGTGATGGCGTACTTCGCCAACATGAAAGATGAAGGGCTGGTGATCTTGCCCACGCACCGGCTCCTTCGAGCCTTCAGACCCATCCCGTTTCAGGAACTCGAAGAGGCGCTGCAACGCTACTTTTATCTCGAGCCTTATCCCAAGACCCCGGACGGGCGGCGATGGTTTTTGCGCGCGCTCAAAAGCGGCGGGAAACGACGGCGGCTGATCGGCGCCTCGTTCAGGCGCGACCCGCGCTATTTAATCCTGCGACTGAAAAATAAGCGGATCATGCAGCGACTGGCGCGGGATGTGAGCACGCCTTTGCGCGAGCTGGATGTGACCGTTCTGCACCTGCTGATCCTGGAGCATATCCTTGGACTTTCCGCCGAGGAGCAGCTCAAAGAAGGGGAGCTGAGTTATTCGCAGAACGAACAAAGTGTGCTCCAGGCGGTCGAGAAGGAAGAGCATCAGGCCGCATTCATTCTCAATCCGCCCGATCCCGAAGTGATCCTGACGATCGCCCTCGGCGGGGAGAGGATGCCGCAGAAATCCACCTACTTCTTTCCCAAGCTGATCACCGGGCTCGTGATCAACAAGATCGATCCTAACGAGGAGATAGCGGAGTTATAAACTCCCCGTCACCGGCCTTGCCGACGACCTTCCCGTTCTCCATCACGACTTTGCCTCTGACCAGCGTACACATGGGCACGCCCTTTACCTTACGGCCGTGGTAAGGCGTCCAGCCCACCCGCGTGTAGGTCGTCTCATTCGAGATCGTCTCTTCCTGCTTCATATCCACGATCACGATGTCCGCATCCGAGCCGGGCTGAATGATGCCCTTTCTCGGGTAGACGGCGAAGATGCGCGCGGGATTGTATGAAGTGATGCGAACCAGCTTATCGAGCGTGAGCTTCCCTTCATTGACCGCGGTCAAGAACAACTTCAGATAGTCCTGGATCTGCGGCTCTCCCCCCGGGGATTTCCACATATCCTTCCAGCCGATGTCCTTTTCCTCTTTCGTATGGGGGGCATGATCGGTGCCGATAACGTCGACGGTTCCATCCTCGATGCCCCTCCACAGGGCCTCCACGTGCGGCTCCGGCACCCAGAAGCCGAGGCAGTACGGGCCCAGCTTCTCCACATTCTGCCACGAGCCCAAAAAGAGCGCCCACGGATTGACCTCGACGGTCACCGGGCGTCCTTCTTCTTTGGCGCGCCGGGCCATCTCCAATCCGCCCGGGGTGGTCATGTGGAGAATGTGCAGCTTGGTCCCGGTGGCTTTCTGAAAGCGGATCAGCGTGGCAATCGCCGTATCCCAGATGATCCCGTCGAAGTCCCGGTACGCCTTGGCGTAAGCCTGCGGGCTTCGGTCGCCGCGCTTCCAGTAGCGCTGCTCGATTTCATCCATCAAGTCCTGATCGTGCGGATGGACCATGAGCGGCAATCCGGTCGTGGCCACCGCCTCAAAGGAGCGAAAAAGTTGCCCATGGTTATTAACGCCGATCCCAGGCATATGCGGGTAGTCGCGACCCGTGTCTTTGACCATGAAAATCTTAAACGCCAGGCAGCCGGCCTCGGCGAGCTTGGGGATCTGATCGGGCACCGTCCCGGAGGGGTTGTGGTTGAAGTCGACAATGGCTTTCTTCCGGCTGATCTCGATGACCTCCCGGTAGCGCTCCACCGTCGTTGTCGGCGGGTCTACGTTCGGCATGCCCACGGAAAGCGTGACACCGCCTGCGGCGGCAGCTTGCGTGGCGGTCATGATGTCTTCCTTGTGCGTGAAACCCGGCTCCCGGTGATGGGTATGGGTGTCCACAAGGCCGGGAATGACGACTTTACCGCTCGCATCGATGACCCGGTTTGCTTCCGGAAAAGCTGGCGGCCGGCCCATGGCTGCGACTTTTCCTTGATTGATAGCGATATCCGTCTGGACAAACCCGCCCGGTGTCCAGACTTCCCCGCCGCGAATGATCAAATCGACTTTTTCCATCGCTTGAGCATCTCCCCTCTGAAAACTCGAACCAAGCTTATATGACTCGACCGTTTTGGTGTCAACCCCGATCCTAACGTTCGCCCGAAACTTTTACCGAATTCCCGAGAGGCCGGTTCGCCTTACAGCGAGGTTAGGATCGGGGTCAACAAGCTTACGCCCTTCTTGAGACCGAGGAGCGGCCTTGACTCCAATCCCTCAATCTGAAATCATCGGTCACGAGAAATATCCTGGATGAAAAAGGAGGTCAGCCCCCATGCTACGAAATTTAAGTTCCCATCTAGCGTTGACGGTCCTCTGCCTCATCTTGGCCCCTGCGGCTTTCAGCCAGGACGCGAAGCTCATCGAGGCAGCCAATAAGGAGGGGGGAAAGGCGGTCGCGTACGGCTCGCTTGAGACAGAAACTTTTGAGCCCATCAAAAACGCCTTCCTGAAAAAGACCGGTTTAAAGGTAGAGTATTGGAGGGCCTCCGCCACCAAAGTGATGGATCGCGCTTTGAGCGAGCATCGTGCTGGAAAACCGATTTACGATCTCGTCATCACAAACAGAAACCCCATGGATCTTATGCGAGAGGCCGGTATATTCACCAAATACGAATCGCCGAGCTGGAAAATCTTCACACCGGATGTCATGGACCCATTCTTCGGCCCGGCTTACCGTTACAATGTCTTCGGTGTGCTTTACAACACAAAACTCATTAAGCCCGCGGATGCGCCGAAATCGCTCACGGACCTGTCGAAACCCCAATACAAAGGCAAACTTGTGATCTCGGATCCGACCCAGCACACCACTATCGTTCAATGGTTCGCTAATCTGCACAAAATCATGGGGAAAGAAAAGGCCGACAAATTCATCCGTGATCTCGCAGCCGCCAAGCCCCTCATGGTGGAGTCTTTCCTCCCAGCCGTCAGGCGTGCGACCAGCGGGGAAACACCTATTGCCACTGGCTTCCTGAAATGGGTCTATATGTTTGCCCACAGGGAAGGCGTCCCTCTAGATTACATAAAGGAGCCCAGTCATTTAGGGGAGGGCCACTTTATTGCATTGGGCAGCAAAGCGCCTAACCCCAGCACCGCCAAGGCCTTCCTCGACTTCTTCTTGGGTCGAGAGGGTATGAAGATTATCGCCGATGAGGGTGAATTCGTGCCTCTGAAGGGACTCGATCCCAAGGTCCCGGGCTCCGATAAGTGGAACGTTGTGATGATGGATGAATTGAGCAGGAATGATCTCAAAAAGAAGCGCGACGAATACAGAAAGATATTTTTCGGGTCCTGAAGCTAAATGGACCACAGGAATGCCGTCCTAGGGCGAGTAGCCCCTGCCTTCCGGGTATGGGTCCGCCCCCTCGAAGCGCTTAGCCAGCCTTTTAGCTGGCTCATTGTCGGGCTCACGGGGATACTCGCCTTTCTCGCATTATATCCGAGCCTTTTTCTCTTCTACGGGAGCCTCGTGGATGAGCCCCTCGGGGTTCCCGGCCACTTTACGTTGCAAAACTATGCCAATGCTTTCCTGGACCTGGAAGCTTACCGGCTCATGACCACTTCGTTTATCTTCGGCGTAGGAGCGTCCGGGCTATCGGTAACTTTCGCTTTGATCCTTGCGTGGATCACGATCCGGACGAATGCGCCTTTTCGCAGGCTCTTCGAACTGACCGCGATCATTCCCAACATCATTCCGCCGATTTTGATATCGATCTCGTGGGTCCTGCTCCTCAACCCGAGCAATGGCCTCCTCAATGTGCTCCTGATGCGGACATTCGGCCTCGAAAAGGCTCCATTCAATATTTACTCGATCCCGGGGCTCATCTTCGTCGAGGGCTTAATTCTCACTCCGCTCGCCTTCCTGATCATTGCCGCAGCGCTGAAAAGCATGGATCCCGCCCTGGAAGAGTCAGCGAAAACGCTCGGCTCCGGTGAGTTCGGCGTTGCTACCCGCATTACTTTTCCGCTGATGAGGCCTGCTATCCTGGCGGCTGGGACCCTAAATTTTGTGCGGGCTGTTGAGAGCTTTGACACTCCAGCCATCATTGCGCTGCCCGCACGGATCGATGTCTTCACCACTAAGATCTGGCGCGAAGCACTGGGGTCTTTTCCTGCTGACCACAATTTGGCTGCTGCCTATGGCGTTGGTCTCCTTGGCATTGCGCTGGTTTTCGTCTATCTCTATCGCCGGTTTACCTCCCAGGTCGAAAGTTTTTCCACAGTAACCGGGAAGGGTTTTCGGCCACACCAGATCGATCTCGGCCGGTGGCGCTACTCAGCGTCTGCCGTCGCTTTGCTCTTCCTCATTATGATGGTCGCCCTGCCATTCGTCATTCTGATCCTTACCTCTATTCTCCCCTACTACCATGTTCCCACTTGGGAGACCTGGCAGACTCTCACAGTTAAGCATTACGGGTACGTCTTCCAGCATGAGAGAGTTTATCGGGCGTTTGGAAACAGTTTATTTTTGGCCACGGTCGGCGCCACTCTCTGCATGCTCCTGGCAAGCCTTACAGCCTACATCACTGTGAAGACCAAAATTAAGGCGAGGGGCGTCTTGGAAGCGCTCGTCTTTATTCCTTGGGCATTTCCAGGGACAGCCCTAGCCATTGGTCTGCTGTGGGCTTACGTCAACTTCCCGATTCCCATATACGCGACCATCTGGATTCTTTTGATCGCTTACGTCACCCGATTCCTCCCCTATGGACTACGGGCGGTGACCAGCACGATCGTGCAAATTCATAAGGAGCTGGAGGAAGCGTCGGTCTCTTGCGGCGCCGGCTTTTTTGTTACCTTCCGCCGCATTGTCCTTCCATTAATGCGACCAGGGATCATGGCCGGATGGATTATTCTTGCGACCATCTACATGCGTGAATTCAGCGCCTCAATTTTCCTCTATAGCCCCGGATCCGAGCCTTTAGGTCCGCTGCTCTTTTTCCTTTACATCGACGGCCAGCACGGCCCCATGGCGGCTCTGGGCATCGTCATCTCCGTCGTCTGTACCGTCCTGATCGCGATCGCCCAACGGTTCTCCCGCTGGGAAGCGAGATAACGCAGCTTTAAGGTGAGTAGACCTTATCGGCCCTCCGGGTCATAAAAAGTTCGAGGGGCAGCTCGGTTCCTAACCCTTTTTCCCGGGCTTTGTCGTAAACTTTTCTCGCCGTGGCGGCAAACTGGATTCCCATGCCGGTATTGTTTTTAAACAGCGTGATTTCCTTTTCGTCTTTCCTTGCCCGGCATCTCCCGGTAACCAGCTCGCCCAGCTCGTGCAGGTCGTCGGCCTTGACCAAGCCTCGATCGAGGCGATCGGCAAACTCGGCCTGGCGGTCGAGGAAGATCTGCCGCTTGTAACCCACCACGATGAGCCCCGCCCGCAAAATCGTCTCGTCGTCCAACTCCCGCCGCGGCAGGTACCCGTCGCCGCCGACGATGCTGTTGATGTGCGCCCCTTCTTCGAGCCAGCGCCCTTCCACCACGGGATTGACTGTGTTAGTCGCCGCTGTCACGATATCGCTGCCCCGGATCGCCTCTTCCGCCGATCCAACCGGGACGACCTCCACGCCGCACCCGGCGCTCATCTGGCGCGCGAATTTCTCCCGATGCTCCCGCGTCGGACTGTAAACCTTGACCTTCCTTAGCGGCCGCACCGCGAGCGCCGCCGTGAGCTGGGTCCGCGCCTGATCACCGGAGCCAAGAAGACCCATGACCCGGGCGTCCTTGCGGGCGAGATACTTGGTTGCAACCCCGCTCGTCGCCCCCACCCGGAGCGCGGAGATCACATGGTCGTCCATGATGGAAAGAAGCTCGCAAGTATCCATATCGAACAAAAACACGAGTCCGACGAAGTCTCCCGGATACACCCGGCGCTTCGTGCCTGCGACTTCGACCTCTTTCGAAAAGCTCGAATCGATCCTGAGGGCCATGGACTTCATCCCCGGCACCAGCCCCATAATGTTGTTGAAAAAGTATTGGCCGCCCTCTTCCTTCCAGGGCACCCGAAGTCTAGCCCGCGGCGCATTCATCGCCACACCCTCCCCCAACTCCCGAAAGGCCTCTTCGACGGCCTCGATCTCCTCCGCCATCGGCACAAGCCCCTCGATCTGCTCGTTCTTAAGCACCAACACCATAGGTCGTTCTCCCTTCGTCCGATCCCACGCATTCTAAAAGGCCCCAGCGCGTGAAGCAAGCAGGTAGGAGAACGCGCTTTATTCAAGAGGAGGCTGAGCGAGCTCCCTGAGTGGAGCATGGACGGAGCAGCACAGAGCGACGGAGGGGAGCGCGAGCCCCGTTGAGTAACTGCACGGTCGAGGAACCGTCACCGTGGTCAACACATACTCTGCGCGAGCCCCGTTGAGTAACTGCACGGTCGAGGAACCGTCACCGTGGTCAACACATACTCTACGGGGCGAGCGAGGCTGCGGACGTCCGATTACAAACGGTACGACTCATGGCAGGAACCCATCGGCCGCAGCCGAGAGCGCGCTTCCCGAGGGAGCGGAGTCCGTGAAGCGAAGCGAGGTCGCAAAGCCTGCCGTGTGTTGACTTGCATCGAATTGCCGTTTTATATGTCCGGGAACGGCGATGACATCGTGAACGAAGGAGAAGCGCTATGGAAAAACTTCATCTCACGGTTGCCTGCGGCGACTACGACCGAACCAAAGCTCTTTTGGACGGAAGTGTCCAGCCGGAAGGGATCCGACTAAATTACCTGCCGCTTCAGGCTGAGGAGATTTTCTGGCGCATGGGAGGCCACAAAGAGTTTGACGCCTCCGAGATGTCGCTTTCGAATCAAATCACCATGGTTAGCCGCGGCAATCCCCCTTTTGTGGCTATTCCCGTTTTCCCGTCGCGTTTCTTCCGCCACTCCTGCGTGTTTATTAACGTCGACTCGGGAATCAAAAGGCCCGAGGACTTAAAGGGCAGAAAAATTGGCGCGCCGGAATACTCGATCACTGCGGCGGTGTGGATACGCGGCATGCTCCAGGACGATTACGGCGTAAAAACCCATGAGATGCAGTGGTTCGTGGGCGGCCAGGAAGAGCCGGGGAGAAAAGAGCGCGTTGCTCTCAAGCTCCCGCCCGAAATCAAAGTCGCACCTATTCCCAACGATAAGACGCTCAACGGGATGCTGGAGAGCGGCGAGATCGACGCGCTGATCTCAGCTCGCGCTCCCTCTTCTTTCGTCAAGGGTTCGCCCAAGGTGCAGCGGCTTTTTCCGAACTATAAAGAGGTGGAAGTCGACTATTACAGGCGCACGAAGATCTTCCCGATCATGCATGTCTTGGTGATCCGGGGAGACGTCTATGAGCGTCATCCTTGGGTTGCACGAAGCCTCTACAAGGCATTCTGTGAAGCGAAAGACCGCGCCATCCAGGCGATGCGCATCACCAACACCCTGGTCTGCTCGCTCCCCTGGCTGTTCGCGGAGATCGAGCAGGTCAAGCAGCTTTTCGGCTCCGACTGGTGGCCTTACGGG
>JACPAM010000250.1:0-650 GCA_016180805.1 Deltaproteobacteria bacterium | reverse complement strand
CTCATCGACCGGCCGCTCAAAGTGGAGGAACTCTTCGCTCCGAGCACCGCCGGTGAGTTTAAAATCTAACCCTCACCCTTACCCTCTCCCTTCAAGGGAGAGGGGAGGGAGAGGGTGACGCTGGCTGCCGGTGACTACGGGATTGAGCAATAAGGAAAAGGCTTTTATTCGAGCTGCCCGCATTGCCCACCTGGCGACTGCCGATCGAAGTGGTCGGCCGCACGTGATTCCGATTTGTTTCGCCTATGATGGCAAAGACCTTTTTTCGCCGATCGATGAAAAGCCCAAGCGGGCCTCTCCTCTGGAACTAAAACGGCTAAAGAATATCTGTGCGAACCCGCATGTCGCGGTGATTATCGACCGCTACGATGAAAACTGGAAAAAGCTTGCTTACGTCTTAATTTTCGGCACGGCCAGGATTCTGACGAGGGGGTCAAGGCACAAAAGAGCCGTTCATCTCCTGCGTCGCAAATACTCCCAGTATCTCAAGATGGCCATTCACGAACGCCCGATGATCTGCATCACGCCGGAGCGCTGGACAAGCTGGGGCAAGTTGTACTAGGAAATCAATGCGGTGAAGTTGACAATGCTGGGAAGCTGCGCTCGGAGGAGGGATCGCTGATGAAAAGAAAATTCCAGATTTTATCCTT
>JACPAM010000297.1 GCA_016180805.1 Deltaproteobacteria bacterium | reverse complement strand
AAATGAATCAGTTCCTCGGCGGTGCCGGGCGCGGGTCTAGTGATCGAGGGGGCGCTCTCCGGGTAGGAGGGGAACAGCGATTTCAGTTTGGCCTCCTGACCTTTGAGCCTTTCCCGGATCGCGGTGAGGGTCATCCGGGTCATGAGCGAGGTGGAGAGAAAAAACGCGAATCCCTTGCCGATGGTGAGGCTATCTTCAGGGCGCCACGGCTCAGGTTCATAGCGGAGCAGGCGGAACTCGATCGGAAGCCGCTGGAGATGGGTTTCGATGTAGCGATTGACCCCCTCACTGTATGCCGTGAGTGGTTCGAGGAATTCTTCCGGTAAAAGCCGCACGGATTCGCATGCCGCCCGGCGAAGGCCCATGAGTCGGGTGAAATAGTCGAGATCGGCGAGATTCTTGTTTTTGAAGTAAGCCGAGAGCTCTCGCCACGGGATGCCACCCATACCGAAAGTCTCCGCCAGCCGCCCGCTGAGCGATAGCCGGCTTAAATCCATCTGCCACAGCCGCTCCTGGGCGTGAACGTATCCCTGGGCGAGAAAGAGGTCTCGCTCGCTGGCGGCAAAGATGTGGGGAACCGCGTGAGGTCCCCACAAGACCCTGACCGTTTTCTCCAGGCCGGGTATCTGGATTTCTCCCCGCGTTTGCGGCTTAGCTTTTCGGCCCCAGTACCTGAGCAGGGGCCGCAGGACGAAAGAGACGACAGAGCTAACCATTCAGTGCAAAATGCAAAGTGTAAACTGAAAAATGCACAATGAAGAGAGATATAAACAACGGGTATGCAGTCGTCTCTGTCCCGAATCTTTATATTTCACTTTGACTTTTGCATTTTGCAATTTTCATTATCCCATGATTGCTTTGACCGACGGCCGCTGTTTTATTCGCTCCAGCCATTTTCCCAGCCGGGGTAGGGAGGAGTCCGGCAGAACCCCAAAACCCTCCATCCGGAGGAAGCGCGGCACAAGAGCGGCATCAAGGAGTGAAAACTCGCCCGCGAGGTAGGGCTGGTCCCCGATCTCACGCTCGATGCGCTGGAGCAGATTCTTAAGCTCCCGCTTCGCGCTCTCGAGCGCCTCGTGGTTTCTCTCCTTCTCCTCTTTCATGAGCTCCATGCGGACCTTTTGATAGGCCGCGTCGAGATGGCTCAGGCCGTAATCGATCAGGATGCGGATCTTCGCCTTCTTGGCGGGATCTTTGGGCAGAAGCGGGGGCTCAGGGTATTTTTCCTCCAGGTACTCGTTGATGATGCACGATTCGTAAAGAACCGTATCCCCATCGATGATTACGGGGACTTTTCCATAAGGGTTGAGTTTGAGGAAATCGGCCTTTTTTTGCTCTCCTTTTCTGAGATCGACCGGCACGGCCTCGTAGGGGAGATTCTTCTCCGTCAACACAATCTTCACGCGCTGGCAGTTGGGCGAGCTCGAAAAGTCGTAAAGCTTGATCTGTCTTTCACCGCTCATGGTAAACCCCCTTGTATTTTTGCTTCTGATTAGCTCAGCCAGTTGCTAAAGGCAAGTGGCTCCTTATTCGGGCCCTCCGCCCCTTGCGCTCAGATGCGTCTTCTGCTAACGGCTAACGGACAAAGGAGATCGGGCGTATGAAATTCGGCTATCTGTGCTTGGTTATGGTAGTCGGCCTTGCGTTTTCCGCGCCGACGCTGGCGCAGGAGCCCTTTTTAAAGGGGAAAACACTCCGCGTCATCGTTGGGTTCAGCCCCGGGGGAGGTTTCGATGTCTACAGCCGGACCATTGCGCGCCACATAGGGAAGCATATTCCGGGCAATCCAACCGTCGTGGTGGAAAATATGACCGGGGCCGGAAGCCTCGTCGCCGCCAATCACGTCTTTAAAGTTGCTAAACCCGATGGACTTGTGGTTGGAAGCATCAACGGTGGCATTTTCATCCAGCAGCTTTTGGGGTGGCCGGGGATCGAGTTTGATGCCCTCAAGTTCGAACACGTAGGAGTGCCGGTGAAAGATAAATCGGTCTGCGTCATGACCAGAGCAAGCGGGATTACAAGCATGGAAAAATGGATTGCCGCCAAGGCGCCCGTCAAACTCGGCGCCACCGGACCCGGCTCTGCGACGCACAACGTTCCGAGGATCCTCAAGGAGGCGCTGAGCCTTCCGATCCATCTTGTCACCGGTTATAAAGGCATAGCCGATATTCGCCTCGCTGCCGAAGGCGGGGAGTTAGCCGGAGCTTGCGGGTGGACCTGGGATTCGCTCAAGGCAACCTGGAGCAGGGCTATGGACTCGGGCGATGCGGTCGTGGTGCTCCAGACCCTGCCTGAGCCCCATCCGGAGCTTCCAAAAGTTCCCTTGGCCATCAAGTTCGCTAAGACTGAGGAAGCGCGTCAATTAATTCAGTCGGGGATTCATGCCGTATCCGACGTGACCTACTCCTATGTCCTGTCCCCTGCCACTCCCAAGGAGCGCGTGCGGGTTCTTCGCCGGGCTTTCACGGATACTATGAATGATCCGGAGTTCGTGGCCGATGCCAAGAAGTCCAGATTGGGTGTCGACCCGCTGACAGGTGAAGAGCTGGAGAGAACGGTGGCGGGCCTTTTCAAGCTGGATTCCGGCGTCGTAGCCAGATTAGCGCAGGTTCTCAAGTAGCGACTCGTAAGGAGGGTCAAAGTTGGCTTCGGAAAATGGACCGAGGATGATTTTGGAAGCGATGAAAGAGGCCGGAATTAACTTCGTCACCTCGTTGCCCGACCATAACCTTGCCTGTCTCTTGGAACTGGTGGATAAGGATCCGGACTTAAAACACGTTCCCCTGTGCAGAGAGGAGGAGGGAATCGGCATCTGCGCCGGGGCTTACTTGGGAGGGAAGACGACGGCTATCATCATGCAAAACGGGGGCTTTTTGAATAGCTGCAACGCGCTTACCACCACGGCGTTA
>JACPAM010000296.1:2935-5280 GCA_016180805.1 Deltaproteobacteria bacterium | reverse complement strand
GGTAAGCACACGGCCACCCATGCCGCCATACCGGCGACCAAAACGCCGCCGACCGCGACGGCCAGCGGGGCACCGGCGAACTCCGCGATGGTCCCGGAGAGCATCCCGCCTACAGGCATCAAATCCCAGGTAAGGCCGTAAATTCCCATCACGCGTCCCCGCAGTTGATCGGGTAGGTTCAGTTGGAGGATCGTGTTGATCGTCGTCATATAAACCTGGTTCGATAGACCGAGCAGAAAGACGAGCACGAGAGACGCCGTGTACCATTGGGAAAACGCGAATCCGATGATCAGGACACCGAAGGTTCCTGCCCCGATAATGGCATGCCAACCCTTGGAGCGGGAGGCCGCGAGGTAAGCTACCACTAGAGTTCCCGCGAAGGCTCCAACGCCCGTGGTGGCTTGCAGAAAGCCGAAACCCCGCGAGCCGACATGGAGGATGTCCCGAGCGAAGACCGGCATGAGGATCACATAAGACATCCCAAAGACGCTGTTAAAAAAGGTCATCCCGATCAGCGTGTAAAAAAGCTCGTTTGTGACGATGAAGCTCAATCCGTCAAACATGTGCTTGAGCAGGCCAATCCCGCCTCCTTCCACCTTCGGTTGGTCAGTACGGATCCGAAGCCAGAGACACAGGGCGATTAGCGAGCTAAAGAAACAGGCGTAGTAGGTCACACCCACACCGTAAAGATAAATGAGCATGCCCGCTACCGAAGGGCCCACCAATCGGTTTAACTGCCACACCGCGCTACCCAAGGCGACCGCGTTGGCGATCTCTCCGCGCGGGACCATCTGAGTCAGGATGGCGTATCGGCTCGGTCGGTCAAAAGCCTTGAGGCAGCCGGAAACGAACGCGAGCACCATGATATGCCACACGAGGACTCTTTCGGTTGTTATCAGAGTCGCCAGAGTAAAAAAGAGGCCTGCCGCCGCGGCCTGAGCGACGAGCATGATCCGGCGCCGGTCGGTTCGATCCGCGATGACCCCTCCCAGAAGTGTCAGCACGATTGTCGGAATCGCGTGCGCGAGACCTGTAAGACCCAGCATGAGGGGAGAGTTGGTGAGCTGTAGCACGAGCCAGCCCTGGGCGACGATCTCCATGTACTGGGCCAGAACCGAGCTAAACTGACCTGTCCAGTAAAGGCGGAAGTTGCGGTGGGCCAGGGCACTAAAAATTGCTACGCGACCGCCAAGCGCGGAGGTTCGTTGCGACGTCGCTCCCATTTGTTCTCTAAGCGGATAGCGGACGCACTATAACGCTCACCTACAGGTTTCGCCAGCTTCACCCTGCGGGCAAGACCGAACACAGTAACCTAGCCGCGATTCGAAAATCTTTTTACTGTATGGTTACCATCAAAGGCGCCCTCCTCGTACCTCCTCTCCCTCCAGTGGAGGGAGAGGAAAAAGGTGAGGGTGGTACCGTCGGGATCTACCCTCACCCTTGCCCTCTCCCGCAAGGGGAGAGGGAATCGAGGACTGGCGGGCCAATATTATTTTCGGATCAGGGTTAACATTTAGGCGGCCGAGATCGCCGGCGAAGGTAAGCGCCGATCACGAGAATTCGCTCTGGTATTCTCGCTCTTTTTTGGGTATACGGGACCAAAGGGAAGAATTCATCGAAGAGAGGAGAAAAAGCTCATGGCTGAAACAGTTGCCCAGTTCGTTGCGCCCAACGATCCTGGTTTGATCTCCGAGTCGGTTCAGTATCCGGCGAAGAGCGGCAATGTGACCGCTTACGTTTCCCGGCCGAAAGACGGCGGGAAACGGGGAGCCGTCATCGTGATTCACGAAAACCGCGGGCTTGTCGATCACATCAAGGATGTGGCCCGGCGGTTTGCGAAGGATGGATTTGTCGCACTGGCTCCCGATCTGCTTTCCCGTCTTGGCGGCACGGATCAATACAAGACCCCGGATGACGCGATCGCGGCGATTCGGACGCTCACCAACGAGACGGTCGTGGAGGACCTGAACGGCGCGGTGGCTTATCTCAAGAAGCTGGACTTCGTCGGTGGCCGGCTTGGCGTGGTGGGATATTGTTGGGGCGGCGGGCAGTCGTTGAATTTTGCCACCAAGTGCAAGGAACTGAGCGCGGCCGTGGTCTATTACGGGCGCAATCCAGATCCTATCGATCAGGTGCAGAACATCCCCTGTGCGGTGCTTGGAAACTACGGCGAGGACGACCCCAATATCATGCCCGGCGTTGAGCCTTTAAAGCAAGCGTTGGCCAAATACGGTAAAAAATTCGACATCAAGGTGTACCCCGGCGCCAAGCACGCCTTCAACAACAACACGAACGCCGAGCGCTATCATCCAGAAGCGGCCCGGGACGCCTGGGCGCGAACGGTC
>JACPAM010000296.1:0-2916 GCA_016180805.1 Deltaproteobacteria bacterium | reverse complement strand
ACCGCGGCGCGGGCGATTTCCGGAGTAATGAGGTACGGGCCTTGGCTCGAGTCCTCCCAGATCTGCCGTGCCATCTCCGAATCTCCGCCGAAGACGAGATACGCCAGGCTCCCCGCAGCGAGTCCCCATGTAACCGAAATCGCTTTGACGGGAACGAACCACAGGTTCCCCGCGGTGACGCCGATGCCGACCGCGGCCGGCTCGGTGAAATCGCCCGCCGGGAGCGCAGACGGGAGGAGTAGCGTCGCGACGAGAAAGACAACGGTGAGGCGTGGGATTGTGGGATTGGACACCGGCGCTATCCTTTTAAGAAGAGTTTCGAGCGCAGGACATGGACGCCGTGGGAGGGATTCCAATAACGCTGCACGCCGAAGTAGCAGCAGCACCGCTCGCTGTCCATGTCGTTATCGAACACCCGTAGTTGTCCATCCTGAAAACGGATGCGGGCGAGACAGGTGCCCCCCGGCACGGTTGAGGTCATGATCTCGACCACGACACCGATGCCCCACTGTTGGTGGCCATTGTGGGAGACCTCATCCCCGACCCGCAAAAAGAGTCGTTTTCTTTCTACGTCCTTCACTGGCGCCTTCGCCTTTTGAACCGACCATAACAAGCTTCTCCGCCGAGGTCAATCTCCTTCCAAGAATTCCAGCACCCGAGCGGCAAGGGCGTCCGGGTTGTCGTGGTGGATCATGTGGCCGGCATCGTTGATTTCCGCGAGCGATCGGTTAGGGATCGCCTCCAGCCGCTGTTGCATGTCGGGTCTCGGGGCCTGGCGGCTCTCCTTGCCTCTGATGATCAGGACCGGACACTCGATGCGGCGGTAGAACGCCATGGCCTGGCCGGAATAGAAGGGCTGGGGGGCCATGGTCCGGTGCAAAGGATCAAACTTCCATGCCCATTTTCCGTTTTCGTTCTGTTTCATTCCCCACGCGGCCAACTGCAGGGCGAAGTCGCGCTTTAGCCTCGGGTTTCCTTTTCGTAGTCGCGCGGCGGCGTCTTCGAGGGTGGCATATTCTCTCGGCTCTTTTCGCTTGAGGGCTTTCATCTCGGCGATCCAGTTCTCCATGCGCGGCGGCGCGTCGGAGAAGTTGAGGCCGATCGGGCCTATGCCCTCCACCAAGACGAGCTTGCGGACCCGGCGGGGAAAGGTGCCGGCATAGAGGAAAGATATGGTTCCGCCCATCGAGTGACCGAGCAGTGCGACCGAGGATACCCCTAGGGACCCAATCAAGGAATCGAGATCGAGGAGGTAATCGGGGAAATGGTAATAGCCTCCCGCGCCCACCCAGCCGCTGTCTCCGTGGCCGCGGCAGTCCGGGGCAACGATCCAGAGCGAACGACCGGCCCTGCGCTGGAGGCACTCCACGAACGGCGCCCAGCTCCGGGCGTGATCGAGAAACCCGTGAATGAGTAGGAGCGGTTCATCTTCCCGATCTCCCCATTCGAGATAGTGAATCTTCAGCCCCCGCGCATCGATGGTGTGGTTTCTTGGTTCGTGCATGGGGATCAGCTTTTTCTCAAGGGGATCTCGATGAAATCTTTTTTCTCCTCTGACCAGACGTACGCGGAGATGCGCCTGACGGTTCGCTCGTAAATCGAGATGACGATCTGGGCTGCCTCGGGAAAGGTGGGCTCGCCGAAGGGGGTGGCGAAAGCGCGGTCTTCGGCGGAAAAGTACGCCTCGTGGTCAGGGTGGGAATGATAGAAGGCCCTGATCCTCGCGCCGCGGGGCTCCGCTTCCTGAAGGATGGCCTCGAGCTCTTTGGGGTCCATGGCGTAGGCGGTGGCCGCGGTGCGTCGGTAGGTGTCGGGATCAAGGGCGTGAAGGTGGTTCTGAATATTTGTGCAGCGGCGTACCTCGTAGGATTTGCCGTTGTGGAGGATGATGCCACAGCACTCCTCAGGGAAGGTTTCTCGGGCGTGGCGGGAAATTTCGTCCCACGCCTGTTCCGTAAGCGCAAGCTCCGAAGGAACGTTCATGGATCCGGGCCTTCTTCCTTTGGGTTTCCTTCCTTTACCACAGCCGGGGTGTCGTTGGCTATTTCTCCCCGCCGTTGACTCCCCCGTGTCATGGGCTAAGCTGTCTCCCGTGACGGCGACTAAAATCCTGCGCCGGTTGCTGCTTTTGCCTTACCAACTTTTCGCCATAGCGCTTTTTTTCGTGCTCCTGTTGCTGTGCGTCCCGGCAACCTTTGTTGCGGGGCTTGGGGACCCCAGGGGCGACCGGGCACACCGCTGCCTCACGTACTGGGCCCGAGCCAACCTCGCGTTGGCCGGACTCCGGGTTCATGTCGAGGGATTGGATCGCCTGGACCCCGGAGCTACCTACATCTTTATGCCGAACCATGCCAGCTTTCTCGACATTTTTCTAACGCTCGCCTGTATCCCATACAATTTTCGCATGATCACTAAAGAGGAGATGTTCACGATCCCTCTCGTGGGCTGGATTTTGAAAAAATCGGGCCAGATTCCCATGAACCGGAAAAGTCCGAGAAAAGGTTTACAGAGCTTGAGGCAGGCCTCGCACCTAATTGGCGAGGGGATCTCGGTGGTGGTCTTTCCCGAGGGCACGCGGACCACAACCGGAGAGATCAACGACTTCAAGGCGACTCTCTTTATCCTTCCCATTCGCAGCGGCGCGGCAGTGGTCCCGGTCCTGATCGAAGGCACTTTTACTGCCCTGAAACGGGGATCGGTTTTGCTTACGCCGGCGACCCTCAGGCTCAAGTTTCACACCCCCATACCCCCGGGCTCTTTTACCGATCGTGACCGGGTCCTCTATGCGAAGAAGGTGCGTGAAAGCCTCGTCATGACTTAGCCCCGATCCGAAATAAATTCTGGCCCCTACATGATCAACTTCCCTCTCCCGTCGCGGGAGAGGGCGAGGGTGAGGGCAAATTCCATGCGCACCAC
>JACPAM010000249.1 GCA_016180805.1 Deltaproteobacteria bacterium | reverse complement strand
ATCGTCGGCAGAAGGTGGAGTTCAGCCGCGTCCGGGCCGCGGTTGATCGCCTGAATGCGGATCAAGATGTCTTCGGGCGCGGCCTTCGCGTACTCGATGAAGACGTCGAAATAACGGCTTTCATCGAAGACCCCTGTATCCACGAGCTCAAATTCGAGAGCGTTGCGTCCGCGGTGACGGTTTTCCTCGACGAGCCGCGCGTACGGATACTCGGACTGCGGATATTTGTAGAGGTATTTCATGTAGGAGTGCGTGGGCGTCGAGTCCAGGTAGAAGTAATACTCCTTGACGTCCTCGCCGTGGTTGCCTTCGTTGCCCGTGAGGCCGAATAGCCGCTCTTTGAGAATCGGATCGCGCCCGTTCCAGAGCGCCAGGGCAAAGCAGATGTATTGATGGCGGTCGCAAATCCCTCCTAGGCCGTCCTCGCCCCAGCGGTAGGCCCGGCCCCGCGCATGATCGTGAGGGAAATGGTTCCATGGCTCGCCGAAGGGGCTGTAGTCCTCGCGCACCGTGCCCCACTGGCGCTCCGAGAGGTAGGGTCCCCAGCGCTTCCAGTTCTTGGTGCGCTGGGCGTCTTCTTCGAGACGCTGTGCTTCAGCATTAAAGGGCTTCTCTGAATTCATCGACTATCCTCTTCGAGCCATTCTCTTTTGATCGCTTAGTTCCAGAAGGGCTCGAGTGTCGTATTTGAGGACAGCTTTATCCACGCTCTAGCGCCAAAGGGGCAGCGCCGAAGTTCACCCCAAAGCGGCGGCACCAGATGCTCACGGAGCGATACTTGTTCAAGTCGATGTCGGCGGCCACTTCGTAGTTCTGATCCCCCTTGTTGCCCTTCATGGCGCCGAGATCGATGAAGCCAGCCTTCTTCACAGTCTCGTTGTCTTTGGCATCGGCCGCGGCCACTAGATAAACGCGAACATCTGGGCCGTTGGAGGTTTCAAATTCGGTAAGCCTGAGCACCCGTTTGCCGTTAGGAAGCTGGTGGATCGTCGCTGTTCCCTTGGTTTCGTGCGCGAGGCTGTAAAACCGTCCCACGGAGAAAGCCACCGGTTGTGGGCTTGTCGAGGCGACCTTCGCTCCAGGAAATTCTTCGCTTACAGTCTTATTGATAAATAGGAGCTCGGGCCGGAACAGATACCAGAGCACAGCGACGACGATCACAATGATCCCGCCAACGATAAGACTGCGTTGCCGCATGAGAAAACCTCCTTGTTAAAGTCCTTTTAGCTTTCAAGCGAGATGACGTTCTTGATGCCCGTGGCTTGGCCGAGCAAAAGGTCCCGATAGCTCGTCATGGGGAAGTGGCCGGTGATCAGCGATCGAACTGCGTCCGGCCAGTGCTTCTTAAACGTGGCCAGATCGCGTATCGCGGTTTCGAAAGTCTCTCGGCCGGCGTTTACGGTCCCGAACACAACCTGATTCTTGAGCACCAGATTCCTCATGATGAAATCCGTGTCGATTTTAATCGGGCCTCTTCGTCCCGGCACGCCCGTGAAGACGAAGATGCCGTTTGTTCCCAAAAACTTCATGACCTCGAAGGACAGGCGGGAGGCACCCGTCGCCTCGTAGACCGTGTCGATGTTTCCCATGCGCTCAGCGAGCTTCTCCAACGTATCTTTCTCTGCCGAGACGTAGGTCGCCCCGATCGACTCCACGAGGGAGGCTTTAGGGTTCGGCAATGGCTCGCGGGCATACACGTAGGTTTCGAATCCCGACGTGACCAAAGCCATGGCGCCGAGAAGCCCGACGGGGCCCGCTCCAAGGACGAGAGCCCGATGACAGTAAGCTTTCTCCGCTGCGGGCACAACCGGGCAGGACCAGGGAAGGCGCTGCTGCACCTGCCACACTTGAGCCAGGGCCTTCTCGGCAATGGTCAGCGGCTCGACCAGAACCGCAACGTCCCGCAGCTCGTAGGGGACAGGGTTCATATACTTCTCGTCATCCACCACAAACTCGGTCATGAACCCGTGTTCGCCGTTTATGCCGCGCTCTTTGAAGTCTCCTGTGTAGCAGAAATCCTGGCGTTCAGAGCGACAGGCCACGCAGGTGTCGTACGGGCATGGACGGCGGACCATGGGCACCACGAGGTCCCCGACTCTCACCCGTCTTACGGCCGTCCCGACTTCCACCACCTCCCCGAGTGATTCATGGCCGATGACGAGATAGTCACCACCCTTCGGGGGAGTACCGTACTGAAAAGCGCTGATCTCCCTGTCGGTACCGCACACGCCGGCTTCGAGCATCCGGAGCTTGACCTGGGTGGGACTGGAGATCCTTGGTGGCTCGTGCTCAATGAGCTTAACCTCATGTCTGCCCGGAAACACCGCGATGGCCTCCATAATACCTCCCCCTTCCGATCTGCGCTTGGACGGACTCCCCGTAGTCAGGCAATCAGGATTAAGCCGATTGTAGTCGGGAAATTCGAGACCGGCCGCTTCCATCATATACTCCAGCCAATGATGTGCTATAGCGTCGGTCACGCTCTATTAGATGTCGCCGCCCGAAAAAAAGATGCGGGTAAGGGCATGGGTTTTACCTGTTAGATGTCTGAAAAGCGGAAAAAGTTTCGGCCTTTCTTTCCAGCCTTCGCTTACATGAACGGATGGGGAGCAGGAAAAGTTCCGGCGGCGTGAAATGCCTTTTCGCGCATGCAGACTGCCGGGGTTCAAACCCTTGGGTGTTTGTTGCGCTGGAACGGCGGCGGCCGCGCAAGAAACGCTGCGGATAAAGTTCAGCGGCCCGCTTCGATGTCGACCGGGCAGCGTGGCCGGTAAGGCTTCGGCGCAGCCGTGCTGTGCTTTAGAAAGGCTTGGGCCAGCTCGATGGTTTTCTTGTACGTGTTGAGAAAGGCCAAGCAGTCGGCACAATCACGCAAATGGTTCTCGAACGCAACCGTTTGCAGTGGATCCAGTTCTCCCGCAAGATAAGCCGCGATCAGTGATGTTGCCTTTCTACAGTTCAAGCGGCGCTGGGTAGTTCGCTTACGCCTTCGCGTCATCGTGATAAGTTTTCCTTCCGGCTAACCCCTGAGCAAGGCCGCTGGCTGGGGCTCAGGCGGGCCTTTGGCGCTGTGTCGGCGCACGCCCCACCACCTTGACCGGCGCCATCAACCGTGGGGCTCTCGCACGAGCCGATCTCAGGAGGTGAGTAGCTGCCGCGATGACCAAATTGTCGTCATCGGTTAATTCCCCAAGCTCTCTGATGAGGTCGAAAAAGGTCGTCTGGATAACGGATGTTTTCCCTTTGTTATCAATCCGCTGTGTCTTGCTTTGAGCCATCGGTGTGCCTCCCTCTAAGAGATGATTCCCATCGATTAGACGTAAGGGAGGAGTAAAAGGTTACGGAAGGTCGGAAATTGGCCGTGACTGAGGTCGTTGAGGTTAAAGCGTTAGCGAGATCGCTTCGACTTCTTCAGGCGTCGGCTAAGGGAGCGCTCGACGTGCACGAGCTTGGCTGCTGCGATATTTTGGCTGAGAAAGGACTGGGTAAGTCGGATGGTCTTTTGATAAGTCTTCAAGAAGGATACACAATCGGGGCAGATGCTTAGGTGTCGCTCAAATGCACGTTTGACTTTGGGAGGCAGTGTCCCTGCCAGATAATCCAGCAGGAGCGAGGTCGCCTCCTTGCAGGTGTCCGATTTGAGCAACCTCATCTTTGCCGAGCCGGTAGCTTTAGCCATTGCCAAGAGTCCCTTACGTTGGTGAATATCCCAAGTGGACTGCCAGCTGTCCCCGCAGGAAAAGGCGGGCGCGGTGCAGTCGCGTTTTCACCGCAGCCACGCTCAATCCCAGAGTTTTTGCTATCTCCTGGTCCCGGAGGCCCTCAAGATCGCTGAGCACGACCACCGCCTTGTCCTGGGGCCGGAGCTGGTTCAAAGCGCGCGTAAGGAGATCCTGCAGCTCTCGTCCCGACGACCGCGTCTCGACGTCGTTAGACCAATCAACGACGGGACGTTCCAGGTGATGTCCGTCTGGTTGGAATTGGGGAAGGAAGTCTTCGTAGCTGACTTCTTTGCTGCGTTTTTTTCGACGTAATCTGCCGAGGGCGGCGTTTACTGTTAGACGGTAAAGCCAGGTTGAGAACCGAGAGCCGCCGCGAAAGCCTCTCACCTTTTGGTAGACGGTCAAGAAGACGTCCTGGACGACTTCTTCGCTTTCCGTCCGGTCGCGGGTAAGCTTGTAGGCCAGCTGGAAAACCTTGTTGGAGTGGAGGCGGAAGATGGCCTCCAACGCCTGGTGATCTCCGCTTTTTAATCTTTCGACAAGTTGCTCCTCGTCCCGGGCAGCGGGCTCCCGGTCACGGGTTCTCTTTAACGCCGGTTCCGCCGCCTCTCTTTGTTCCATGGATTTCACGTCGAGCTTGTTGAATATGGAAAAGACGCCAACGTTAACGGCCCGCCTCTTTATTAGTGGGCGATGTTAGCCCAGGGTTTCGGGAGAAGCAACCGGGATCGTCCGTTCGCCGGGAGGGCGCGGCCGCTGAAAACCTTGCCCTTGACGAGAAGAGACAAGAACCCCTCTTCTAGCTTCGCGTGCACCGACCCTCGCCTGCAAGTACGCGAAGAGCCGGTAGGCTAACAACGCGGCGAGAGCCGCGCCGTAAAGCGATGGCCGCCTGATGTCAGCCTTAACCAGCCAGAGGAAGTGGACAACCCCGCCGACGGCGGTGAGATAGACGAGCCGGTGGAGCTTCTGCCAGCGTTTTCCCAATCGCCGGATCATCGCGTTCGTTGAAGTCAGCGCCAGGGGGATGAGCAGGACAAAACTCATAAATCCGGCGGTGATGAACGGGCGCTTGATGATGTCTTTTGAGATCTCCTGAAGATCGAAGAACTGATCGATCCAAATGTAAGTCGTGAAGTGTAGGCACGCGTAGAAAAAAGCAAAGAGGCCCAGCATGCGCCGGAGCTTGATCAGCCAATGCCAGCCGGCAATTTTGCGCAGCGGGGTGACGCCGAGCGTGACGAGAAGCAAGAGGAGCGTCCAACTGCCGGTGGCGCGTGTGACGGTCTCAACCGGGTTCACGCCTAGATTATCGGTGACGGCGTCAAACACGAGCTGGCCGAAAGGGATCAGACAGGCGAGAAAAACCGCGGCTTTTATCCCGATACGGTATTTCATGCAGTTGTTAGCTTTGAGATTTGAATTTTCATTTGAGCATTTAATCCTAAGCATTCAAAACTAAAAATTAATTTTGAGGTCCATTCCCTGGTAGAGGTTCGCCACCTGGTCGGCATAGCCATTGAACATCAACGTTTTCCGCTTGAAGAGCTCGCCGATCCTTCGCTCCCGCGCCTGGCTCCACCTGGGATGATCGACTTCAGGATTGACGTTGGAATAAAAACCGTACTCGTGGGATGCGGACTTCACCCACGCCGTCAGCGGCTGCTTCGCCACGAAGCGGATCCTGACTATCGACTTGATGCTTTTAAAGCCGTATTTCCACGGCACCACCAAGCGCAGCGGGGCGCCATTCTGAGCCGGGAGGATCTCACCGTAGAGCCCGACGGCAAGAATGGTCAGGGGATGCATCGCTTCGTCCATTCGAAGTCCCTCGACGTAAGGCCAATCGAGGACGGCTCTGCGCTGGCCGGGCATCCGTTTGGGATCGTAGAGTGTGGTAAATTCCACGTATTTTGCATTCGAAGTAGGCTCGGCCTGCTTGATTAAAGCGCTCAGGGGAAACCCAACCCAAGGGATAACCATGGACCAGGCCTCCACACAGCGCAGGCGGTAAATGCGTTCCTCCGGGGGGCTGAGTTTCATGAACGCGTCGATGTCATAAACCTTGGGGCGCTTGACCTCGCCTTCGACCGCGACCGTCCAGGGTCTGGTTACAAGGTACTTGGCATTGCGCGCCGGGGAGTCCTTTTCGGTGCCGAGCTCGTAGAAGTTGTTGTATGTGGTGATCTGCTTGTAGGAATTCAAAGGCTCGTCCGTGCTGAGAGGGCTCTTGCGCATGCCCTCGAGCTTGGCTCTGGAGTCGCCGTTCCCGGCCGCTGAAACAGAGCGGGAAGCCATGAGCCCCAGGGCGACGGTAGCCGTCCATCCGGTCACGCCCAGAAGGAACTTTCGGCGGTGGAGGTAGATTTCCTTGGGAGTAATCTCGCTGCTTTTGATATCGCTCGGTTTTTTGATCAGCATAGTCTATTCTACAGTTGACTCGCGGCGACACAACGGGTTCGATTAGCATGGAGTCTCCGCCCTATATCCCTTGCGGCCTCGAAGGAATCGCCGCTCATCATTAGTCTCATGATCGTCTGGCGGACGCAAGGAAGACCCTCTCCCAGCGCTTAAAACGGAACTGAGGCTCCCCGAGTTCCAATGAGGCCGGTAAGAGTACTTCGTACCGTAAAAGGGGAGGAGGAGAGGCGAGTCTCATCCCTCTCCTCCTTGGGACCTGTTAAGCTAATCCCCGCGGTAAACGTTGTCGAGCTCCCTCTCGACCATTTCCATCCTCTTCATCGTGTCTTTCATTTGTTTTCCGGACATCATCTTCCCTTCCATCATTCTGACTTTGATCGTCGTTTGGAGCAGCTGGATTTGCTTCTCGAGCTTCTCCAAACGCATCAGCACTTTTTCATCGTCAGATGCGGCGAGGGCGAAATGGGCGGGACCCAAGAGGGTTAGGCTGACAAGGAGCACCCCAACGATCTTTTTCATCTGATTCACCTCCTTTCTTGATCAAATATTTCGACTTCTTTGTATGGTTAGATGCCGGTTGGCGGGAAGAAGATTCAAGATATTTTCACGCGCCGGCGCCCCCCACGTCTGGGGCGTTTATTTAAGGGACGGATTTAAAGAGGCGATAAAGATAAGGTAAAGATTAGGTAAAGACCGATCAGGACGGGAAGTCCGCTATGCGGGCAGGGTGAACCAGATGCGCGTCTCGGTCGGGCCGCTGTCAGCGCCCACTCTCCCTCCATGGGCCTCGATCAACTCCTTGACGATGGCCAAGCCGATTCCTGCCCCGCCGTGCTCCCGCGAGCGGGACTTTTCGCCCCGGTAGAAACGCTCGAAGATGAAGGGCAGGTCCTTCTGTGCAATCCCTTCACCGCTATTGGCAAAGACTATCTTTATGCTCCCGGGTGAACGCTCTGAGTAAACCTTGACCCATCCCCCTTCCTGCGTGTACTGCGACGCGTTCTGGACCAGGTTTCTCACGACCTGAGACAGCTTCTCCGGGTCAGCCATGAGCTGGCTCTCGGCCCTCGGGAGATTCGTTTCTACGGAGATTCGTTTGGCGGCCAACATAGACCGAAATAGCTCAAGCCCCCGGTTCACCGCGTCTTGGAGATCCACGCCTTGCCGGTGTAAGTCGCCTCGAGAGGCCTCGGCGCGGGCAAGCTGAAGAAGGTCCTCGACGAGCCTGGCCAGGCGGAGCGTTTCGTCATGAAGCGACTCGATGGTCTCCTCGGACGGGGGGATCACCCCGTCCCTCAGCGCCTCGATGTAGCCGCGCATGTTTGTGAGGGGAGTCCGGAGCTCATGGGCCACGTCGATCACCAGCGTTTTCCGCAGCTGCTCCAAGGTTTGCAGGCTCTGGGCCATGTGGTTGAATGCTATCGCCAGTTGGCCGACTTCGTCTCTGGCGGAGGTCTGGACTTGTTCTGAATAGTCGCCGGAGGCGATTCTTCGAGAGATGCCGATCATTTGCGATAACGGGGTTAGGACTTTTTTGGTCAGGAGGAAGCTCAGAATGATGGCCAGACCAAGGGCGACCGCCGATGCCCAGATGAGGGCCCGGTGAGTGGCATCAACGAACATCTTGTGGACCTCAGTTGGTGAGATGTTGTAATCTTTCATCAGGGTCATGAAGTAGTCCGCGGCCAAATAATCGATCGCGTACCACATGGCAAGGATCACCGCCGCGATAATCAGGACGTTGATGCCAAGCAATTTCCCTAGAAGGCGACTTCGCACCTGGGGTCTCCCGGCCGTGCTAGCCTTGGGTTTCGGCGAACCGATATCCTAACCCTCTCACGGTGAAAATGTACCTCGGCGTTGAAGGGTCCGCTTCAATCTTTTGTCTGAGTTTTCCGATGTGGACATCGATCACTCGGTCGATCACGGCTTCCCCTTCAGGATAGAGAGCGTTTAACAGCTCCTCCCGGGTGAAGACCCGCCCTGGGGCAGCCATGAGTGTTTCGAGGAGCCTGTACTCGGCGAGCGTCAACGATACCAGAGCGCCCCTAAGGGTCACGCAGCGCTTTTCGAGATCCAGAATGAGATCCCCAGACGTTAAAAGAGATTTCGCTCCGGCAGGCCCTGGCCTTGCGCGACGCAAAACGGCTTTGACCCTGGCGACCAGCTCTCGGGGGCTGAAGGGCTTGACCACATAGTCGTCCGCCCCGAGCGATAATCCAAGGACCCGGTCCATCTCTTCCTCTCGGGCTGTGAGGATCAGGATAGGCACGTCCGACGTACGTCTGAGCTCACGGCAGATCTCCCAACCGTCCACCTGGGGTAGCATCAGGTCCAGAATCACGAATATTGGCTTGTGCCGCCTGGCCAGCTCCAGTGCCTGGGAACCATCAAAAGCGGTGACCGTTTTGAACCCCTCCCGCTCGAGATAGAGGGCCACGAGAGACGCTGTCTTGCGATCGTCCTCGACGACGAGGATGGGGTTTGATATTTGCGATTTGGCCATCAGGGCTGTTGCGCTTTTGTCACCGTTGGGTCGCCGGTTCGGTGTCGATCACGATAGTGTCATATTTTGTCGCCATGGGATCTCCGTCCCTCCGTTAATCTTCCGACTCAGTGCGAGACATCTGACACTTCATCACGCCTTTGGAATAGAGGAACCTTCATCGCTTCCATGTACGCCTCATCGGAAATGTGCCCGGTTCGGGCCATTCGGGTGAGAACAAGATTGCGCCGATAGAGCAAGCTTTTTTCCCGCGGGTTCAGCGGGTTGGGAAGAAGAGCGACGAGGGTTGCTGCCTCGATCGGGTCGAGGCTCGTAGCCGGCTTGAAGAAATAATGGCGGGCCGCCGCCTCGGCCCCGTAGATGCCGGGTCCCCATTCCACGACGTTGAGGTAGAGCTCGAATATCCGCTGCTTCGAAAGCGCTTGTTCGAGTTTCCATGCGATGGCGACCTCTCTCAATTTGCGTTCTATGTTCTTGGACGGGTCCAGATAGAGATTTCGAGCGAGCTGCATGGTGATCGTGCTCCCGCCGCGTTTGAGCCTGCCCGCCTGCCAGTCCTCTTTGACCGACTCTCTGAGTTCGTAGAAATCGATTCCCTTGTGGCTGAAAAACGACGCGTCCTCGCTCAGCAGTATGGCCCTCCTTAGATGCTCCGAGACAGCGGAATAGGGAACCCAGATTTGCTGGCGGCGAAGCCCGACCCCTTTCTTTCGGCTCTCGGCGTCGCGCAGCTCCATGAGGGCCGTGGTTTTCGGATTCTTCCGCCTCAACGCCGTGACGTCGGGCAGGCGGGAGTACTCGTAGCCAGCAAAAGCGAGGAGCAGCGAGCCCAGGAGCAACAGTCCGAGCAGAAAGCGGCGAAACATTCGCTTCATGGCCGGTGGAACAATCTTACAGCCTTCAGGGTCAGCGACGAGACGGGATAACGCCGCAGCGAAGCGGGCGATACCCAGCACCAGCCGCCGTGGGGAAGTTGGATTTTGTTCCTGATCGTGGTCCGGTAGATCGGCGCTCGGATCCGGCGGTTGGTGATGCTATGGCGGACCTCGCCGATCTCGCAGAGCGCATTCAGTTCCGTAGCGATGCCGTCGAGGTGGCGGCGCAAGGCCGAGACGCGGCTCTCGCTCTTTTCCCTTATTCCGCCGGGAAGTTCCCAGAGTCGGCGCAGCAGGCCGCCTTCGGGTCTGCGCCGAATGAGAATCTTGCCGTCTCTGTCGAGCACAACCATCGGCCAGTCGATCGTTTTAGCTCGCGGTCTGCGCGAGCGCGCTCCGGGTGAGCCGAGCAACCCGGAGCGTCGCGCCACGCAGGATCGTGCCAATGGACAATCCGGGCATCTCGGTTCTCGCGCCCGGCAAACCCTGGAGCCGAGTTCCATGAGGGCCTGATTCCACTGGCCAGGTCGCGGGCCGCGGACGAGCCTTTGCGCGATGCTCTGGAGATCCTCATCTCGCCGGGCGTTGAAAGCCCGGCCGAGCACGCGCCGCGCGTTACCATCCAGGGCGGGATGAGGTTGATCGAAGGCGATGCTCATCAGGGCTCCCGCGGTGTAGGGGCCGATCCCTGGAAGCGCTTTGAGCGCGCCGTAGTCCCGGGGGAGCGATCCATGGTGCTCGCGCACGATGAGCCGCGCTGTGTTGAGCAGATTTTCCGCCCGGCGGTAGTACCCCAGGCCGGACCATAGGGCCAAGACCTTCGGCTCGGGAGCGGCGGCCAGAGTTTCAAGCCGCGGGAAGGCTTTGAGAAAGCGACGGTAGTAGGGAAGAACGGTCTTCACCTGAGTTTGTTGCAGCATCGTTTCCGCAATCCAGATGGCGTAAGGATCCCGCGTGCGCCGCCAGGGTAGAGAGCGGCGGTTTTCACCGTACCAGCGCAGCAGCGTGCGGCGAGCGAGATTCAGCTTATTCGTCGGCATGAATGAAGTTTGGTTGGATTTCGGCTATAAGACATAGCTTAGTCGAAATCGGGAGTGAAAGGAAGGTGGTGGTTCTGATCTCCTTGGGCAAAGCGTGACGCACGGCGCGAAAATTGTTATTGCCAACGCTCAAAGCCGCTGTACAATAAGGCGAAGTGGGGACGCTCGCGGCTGGAGCCGACGGGTCTGCGGCCCGCAGCTCAGCCTCGAGCGCAGTACTTGGCGCTCGGTCCGGCCCCCACAAAAGTTCGGGAGGTGGCAGATGATTCGTTTTCAAGTTATCGAGCGTCGCGGCGCCAACCTCTACCAAGTCCTGCGCGGAGCGATGCGTTCCAAGGAACTCCGGACATTTTACCTGGCCATGCACGGCCGCAGGGTTTGCCACACCAACCCTTCCTATAGCGGCTGGATGAGGTGGTCCCATGCCGATGGCGTCATTACCTGCCAAGTCGTAAGCCCGCGACAGCCCGGCACGGAGTGGCGGCTTTTCAGTGCTTTCGTCGGCCGCCTGGCGGACCGGTTCGCCGATCTCATCCAATGCGTCAACATCCAGTTTAATGGTCCGTTGCCGAAGGGTCCCCTGAAGAGGAGGCCCAAGAGAGCCCGACGCAAGCGCTGACCATTTTGAACCGTTTGAACGTTTTGAACGTTCGGGCAGTTCAAGCCGTTCAAATCGTTTAAGCCGTAAGGCACTGGCCCCTCGGCTGCGGCTGGAAGGTTCGTTCCCCTCGAATGTCAACTTATTCGGTACGTTTGCGTTACTATAGTGACGGAATTAAATAATAGGTTATGACGCCAGAACGCGCGGACGGAGGGAAGCGAGCCAGGGATCGTTTTCAATCAGGCGCAGAAAGTTTTGCTGAACGGTTTCGGCCACGGCTGCGGGCTCCGTCGAGCGCAGTGTGGCCAGCGCCTCGATCACGTTTTCGAGCACCCGTGGCATGCCGAGCTCGCCGCTCAGCCATTGGAGCCCGCCCGGATTGTCCGTCTCTGTGAGCAATAGGGCGTCGGGGAGCTCCCGCGCGATCGTTCGGATGTGCTCGGAATATAGCGCCTCGACGCCCACCGTGAAGTAGGTTCCATAATCCACCATAGCACGGAAGATATCCAAGGGTCCGGAGTACCAATGGATGATCGCCCGGCCGATATCGTAGCGCTCAAGGAGATCGAGAATTTCCCTTTCCGCGCCCTTGGTGTGCAGATTGACAATCTTGTTTTGCTCCCGGACGGCGGCCAGAAAATAGTCCAGCACTTTTCTCTGGGCGGCGTATTGGCCCGCGTCCTTAACCCAGTGAAAGTCGAGCCCGACCTCCCCGATCGCCGGGCTCCGTTCGATAAAGGGGCTGAGCTCGCGGAGGCGTCCGGCATATTCGGGCGCGTTTTTTGGGTGGACGCCAAAGGTAGGAAGCACCAGGTCGCAGAGCTGAGCGATCTCAAGAGCGCGCTCGAATGACGGCGGGTCCATCGCGGTGCTGATCGTCAAGATTTGCCGCGCCCTGATCTCGTTCAGGGCCGGCTCCAGGACTTCACCGTATCGATCGAGATGTGCGTGCGCATCGATCAACATCGACGCCTCGGGGACTTGTGGCTCCGAGTCTAACAGGCTGCGGAAAAAGTGTTTTTCATGCTTCGAGAGCCTCACCATGAACGGAAAATCGCGAATGATTTCAAGGGCTGCTCCGTTCGCCCTGAGTTCGTCGAAGGGTGAACGGAGCGTTTTTCCGCAGCCTCCTAAACTTTGGTCATCCCGCCCGGCGGGGGTTGGCTCACGCCTGGGATCCACTCGGCATCCTTGCGCGGGCCGTAGCCCTTGATCAAAAATTTGGTTTTGCCCAGCCGCTCAATTTCAATCTCCAGGACATCGCCGTCGTTGATCGGGCCCAGCCCCTCATGATAAGTGCCGGTGGCGATGACATCGCCGGGCTGTAGCTGCACGAAGCGCGACAGCCAGGCAATCTGGGCCGGAATTTTGTGGGCCATGTGCTTGGTGCTGTAGTTTTGCCGCATTTGCCCGTTGACCCAGGATCGAACCGTCAGATCGTGGGGATCCGGTATCTCGTCCCTGGTGGTGATCCAGGGGCCGCAGGGGCCGTAAGTGTCCTGGCCTTTCGGTACGAACTGGGTGCGCCGATTCAGGCCGCGCGCCGAGATGTCAAAGAAAGGGACGTAGCCGAAGACGTAGTCCATCGCTTTGTCCTCGGGCACGTTTTTTGCCTTTTTTCCTATAACGAAGGCCAGCTCCGCCTCGGGGTGAGAGATGACCACCGGGGGGATATCCAGAAGTTCGATCGTGCCTTCCGGTCCGACAAGCTCCGGGGCCTTGTAAAAAAACTCCCGCGGCAGGCTATCCACGGTTCGATCGGGCCGGTCCAGATAGTTCACGAACGCGGCGAGGCATTTGCTCGGCCGCGGAATCGGGGCGAGCAGCTTCACGCTGGTGAGCGGAACGCCCTGTTCCCGCTCCAGAATCTTCTCAAACCTGCGCCGATAGCGGCGAAAATTTTCGATGATCTCTTCCATGACCCGCTCGGGTCCCTTGGCTTTGCGCGACGTGATCGCTTCGCTCACATCCACGAGAAGATTTTCGTTTTTCACGACACCGATACGGTCGTCATTGAAGCGAAGGATTTTCAATTTGCTTACCTCCCGGCAGCGAAATTGCGCCCATATTTGCTCTATCGGGGAAGAAAAGTCAATCCGGTGAGAACGCCAGTCCAAAGGAAATTCTCACCTTAGTATCCGCACCGCTTTGCCTTTTCGGCTGGAGTCTAAGACGGCCTCTGCTATCCGCGCCATCTCTAACCCATCGTAGCCAGAGGCGTTGGGCTCCGTATCTTCCCGGATGCTCCGGTTGAAGGATTCCACTAGGAGTAAGTAAGTTCCCGTGACGGGATCGTCGCAAGGGAAATCAAGCGCAGAGACAGGGCCATCAGCGGCAATTTCTAGGCGGCCTACTAATCGAATTCCTACTGTGCCAGCACCTCGGATTGTACCCTTCGTCCCATAGATAACAACATCATTTGCGGGATGGGAAGAGTGCCTGCTGGAGACCGCGGTCCCGTACGCACCCCCCTGGAATCTTAGAAGCGCCAGTACGGTCTCATCGAGCGGGCGTTGCGGCGGCAGTTCATCGGTCATTGCTTCAACGGTGTCCACTTCTTGTCCAACCAGAAAACGAAGGAGGTCCAGAGGATGAACAGCCATCCCCATTAGGGTACCCGCTCCAGCCATCACGGGATCGCCGCGCCAGCCCCTGCTTGGTCGGGTACCTAGAAAGCGGCTGTACTCGGCCATTCCCATCACAATATTGCCAACGGTTCCCGCAGCTATTAGGCGTTTAGCCTCGACGTGAGCGGGGTGATGGCGGTTCTGGAAGGCGACCCCGAGCTTTACGCCGTTCTTCTGGCAGGACTCTACCATGCGCTCACAGTCGATCACGCTGATGGCCATAGGTTTTTCGCACAGCACATGCTTGCCAGCCTGGCCGGCCTCGATGGTCTGGGCAGTATGCAGATTGTTAGGGGTGGATACGTATACCACGTCAATAGTGTCATCGCGCAGCATCGCCTTGAAATCATCGTAACTCCGCCGAGCCCCATGCTTGGCCACAAAAGCAGCAGCTCTGCTCTCGTCCCGGCTACACACCGCTATCAGTTCGGCGTCTTTTGCTTGGACGATGGCTGGCGCCATGCAAGCGTCAGCGTGGCGTCCGATGCCCACAATACCCCACCCTATCGTCATCTGTTGCCCTTTTCCCTGCGCAGTCAGGATTAGTCGCTTTCCAGTATTCTTGCCACACCGACAGTCTTATTTTGGGTATCTTCTACTTCTCCCCG
>JACPAM010000248.1 GCA_016180805.1 Deltaproteobacteria bacterium | reverse complement strand
CTGACTGGCGCGCAGAGCAGTGCCAAGGCTTGTTCGCGCACCCGGTCCGGAGACCGTGATAGTGCCCCGCTCCCGAAGGGCGTTCACGACAAGGTAGCCCACATGGGGCGGGAGCTTCACTTGTTCGCCGGACGCCATGATCAGGCCATCGACGCTGCCGGCTGGATTGACAAGGAAGCGAGCCACACTCCCAGTAACGCTCAGCCATTGGCCGGCGACGGAAGGCCTTGTCTCATAGCCCGTGGGCGGTTGGTCTATGACGGTCTGACCCGTGGCGGCGCTGGTTACGCTCAAACCCTCTACGGCGGTCCCGAATTGCGTGGCGAGTCCTGTGAATCCAATAACCGTCACCATCTGTCCGGGCCTCGCAATAGCAGCAAGAGAAGCTCCTATGTGCGGCGGAAACTTGACCCGCGTCCCGTCTGCGAGGAGAAAGCCATCGATCTCCCCATTGTGGTTGAGCAGAACGACTTTAACTTCCCCTGTAATGGTCGCCGTAGGCTTGATGCCAACCGGAGGCGCCGCGGCTGCGTGAACGAATGTGCGTCTATCCAAGTTACTCGGCAAACTTATAATCCATATGAAGGCGATTGCGTTAAGGAATAGTGTGGATTTGTGTGTTCTCATTATGCTCCCTCCTTCAAAAATGTAGGACTGGCGGCTCACATGACTTTCGGCCATCGCTCAAAGTTCATGAAAGCAAGGGACGTGCCGAGGTTGGATTGAAGGGATAAAAATCGTTTTACAGCAAGTTTGGCCGTTTGCAGCTTACACGAGGCGTCGATGTGTCGTACTGGCTGACACCGCGATGTCACATTTCATGACAGGAGCTTGAGATGGCCTTACGTGGCAAACTTCAACAAAAGACCCTGATTCTCCCTAGCCCAGGCGTTTTTTGAAACGAAGCACACTCAGAGCGATAAAGAGCACTCCGAAGCTCAATAAGACCAGCGCCTCGTCCCAGAGCGCGGGCCAGCCGGCACCGCGAAGAATAATCCCGCGCAGGATCTCGATGTAATATGTCGCAGGGATGAGAAAGCTCAAGAGATAAATGACTAAGGGCATGGATTCGCGCGGAAAGATAAAGCCGGATAAAAGGATTGAAGGGAGCAGGAACAAGACAGAGACCTGCATCGCTTCGCCCTGATTGCTGGCAAAGGTGGAAATCACGATCCCCATCCCGAGCGCGGGAACCAGAAAAACCCCGGACAGAAACAAGAGGAGGCTCACGGAGCCGTGGATCGGAACCTTAAAGAGCAGGACCATGACCACGAGGACCAACCCGGTCTGGAGAAAGCCAATCGCGCAGTAGGGGAAGAGCTTACCCAGGATGAGCCCGCCTTTGGAGATCGGGGTAACCAGGAGCTGCTCCATCGTGCCCCGCTCGCGCTCCCGGACAACCGAAAAGGCGGTAAGAAATACGGTGACCAGTTGAAGGATGATCCCGATCAGTCCCGGAACAAAAAAATTCGCGCTCTCAAGATTGGGGTTGAAGAGCAGGCGAGGTCGCACCTCCACGGGCATCGCGTCCTGAGTGAGTCCTGCGCTTTCCAGAGACTTGAGAAAGCCGAGGGCCTGGCTCGCCTGGAGCAAGCGCAGGGCCGTCGTTGAATCCGACCCGTCGATCAACACCTGAACCGTAGCCTGCCGCCCATTGACCAAATCTCGGGAATAGGTCGGCGGGATCTTGATTCCGGCTTTTGCCCGCCCGCTGACGATCGCGCTTTGAAGCTCCTGATCCGAGTAGACCTCGCGGCTGACGCGGAAGTAGCGCGTGCTTTCGAACTCCTTGACGAGCGCCCGGCTCTCCTCCTGTCGGTTCAGGTCGAGGACCACGGTCGAGATGTGCTTGACATCCATCTCGATCGCATAGCCGAAGAGCAAGAGCTCGATCAACGGAATGGCGAAAATAAAACGGGTCGCCGGGTCCCGTCGAATATGGAGGATCTCCTTCCGCATGACCGCCCAAAGTCCTCTAAACATTCCCCTAACCTCCGAGTTGAGCGCGGTGCCGACGGGTCAACGTGACAAAGACATCTTCAAGCGAGGGCAGAACGCGACGGCATTCCAAGCGCGTCCAACCTGCGGCCCGCAGAAACCCGGAAATCGTTTCCGCGTCCGTCCCCTGCCGGGCCAGGAGGTGGATGGACTCGCCGAAAATCGTGGCGTCGATGACGGCCGGATTTTCCCTGAGCAGGCCCAAAGCTCGCGTCGGTTCCTCGCACAGCACTGCGAACCACTCAGCCCCTCCAGGGGTGATCTCCGGCAACCGTTTTAGCTCTTGAGGCTTGCCGCAAGCCACGAGCTTCGAATGGTAGATGTAGCCCACCTGGGAGCAGCGCTCCGCCTCGTCCATATAGTGCGTCGTGACGAATAGCGTGGTGCCTTGCTGGGCGAGGCGAAAAAGGAGATCCCAAATCTCCCGGCGGGCCACCGGATCGATTCCCGCGGTCGGCTCATCGAGAAAGAGGATTTTGGGCTCGTGCAGCAGAGAGCATGCCAGTGCCAGGCGCTGCTTGAAGCCCCCGGACAGGGTGTGCACGAGCTGCGTCTCGCGCCCTTCCAATCCCCCCAGCCCGACCACGGCCCGGCAGCGCTCGGCCAGCCTTGCCGGCCGGAGCCCGTAGGCGGCGCCGTAGAAATCGAGATTTTCCTGGACCGTTAGGTCCTCGTAAAGGCTGAAACGTTGAGACATGTAACCGATGCGCCTCTTGATTTCCTCCGCCGCGGCAACGACATCCAGTCCGTCCAGCTCGGCCCTTCCAGTCGTCGGCTGCAACAACCCACAGAGCATGCGAATCACCGTGGACTTTCCCGAGCCGTTGGGACCCAAAAAGCCAAAGATCTCCCCGCGCGGGATCTCAAAGCTCACATCCCGCACTGCGACGAGGTCGCCGAATCTCTTGGTGAGCCCCTCGGTCTTGATCACAGTTGCCAGCCCACACCCCACCGGCCTAACAAAGACTGAGTCGCGAGTGCTGAGGACTGAGTGAAGGCCAAACTCATTGCTCAGTCCTCATCGCTCAGTCCTTGGAACGGAAACGTCCGCGTTCATCCCGGGCCGCAAAACCTGATCGGGATCTTGAATGACGACTTCGACCTGAAAAACCTGGAGCACCCGCTCTTCCTGGGTCTGAACATTGCGCGGCGTGAATTCGGCCTGCCGATGAACGCGTCGTACGACGCCGGTGAAATCCCTCTCCGGAAAGGAGTCGACGCGGACCCTTACCGCGAGGCCCGGCCGAACAAAACCCAACTTTTCTTCAGGGAGATAGGCGCGCACCCACAGGCCGCCGGGGCGGAGCAGTGTCGCCACCGGCCTGTTCGGTCCGACCAAGTCCCCCGGCTCCAGATCCAACACGTCCACGACCGCGTCAAGCGGAGCCCGAACTACGGTCTCTTTGAGTTGCGTCTGCAACACTTCAACACGGGCCTTGGCCATGTCCATGGCTGCTCTCGCCTGAGCGATCTCTTCCTTGCGATAGCCGCTGCGGAGTTGCCGGAGCCGGGCTTCCGCTTCCGCGAGGCGATGGCGCGCCTGAGCGACCTCCTCGGCGCGCGTTCCCGCAAGGAAGAGGTCGTAGCGCTCCCGCTCCGACTTCATCTTCTGTTCGGCTTCCTCCGCCTTGGTCCTGGCGTCGTCATAGTCCTGGTGCGCGATCAATTCCCGCGCGCGCAGATCCTCCATGCGCTTACGAAACCGCTCGGCGTTTTCGTACTGCGCTTTGGCGGCGAGCCAATTTGCCCGGGCCTGATCGATCTCTTGTCGCCGGGGACCGGCGACGAGGAGGTTGAGCCGCTCGCGATACTGGTCAACCGACGCCTCGGCCTGATCGACCTCTTCCCGTCTGAACCCGGCGAGAAGCTCAGCGAGTCTGGCCTCGGCTTGCCTCAGAGAGGCCTGGGCTTCAGCAAGGGAGGCATTGAGCTCGTCGGGCTCAAGCACGACGAGGATATCTCCCGCCTTGACGCTCTGGCCCTCGCGCGCGACCACCTTGAGCACGCGTCCCCCGACCCTGGATCCCACGTGCACATCGTCGGCCTCGATAATTCCCGACACGACGAAATCCCCGCCACTGTTTACGGACCGCCACAGGGTATATCCGGCCCCGAGCAGGAGAAGCAGCGTGATCACGGCAAGAATTATCGAGCTTTTCCGGGACATAACCCCTCGCCACACTTCGTGCGACAATTTTTCCACTTTAATGAAGTGCGCAGCGCTTGGCAACTAATGAACCGCTCGCTCCATCCTGCAACCTTCTCAGTTGTCATAGGCTCGGGGAACGGCTATCCTCTGGAAGTAAGCTTTGATACTATATTTCCGGCCCTGTCTTTTCGGAAGATCGTAGATAAGCGACCATGGCGCACATCATGGATTATTGGTCTATCCCCATCATCCTAGGAATCGTCGAGGGATTCACGGAATTTATCCCCGTCTCCTCAACGGGACATCTCATCGTTTCCGGCACCCTGCTGGGTTTCACCGGCGACAAGGCATCGACGTTCGAGGTGGCCATTCAATTGGGGGCTATCCTATCCGTCGTGGTTCTTTACTGGCAGCGCTTCCTCGGTCTCATTCCCCACAAGATCAATAAGGGTCAAGGCGTGCACTCGGCGCTGGCGGGCTGGCCCGGTGTGGCGCGCGTCGCTCTCACGACCATGCCTGCGCTCATCGTCGGGTACCTCGCCCACGATTTCATCAAGACCTGGCTTTTCACTCCCGTCACGGTTTCCTGGGCTCTGGCAGCGGGAGGCGTGGCGATACTTATCGCCGAACGTTGGAGCGCGAAAGTTCCCCGCCGCTCCCTGGACGTGCTCACGCTTTCGCAGGCGGTCGGAATAGGACTCTTCCAGACCCTTTCCCTGTGGCCGGGAACCTCGCGTTCCGCTGCCACGATCGTCGGCGGCTTGCTCTTAGGCCTGGACCGCAGGTCCGCCGCCGAGTATTCGTTTGTCGCGGCGGTCCCCATCATGCTTGCCGCGACCGGTTACGAGATGTTGAAGATGGCCGAAGCGTTTACTTCTCAAGACGTCACCCAGTTCATCGTTGGCTTCACTGTCTCCTTCATCGTCGCTGCGATGACCGTTGCGACATTCATCCGCTTCCTGAGCCGCTGGAGCCTGGCCCCTTTCGCATGGTACCGCATCCTCGCGGCACCGGTGTTTTATCTGCTCACGAGGGTGGGTTAAACCAAAAAAGAACCCGCCCGGGTGTAAAGCTGGGGCGCGATCAGAAGGGCTGGAATTCGTTCCGCTCTCGATCTTCCGTCTCTAACTGGATCGTTGTGTGCTCGATCCGAAATCGATCCCTGAGCATCCCTTCGATCTCGTTCAGGACCCGGTGAAAATCCTCATTCCCATCGGTGACCGCATGAGCGCTGAGCGTGAAGATTCCTGAGGTCACGGCCCAGACATGAAGGTCATGAACCTTTTGGACTCCTTGGATCCGCTCGATAGCCATGCGAACCTCCTCGAGGTCGATCCCCGTGGGAACCGACTGCATGAGGATGCTCATGGACTCTCTGATCAGATTCCAAGAAGAGTACAGGATCAGCAGACCGATAAAGACGCTGACAAGGGGATCTGCCAAATACCACCCCGTGAAGACCATGACGAGCCCGGCAAAGATCGCCCCCAAAGAGCCGAGAGCGTCTCCGAGGACATGCAAAAATGCCCCATGGATATTGAGGCTTTCATGATGGGAGCCGTAGAGAATGACTCCCGCAGCAATGTTTACGGCCAGGCCCAACGACGCCACGATGAGCATGCCTTCGCTCTGAACTTCAGGCGGGTCAAAAAACCGATTGTAGGCGGCGGTGAAAATAACGCCGACGATGAGCCAGAGCGAGAGTCCGTTGATCAGGGCTGCGAGGATTTCGAGACGGTGATAACCGTAAGTTCGCTTCATGGTGGCCGGGCGTCTCGCCATTTGAAACGCAAAGAGGCTCATGGCCAAAGCCGCTATGTCGGAAAACATGTGCCCCGCATCGGATAGCAGCGCCAGGCTGTTGGTCAGAAAGCCGCCGATGACTTCGGCCGCAAAATAGACCCCGGTAATCGCCATAGCCAACTTCAGACGATAGATTTCCGTGCCTCGCTCCATGGGTTAAGGCCTCAGACGGAAGGCGGTACTCCTAAATCAAGGTAACATAAAGCGCACGCGGGTAAAAATTTACCGGCGGGGTGCCTGTTTCGGAAGGAAAAAATATAGCTTTCCGGGTCGTCGCATCGCCCCGGCCGCCAATCCCGCCTCGGAGCCGCTGCCGAAATAGAGATCGACGCGACCGGGACCCTGGATGGCGCTTCCCGTGTCCTGATTGAGCACAAACCGCGAGAACGGCCGCCATCGGACGATTTCGCCGCGAGCGCTGAGGACCGGCCTTTGCGAGATGACAAAGGCCAACCCGCCCTTTGGAAATATCCGGGAATCGGTGGCGATCGAGCGCCCGGGCGTCAGCGGGACTTCCAGGCTTCCAAGCGGGCCGTCGTTACCGAAGCGAAAGAAAACATAGCTCTCATTGCGGGCCAGCAAGGCGTCTCGCTCGTCGGGATGATCCTGGAGGTAGCGACGCAGCCGCTGCATGGTAAGCTGGTTGCGGGCAACCTTGCCGCTCTCCACGAGCAGCCTTCCGATGCTCGTGTACGGCCTGCCGTTCGAGCCGGCATAGTTCAACGGGAGCAAGCGACCGTCCGGCAGCCGCAGCAGACCCGAGCCTTGGATATGCAGAAAAAACAGGTCCAAGGGATCCTTCGCCCAGGCGACCTCGTATCCCCTGCCCTTAATGTGACCCAGGCCATCGATTTCATAGCGCGAAAAATAGGGGGCGAAGCGCTCCCCGTCCATCCTGCCGACTAGTTTTTCCACCTGGGACTCGGGCGCCGAGGTGGGCACCTCCAACTCCACGAGATCTTTCGGCCGGCCGTAAATCGGAAAGCGAAACTCCTCGGTCTCCACCAAGCTCGCAGAGATCACAGGCTGATAATATCCGGTAAACAAAACATTGCCATCGCCGCCCTCGCCATCGGATCGAAACAGGTCGAATCTAGCACGGGTGAACGATAGCAGCGCGTCCGGCTTACCCAGAAGTTCCAGCCGCTCCATAAACAAAAGCAGCGTTCTTTTGATTTCATCCCCGGTGATCCGCCTCGGCCATTCGCCCACCGGCCGCTCCGGCGGAAGCCGCTGTAGGAATTCCAGACTCCTGTGAATGGCGCGGTGAAGCGAGTCCCGATCCAGATCGTCCTTCAAGACCGGCAAGTGTCCCTGTCCGGCCTGAGAGCCCCCGCCCACGGCAGGAAAACTAAAGAGAAAAACGCTAAGCAGATAGCAGAGGGCAGCATGCCGCGCGGATTTTTTGCCCACTGCCCACGAGCGCCCGCCTACTATTCGGCGTGCTTTTCCCAGCGGTGAGTTGAACCCCATGACGGTTTGGTGCAAGCTGATTACCAATGAGCCCCACGGAATTGAAAAGAGCGGCTACCCGCGTGCTCGATAGCCTCCCTGCCGAGTTCCGCCGACACCTCCACAACGTCGTGGTCGTGGTGGAAAAAAGACCCAAGCGAGGCCAACTCAAAGCGATGGGCCTCGACCCGCGCGACGACGTGCTTTACGGCCTCTACGAAGGAACCCCGCTTTCCGAACGCTCCGCCCTTGATCCTCCTCTGCTTCCCGACAAGATCACCATCTTTGCCGAGCCTCTGCTCAGAGATTTCCCGGACCCCACCGAATTGCGCAAACAGATCCGCTTGACCGTGCTCCACGAAATCGCTCACTACTTTGGCATCGACGAAGAAGAAATTGAGAAGCTCGGCTATTGAGACTTGCCCGTTCTTTCCAATCTGACGTACCGGACGACGCTGGCGAATTATATCCTCCAAAGAAGCCTTTCTACCGAGGAAAAGACTCTACAGCAAGCTTCCTAGCAACAGATTGAAAATATTCCTGAAGGTCGTTAACGGAAATGGGGGCGATCATAAAGTCGGGCACCTTTGACAGCCGGAGCTCGGGCACTCCCACTGCAAAGCGGAGAGGATATCTTTAGGGGATAAGGCCATGCCTGTGCCACGTGGTATAAAAAAATTCCCAGAACCTTTTTCTTCGTCCGAGTCTCCAGCGGAGCTTTTCCCAGTGAGAGGCTAGAAAGGCCGGGGAGAGATAATCCCAGACTTCCTCAAACCGTGCTTCTCTTAGGATCTTAGCCGCGTAATAGAGAGCCTCTTCCTCGTTTTTGCCGTCCAAGAGTTTCTTGAGATCCTCTCGACTAAGAGGTTCATCCCACAAAAAGTCGGGCCTGTCCGTGAGGCCATCCATAATATTTTCATGTTACCATTATTTCCCCATGCTTTAAACTCGCCTGCCGGGCACCTTCCAGACAGACCTGGACCTTCCCTTAGCCTCAGGATACTTAGGCTTTTAAATTAACTGGCTATAAGAGGGGGCAAAAGTGATCTCTTTTTTCGGAGGGCCGCGACTCACGGCTACGGTGTGGTCCACTCAATGAGACACAAGCGATGGCCTGCGGGCGAGTATCGTCTTATACCGCGCGGGCCAATATCGGGCTATACCGCCGGCGGGATAGCACGGCGGGACCGGACTTGACAGAGGGGGCTAAGTGGTGGAGAGTGAGCCACATTTTGTGGTGTAGGGTTTGCAAGCGTTATGCATCTGACGGTCATTGAAATCACCGTTCTGAGAGAGGTTCACGCGTATGCCCGACGCTCCCGTGGAAAGAATTGCAACTGATCCCTTGGAAATCAAGCCAGAGGCCGGAACGGCGCTTTGCCTGTCCGGGGGCGGCTATCGCGCCATGCTTTTCCACGTCGGAGTCCTCTGGCGACTTTACGAGGCCCGTCTGCTGCAAGGCATCCAGAGACTCTCGAGCGTCTCGGGCGGGTCCATCACTGCGGCGGTGTTGGGACTGAAGTGGAAAAGGCTCGGCTTCGATCCCGCCCGGTTGAAGGCCGATTTCGTTGCCGAAGTGGTTGCGCCCGTGCGCGTGCTTGCGGACGAGACCATCGACGCGGACGCTATCTTCTGGGGCATCGCTCTACCCGGGCGAGTGAGCGATCGGGTAGCCGAGGCTTACGACACACATCTATTCCAGGGTGCAACCCTCCAGGATCTCCCGGACACTCCGCGGTTCGTGATCAACGCGACCAATGTCCAGTCGGGCGCGCTTTGGCGTTTTATGAAGCCGTACATGCGGGACTACCGCGTGGGCAAGGTGAAGGCCCCGAAGATCCCGCTGGCGCAAGCCGTCGCCGCGTCCTCGGCGTTCCCGCCGGTGCTCTCGCCGTTCGAAATGCGGCTTGACGAAAGTGCGTTCACGCCAAATTCGGGTCACGACCTCCAGCGCAAGCCCTTCACCACGCATGTGTTCCTCACGGACGGAGGCGTCTACGACAATCTCGGTCTCGAGACGGCCTGGAAAAGGTATCAGACGGTCCTCGTCAGCGATGGTGGTGGCAAGCTCCAGCCGGAAGACGAGCCCAAGAGCGATTGGGCGCGCCACTCGTATCGCGTGTTCGACCTGGTCGACAACCAAGTTCGCTCGCTGCGCAAGCGGCAGGTGATCGACTCCTTTAAATCAGGCATTCGTAAAGGCGCCTATTGGGGCATCCGGACCAACATTGCCGACTACCAGCTCGCCGACGCACTGCCGTGTCCGCATGCCCGCACGATGGAGCTGGCGGAGACTCCAACCCGACTCAAACGTCTCAACGACAATGTGCAAGAGCGACTGATAAACTGGGGATACGCGGTGTGCGATGCTGCGTTGCGCAGGCATGTCGATCCCCAAATAAAGAAGCCGGCTGATTTCCCTTATCCGAAAGCGAAGGTGTGACGCATGGCTGGCAAGCGAGAGAGTGTTGGACTTCCCATTCCCCGCGCATTGGTCGAATTTGTGCTGCTGGGCCCCGCCGACGACCAGCGTCAACTTCAGGATTCGCCGATCCTGGGCGATGTCTGGCTCGCCTACGCCGAAAAACCTGCCGGAATCCAGGACCTCCTCATCACGCCACACATCGACGCAACCGCCGGCCGCGTCGCCAAGGCCATTGCGAAGGGACTTACAGGCGCCGGCAGGCGCCGCAAGCGCGGGGAAGAGGCCAACATCGCCTATCTGCAAGGCATCGTTGCGGCGCGACTCTTTTTCGATGAGGTCCTGCGCATCATCGTGCCGGTAACCCTGTGGTGGAACGAGAGAAAGATTCGCGACAAGCTTAAGAGCGCCTACCCGCCCGATACGATACGTAGTCGCATTGCGGATATCTTCGCGGCCTATGCCAAGACACGGTCCGCAGCAGCGGCTGAGCCGGCCTATTTCAATGCGCTCGAACGCTACATTGCCTTGGCTGGACTCATCCTGTGGGCCGGCAAGCAAAAGCGACGTGGTGGAACGAATGCCGCTCCTCCCACTGTTGATGAGGTCTTGGAGAAGATCACACCTCGTATCCATGAGATTGTGCGGGGAGCGCTCGATTTGTTCAAGAAGATCGCAAGCGACCGGCACGAAGCGCCGGCCGAGAATCTGATCTTTCACGTCTCGTTGAATCGCCGTGCGATGCCGGCCGTCGACAAGTCGGTCCCGGCAGTCAAGGCTGACGCAGCGCGCACGCTGTTCCGAGTAGAATGCGACAAGATCACCTGGGCCGTTCTCGATTCCGGCATCGACGCCACCCACGATGCGTTCAAGAACGCCGCCGGCAAATCGCGGGTCAGGAAGACATTCGATTTCACGCGCGTCCGGGACATCGTCAGCCGCGACGTCTTCGATCAAACGGCCGCCAGGCAGCGGCTCGATAGGCTCACGAAAGGGACCAAGCTCGATGAAAGAGAGGCCCGCCGGTATTTGAAGCAGTTGACCGATGATGCGGAGAACGAGCATCCGCTCAATTGGGACCTAGTCGAGGAATTCGTGCGCCTGGAAGAGCCGGAGCGACCCACAAGCGTCCATGGGACCCACGTGGCAGGGATCATCGGCGCGGGGGAGGTGAAGGGAAGCGGCTACGCAGCCGGGATGTGTCCCGACATCCAGCTCTACGATTTCCGCGTGCTGGCGAGAAACTTGGAGGATACCGAATTCGCCATTATCGCTGCGCTTCAATACATCCGCTACGTCAACGAGCTGCACAACTTCATCACGATTCACGGCGTCAATCTCAGCCTGTCGATCCCGCACAATGTGCGCAATTACGCCTGCGGCCGCACGCCGTTGTGCAACGAGTGCGAGCGCCTGGTCGAAAGCGGGGTCGTTGTGATCGCAGCGGCGGGAAATCGCGGTTACCAAACTTTCGAGACCAAGGACGGCACGTTCGAGAGCTACGCCGCGTTCAGCATTACCGATCCTGGCAATGCCGACGGCGTGATCACGGTCGGTTCCACGCATCGCAACTGGCCACACACCTATGGCGTGAGCTTTTTTTCGAGCCGCGGCCCTACGGGCGACGGCCGGTTAAAGCCGGACCTGGTCGCGCCCGGCGAACGCATTCAGGCGCCGATGCCCGGCAACGAGTGGGGGTTTGAGTCCGGAACCAGCATGGCCGCACCGCACGTGAGCGGAGCGGCCGCGATGCTCATGGCGCGCTACGCAGAGCTTATCGGTCAGCCGCGGCGGATCAAGCGCATTCTTTGCGACAGCGCAACCGATCTCGGTCGCGAGCGCAGTTTCCAGGGCCATGGGATGCTCGACGTGCTGCGCGCGTTTCAGTCCATCTAGGGGGGGACACGACCATGTGGTTCAGTCTGGATGTCATTCGCGCCCGCAAGGGCGACTGCCTGATCCTGCACTTTGGCTCCAAGGACGACCCGCACTTCATCATGATCGACGGTGGTCCCTCGAACGTCTATGAGCCGCACCTGAAGCTGCGACTTGAGCAGCTCCGCAAAGGGCGCGATCTTGAGGAGCAGGACCCGCTGCCGGTCGACGTGATGATGGTCAGTCACGTTGACGACGATCACATCAAGGGCATCCTCGATCTGACAAAGGAGCTGCGCGACCTGAAGCAGGCGCAGAGCCCATTGTTCCTTCGCGTTGGAAGCCTCTGGCACAACAGTTTCGACGACTTACTCAAGACCACGCCCAAGGAGCTCAAGGCCGAGGCGGGGTTCGGTGCTGCGGCGCTGGCCGGCGAGATCGAGGTGGCGGACGACGAGGAGTTCGATGCGGCGAAGGTCTTGGCCAGCATTCCGCAGGGGCGCGATCTGCGGCTCGACGCCGAGTTCTTTAAGTGGAAGATCAACGACGAGTTCAAGGGCAAGCTGATCCTGGCGACGGGCAATGCCAAGGCCGTGCCTCTCAAGGGCGGGCTGAAGTTCACCGTGGTCGGGCCGATGAAGCCGGAACTCGAGGCGCTGCAAAAGGAACACGACAAATGGCTGCGCAAGAAGAAGAAGTCCCCGGAGGCCGCGCTGGCCGCCTTCATTGACAAGTCGATCCCAAACCTGTCCAGCATCGTCCTGCTCGCCGAGGCCGAGGGTAAGACGATGTTGCTCACGGGCGACGCGCGCGGCGACAAGATCCTGAAAGGCCTACAGCTCGTAGGGCTGCTCGGCCCGGGCAAGCACAGCAAGATGCGCGTGGACCTGCTCAAGGTTCCGCACCACGGCAGTGCCAACAATCTCGAGACGAGTTTTTTCCGGCGCATCACCGCCGATCATTACGTGTTCTCCGGTAACGGCGAACACGGCAACCCCGAGCGCGAGTCGTTGGAAATGCTGTTCACGGCGCGCGGCAACGACCCGTTCGTGATGCATTTCACCTATCCGATCGACGAGATTGACGTCGAGCGCGAGAAGGACTGGAAGAAGGAGCGGGCCAAGGAGAAAGCGAAGAAGAAAACGAAGATCCGAGAGGATTGGTCGCCCAAGAAGCACAGCCTGACGGCCTTTTTCGCGGCGCATCAGGATTTCGCGAACAAGGTCAGTATTGTCGAGGAGGGCAATCCGCATGTCATCAATCTTCTTGACAAAGTTGGATTCTGACATTCCGGGTTAGTCGCCTCGCCCGCTGGCGCCGACGCAAGCGCGGGGTCGGCTGACCATGGCCTAGGAGGACGAAGTTTCGGAGGAGCTGATTCCGTTCTCCGCCACACGGCTGAACGAATCGGCAACCAGAGAGTTGAAGTGATGCGGGTCTAACCTCACAATTTTTCATGCTTCGACAAGCTGCAGCATGAACGGAAAATACTCAATGATTTCAAGGCATCGTCCGTTCGCCCTGAGCCCGTCGAAGGGTGAACGGAAAGTTTTTCCGCAGCCTGCTAAAGCTCCAGCGTAGAGTTCCGCTGAAACCTCATACTCCTTACTACTTGGGCCTCCATGAAGAGCACGAATGTAGATGTTGGCGTCGAAAATGACTTTACGCCGGTCTGGAGTCGCCATCGACAACGTGCCCTGGCCCCTTGTGTCTGTATCCTCAAATTATTTCTCATTCTTCCTTAGCGCACGCCAAACGCGCTCGGGAGTGAGCGGAAGATCTTTGACGCGGACTCCCCTGCCTCGGGCCAAGGCGTTGGTAATGGCCGGGGCAACCGAGACCAGTCCGCCTTCTCCCATCCCTCTGGCGCCGAAGGGGCCGGGACCGTCGCGGTTTTCCACCAAAACCGAGTGAAACTCCTTCGGCACGTCGGAAAAAGTGGGCACCCGATAGTCCACCAGACTCGCGTTCACGAGCTGCCCGCCCTCGTAGATCATCTGCTCGAACATCGTGTGCCCGATCCCTTGCATCGCGGCGCCTTCTTCCTGCCCGATGCATTGCTCGGGATGGATCGCCCTTCCCACATCGGCCACAGAGACATAGCGCTCGATAGATATCTCCCCGGTGTCCTCGTCGACAGCAAGCTCCGCACACCCCATCCCGATCTCCCAGAAAACCGGCAGAACTCCATCGGTGATTTCCGGCCCGACATCGCCGTGACCGATGAGCTCCCCTCCAGATCCGCCGAAGCGCCGCGCCAGCGCTTCTTTGAACGACAACTTTGCTTCGCCGCAGATGAGACCGCCGTCTTCCACTTGGATCTGACCGGGACGCACGCCGAAGACCTGCGCGCCGATGGCCACGAGCTGCTTTTTCAGATCGCGCGAGGCCCGCTGGACCGCCAGTCCCATGAGGGTGGTCGAGCGGCTCGAGCCGGTAGAGCTGTCATAGGGGTCCCACCCGCCTGCATGCGAACCATGGCGACAGAGACCGGCGTGGCGCCGGCGTTCGTCGCACCCAAGGCCAAGCCGATGGCCGCTCCCTTTTTCTTGGACCGCGTTTTCCACTGGCTCTCTCTGACCAGCTTCTTCAGGCTCATGGCCAGATCGGCATCGATGCCCCGCAATTTCGGGCGGACTTCTTCGCCCTTTTTCAGGAGATTCTTGAGCCTTAGCTCGGCAGGGTCGATCCCCAGCTTCGCGGCGATGATGTCCAGTTGGGATTCCGAGGCGAAAATGGTCTGCGGCGCGCCGATGGCGCGAAAGGAGCCCGCTCCACCGCAGTTCGTGTACACAGCGTAGGCGTCACTTCGAATATGCGGAATTCTATACGGGCCGAGAACCCGTGTGGCGGCCCGGATCGCGACCGCAGGACCGTTGTCCGCGTAGCCGCCCGTATCGAGATAGATCTCGGCCTCGCGGGCGACCATCGTCCCATCGCGCTTCACCCCGGTCTTGAGCCGGACTCGGGCCCCGTGGCGGCGCACGGTGACCATGGATTCGGGAACGGAGTTGCAAATTCGGACGGGGCGCCCCGCCTTTCGCGAAAGAGCCACAACTAAAGGTTCAAACTTCGTGTAGGACTTGCTGCCGAAGCCACCGCCCAGATACGGGATGACGATTCGCACCTTTGAAATCGGCACGCGAAATATCCGCGAGATATCGCCACGGACCTGAAAAGGATGCTGGGCAGAGGACCAAACTGTGATGGCCTCGTCGGTGCACTGGGCGATCACGCTGTGAGGCTCCAGCGCATAGTGATAAACCATGGGGAAGGTGAAGGTGTCCTCAAAGATCTCATCGGCCTCGGCAAAGCCGTGCTCGACGTTGCCCTTCTCCACGTGCTCGTGGCTGCAGATGTTTCCCTTGGCCTCTTCGTGAACCAGCAGGGCGCCCTCACTTAAGGCTGCCTCCAGCCCAACGGCCGCGGGAAGCTCCTCGTAATCGACCCGGATCAAAGCAAGCGCCTCCTCGGCTGTCTCTTCATCCACGGCGGCGACGGCGGCGACCGGCTCGCCCGCGTAACGAACCTTGCCGATCGCGATGACGGGGCGCCCGCTGTAGTAGGGATCGAGATCGGAGATATCGGCCGCGGTGAGCACCGCGGCTACGCCCGACAGCGCTTCAGCATCTCCCGCATCGATGTTGCGAATGCGGGCGTGAGGGCAAGGACTACGAAGGATCTTGCCGTAGAGCATGCCGGGGATGGTGAGATCCCCGGTGAACTTTGCCTTTCCCGTTACCTTATCAAGCCCGTCGACCCGATGAACATTCCGGCCGATGAATCTGAGCTGCTTCTTTGTCACGTGACCCCTGCGAGAAGCCGACTTAACAAACCGAGGACCACTCTGCACTCAACCACGGATCACCGCCACGAATGCGTTCACCTCGTTCCGGATGCGCGCACGGTGATCTGCGAGGCGGAAAGCGAGCCATCGGCGGCTTGAGTCGCCTGGATGAAGACCTCGGCACCGGGTTTAAGCCATCCCTGGTCCGCGAGCACGCGCCTCACGACGGGGATATCCGGTGGCACGAGGACCTTGATCTCTCCACCCTTGTACTTGAGCGTCAGCATCCGTCCTTTCACGTCCCCCACTGCCGTGTCTTCCACCGTCTCGACATTGGCGTTCGTCATCGTCAATCCACTTTGCGGAGCCGAACTCAGCGGTCTATGGCCTTCTCCGGTGCCGCGTTGATCCTCGGAGAATACATGCAACCGGGAGGCGCGGAAGGTGCCGTCGGGTCGTTTCTCCGCAGTGGCCCCCACATACATACCGGGTGAGATCTCGGAAAACTTGATGGGAACCTCGCCGCGGACAATGGTCTTATCCGCCGTTTTAACCCGGACGTCTCCGTTGCGAGCCCCGACGATCAATTCTTGTCCTTTAACAGAGCTGATCTTCCCGGCGACGCTGACAGCGCCTCTTGGTGAGCCCACTTGAGCTTGGAGCGGGGAACTCCCGACGATAAGGACGAGTACCGCCATGAGTCCTAACCACGAGCTACGACCACGTATCACGAAAACGTCTTTTCGGACCTTCTTCATCTCATCCTCCTTGGAACCCCTCTATATTCGAGTCCCCCGTTCAGCGCAAGCCGTTCTTCCGGCTTCTACAGCCCGCCCCGAACACGTCTTTTCGTGCCTGCTTTTTGGCCCGGGATCACGTAACGCCGCTGGATCCCGAATCTGCCAGCTTGTCTATTTGCTGTACGGCCTTACCCGGGAAGAAATCGCCATCATCGAAAAGAGCCTGCAAGAAAACACAGCAGGCCAGGAAGCTGCAGACAAAAGAAATCGGGAAGCTTCAAAATGATTTCACGGAGGTAATCGTGAAAGATACTCTCTCTACTGCCTACCCCTCAATGATCTTCTTCCACTTCGCGCGAACCTTCTCCCTGAGCTCGGGACTCGACTCCGCCACGGGCGGAAAGTCCTTCATCCACTCAAAGGGCCGGCAGGCGTCGATCAGCGCGCGGGAGTTGAAGCCCTTTTTCCCCGGCTGGATCCGCGGGTCCAGCGGGCCGCTCCAGCAGCGCCGGATGATATCGATCGATTCCACCGGATCCGAACGGGTTGCGAGAGCCCACAGGATATCGAAGGTGTTGGTCGGGTCGATGTCATCGTCGACAACAATGACATAGCGCCCGAGATAGGCGCCGGCGTGGACCTGCGAGGCGGCGACAAGCGCCTGGCGGGCATGCCCGGGATAGCGCTGCTTGATCGAGATGATGTTGAGGAGCCGTCCTCCACCTGCCTCATGACACCAGACTCCCTTGACATCGGGAATTCCAGCCTTCTCCACCTGATCCCAGATGAGCGCCGCCTTCACGAAACACTTGGCTAGAGAGTAGTCCGACGGTGGCCTTCCCGGCCGGGCGCAGCAGAGAATGGGCTCGTTCCGATGGTAGATATTCTGAACTCGGACCACAGGCTCGGGTCGAATGGAACTGGCGTAGTACCCTGTCCATTCGCCAAATGGGCCTTCCTTTTGAACATCGCCGGGCTCCATGAAGCCTTCGATGACGATCTCCGCGTGAGCGGGAAACGGGAGCCCGGTTGCCTTTCCTTCGATCACCTCCACGGGGCCTCCTTTGAGCCCGCCGGCGTAATCAAACTCGGAAACTCCGTAGTCCACCTCATTTCCCGACACCATGAAAAGGACCGGGTCCTGACCCACAGAGATGATTACGGGGCACCGCTTTCCCTGGTCGAAATACTTTTGAATTTGAATGCGACCGTGCTTTCCCGGCGAGATATAAAGAGCCATGCTGGTCTCATCGTGAACCATTCCCCTGTAGGTCCCAAAATTCACCCAGCCCTCTTCCGGGTCCTTTGTGATGACCAGACATCCGGTGCCGATATACCTCCCGCCGTCCAGCTCGTGGACGAAGGGAACCGGAAACTTGAGGAGGTTGATATCTTTGCCAGTGAGGACGTTCTCTAGGATGGGACCGCTCTTGACCACCTTGTGCGGGATGGGCTTATGCGCTGCAAGCTTGTCGCGAAAAGCCCTGACCAGGTCTAACCCGGCAAGGTCGAGGGGCAATCCCAGGTTCAACGCCATTCGCTTGAACGAGGCGTTTTGCGCGAACAGCGCCCGATACCCCCGGGGATAATCCTTGATGTTGTCGAACAGCACCGCCGGCACGGGCCCTTTGCTCTCGCGCCCCACGAGCTCCGCGAGCGTTCCCATCTCCAAGTTCCAATCGGCGCCGTCGATCTTCTTGAGCTCGCCCAGGCTATCGACGATCTCGAGCCATTCGCGCAGATCCGTATATGCCGGCGTCTTGCCCGCTTTAATTTCCTTTTCAACAAACTTCCTGGCTTCAAGTGCTGTCATGCGACTCCCCCTTACGGTTGGTCAATCGTTATTGGTCAATGGTCAATTGTCCCCCCAATCCGCCTCAGTCGTTTTTGATTGAGCGACCATTGACCGTTTCAGCCTGAGGCTGATCCGCCTCCGGCGGAGACTGTTGACCATTGACAGATTCTACTCTCCGAGCATCGACTCATCGATCCCCTCGATGTCTTCGGCCGGAAGCCCGTTGCAACTCTGGGGATCGAGATGAAGGTAGACCTTCTCCCCGGGGGTCATGCTGAGGAAGGGATGGGTGTGGACGCGAAGGAGATCGTCGCCGACGGCGATCTGACAGTGGTAGGCATCTCCCATGAAGACGGACTCTTTGACCGTGCCTTCGACGACATTGTCGAGCCCCTCGGGCTTTCGCTTGTGAACCTGGATATGCTCCGGCCGAATCGAGATCACCGCGGGCTGGTTCTTTTGCATCGCGGTTGCCGGAACGAAGCACAGGACTCCCTTCTTGGTCTCCATCCGCCCTGGCGCGGAATTGCCTCCCAATTCCAAAACGCGACCTTCGATCAGATTGGTCAGGCCTAAGAACGTCGCCGTGAATTTTCTCTTGGGCCTGGAATAAAGTTCATGCGGCGATCCGATCTCGATCAGCTTCCCCCCGTGCATGACCGCGATCTGATCAGAAATTGCCAGCGCTTCGCTCTGGTCATGGGTGACATAGATGGTCGTGATGTTGACCCTCCGCTGGAGGGCTTTGATCTCAAATCGCATTTGCTCTCTCAGCTTGGCGTCCAGGTTGCTCAGGGGCTCATCGAGGAGCAGGACTTTGGGTTGATTGACCAGCGCGCGGGCGAAGGCGACCCGCTGTTGCTGCCCCCCTGACAGCTTGGGGGCGGGACGATCCTCGAGCCCATGCAGGCCGACAACCTTAAGAACGTTCGCCACCCGCTCTCTGATCTCGCTCTTCGGCCGGCGCTGGATCGTCAGCGGGTAGGCAACGTTCTCGAACACGGTCATGTGCGGCCAGATAGCATAAGACTGAAACACCATGCCGATGGGACGCCGGTTGGTCGGAACGTAAACTCTATCCCCGGCGGCAAATACGGTTTTGCCATCGATGCTGATGGTGCCGCTTTCCGGCCTTTCCAGCCCGGCGACGCAGCGAAGCGTCGTGGTCTTGCCGCATCCGCTGGGTCCCAGGAAGGTATAGAGAGAGCCCTCCGGGATATCGAGGGAGACTCCCTTGAGAACGTGAACCCTCTCTCTATCCTCCCCGAAGTACTTCTCCAGATGCGCGATCTGGACCATGTACGTGGTTTGCGCCATCATCTCTTCTCTACGCGTCGATATTTTGGACCACCTGATCCGCTGCCATCGTCTTCTTCACCTCTTCCTCGATCTGGTTCCAGACGTAATCCTCGTACTCCAGGAACTGCTTGGAGCGCTTCACCCCCAGACCCCGAGGTCGCGGGAGCTCCACCTTGAGCGTATCTTTCACGTTGCCGGGCCGGGCGCAAAAGACGATGACGCGGTCACCCAGGTAGATAGCTTCGTTAATCTGGTGCGTGATGAAGAGGACGGTCTTTTTTGCTTCCCGCCAGATCCTGAGCAGCTCCAACTGCATGATCTCTCGGGTCTGGGCGTCGAGGGCGGCAAAGGGCTCGTCCATGATCAGAACCTCTGGATCGACCGTGAGCGCGCGGGCGAGGTTGCACCGCTGCTGCATGCCGCCGGAGAGTTCATGGGGATAGTGATCCTCGAAGCCGGAGAGCCCGACGAGCTTGATGAAGTTCAGCGCCCGTTCTTTTTCCGTAGCGCCGACCGAACCCCGGCACTCCAGGCCGTAAACGACGTTTTTGAAAACCGTACGCCACGGCATGAGGCACGGGTCCTGAAAGACCATGGCGCGGTCACGGCCGGGCCCGTTGATCTCCTGGCCCTCGAGAAGGATTTTCCCCCCGGTCGGTTTAAGCAAGCCATCGGCAATATTGATGAATGTGGTCTTGCCGCAACCGCTCGGACCGACGATGGTGACGAACTCCCCCTCTTCGATGGAGAGGTTCACGTTTTCAAGCGCCAGAAGTCTGCCCCCGGTACGCGGCTGGTAGTACTCCATGCGCAACCCCACTGCCTGCAATTTCGTCTTTGCCACTTGCCCTCCTTTATTTAATAGACAGCTTTAACCCATCATCGGTCCAAATTAAATTAAACAATCACAGCGCGATTGGCAATATCTATTACACTCAAAGCCTTTTTCGCCGCCAGCGCAACGGAGCATCCTTGACAAGAAATTTCGGATCGGATAGGTTCCGACATCGACAGGGAGACCGTGAGTTCTCCTCTTACACCGCGAGGGTAAGTAAGGTCACCAGGAGGCAGTATCTCACCCCTTCCGAACCGGGGTTTTATCTGCAAAAGACTCAGAATGCAAGAGGCTCGGGAGGCCGGTTAGCCGCCTGGCCAAAAGGCTCGTCGCTCCGGTGCTCGAGCCTTCAAGCCTGCGATACCGTCCGATGACCAGTTAATCTCAAGACACCAAGGGAGGGACAATGAGCGCGGATTTAGTCATTAAAAACGGATGGGTGGTCACGCCCACGGATACGTTTAAAGGCGGCGTCGCGATCAAGGACGGAAAATTCGTCGCCGTCGGCACCGATGATGTCCTGCCGAAGGACACTGAAGAGATCGACGCCAAAGGTCGGCACATCCTGCCCGGCATCATCGACGGCCATGTCCATTTTCGGGTTCCCGGCCTGGAGTACAAAGAGGACTTTACCACCGGCTCGACAGCGGCGGTGTGCGGCGGGGTGACGATGGTGATGGACATGCCCAACGTGGTGCCCCCGACCGCGGATGCCGACCGGGTCAGGGAGAAAATCAAGCTCGCCGAGGGCAACTTTCTTTGCGATTACGCTTTTTTTGGCGTCGTGGTCCAGACCAATACGGATCAGATTCTGCCGATGGCAGAGGCGGGGGTTATCGGCTACAAAATCTTTTTCGGCGAAACGATCGGCAACCTCCCCTTTCCCGATGACGGCATGTGCATGGAGGCCTTCGCCAATATCACCCAGTCCAAGCTGCCCTTGGGAATCCATGCCGAGAACCGCCAGATCATGGCCTACTACACGAACAAGCTCAAAGCCGAGGGTAAGAACGACCCTGTCTACTGGGAAGCCTCCCGCCCCGACATCTGCGAGGCGGAGTCCGTCGCCCATGCCATTTTCCTGGCCGAGACCTTTAAGACCAAACTGCACGTCTACCACATGAGCTCCAAGCAGGCGGCCCAGCTCGTGCGTGACGCCAGAGCCCGGGGTCTGCGGGTAACGGCCGAGACCGGGCCCCACTATCTTCTTCGCGAGCCCAAGGACATGGCCAAGGTCGGATCGCTCCTCAAGATGAACCCGCCGGTAAGAAGCAGGGACCACGCGGAAGCGCTGTGGGACGGACTCTTGAGCGGCCATATCGATATGATCGCCACCGACCATTCACCGCATACCCTGGAGGAGAAGGGATCGGACCTGATGGGGAAGCTGACCAAGCCCGCGATCTGGGAATGCATCTCGGGGTTTTGCGGCGTGGAGACCGGGGTTCCGCTGCTCCTGAACGAGGTCAACAAGGGAAGGATGACCTTAAATCACTACGTCAAGCTGACCTCGGAAAACCCGGCTAAAGTTTGGCAGATCTACCCGCAAAAGGGCGCGATCCGGCCGGGGTCGGACGGCGACGTGACGATCGTCGACATGGACAAGGAAGGGACCATCGACGTGAACAAGCTCCACAGCAAGAACAAACCCTCGCCCTGGCATGGCTGGAAAGTCAAAGGGATGCCGGTGGCCACGATCGTAAGGGGCCACGTCCAGATGCGCGACGGCGAGCCCGTCGGGAAGCCGGTCGGGAAGCTGGTGCGGCCCAAACCCGCGTAGAAGGGAATACTTCATGAAGTTACACTTTGCCGTCGCTGTGAAAGCTCGAGGGGGACGAGGAGGAAGGCCGCGGACGTCCTTTTCCGCGACCGAGGGGGAGCGCGAGCGAGGCTGCGGACGTCCGATTACGAACGCTACGACCCATGGCACGAACCCATCGGCCGCAGCCGAGAGCCCGCTTCCCGAGGGAGCTTAGTGCATCGGCGCAGCCTGATAACTCGGCCCCCGAGGAGCTTTCGGAGGAACCGGGAGGATGCTTAGGCGATTCCGTTTAGAGGAGCCCGAATCGGTAAAGGAAGCCTGCGAGCTTCTGGCTCGCCACGGCGAGTCCGCGCGCATCTATGCGGGCGGAACCGAGTTGCTTCTGGCCATGAAGGAAGGGCTGATCCAGTACGAACGGCTCATCAACGTGAAGAAAATCACCGGTCTGGACCAGGTGAAGCTCGAAAACGGCACGATACGCATCGGCGCCCTGACCCCCCATAGGAAGCTCGAAAACGACCCCGTGCTGAAACAGAAGCTACCGGCTTTCGTTCGGATGGAGCATCACGTCGCAAACGTTCGTGTGCGAGAGGTCGGCACGCTTGGGGGCAATCTCTGCTTCGCGGAGCCGCACGCGGATCCGGGCACGCTGCTGATGGTCCTGGGCGCAAAACTTGTCGCGGAGAGGGCCTCCTCCAGGCGGGAGATCCCGGCAGAACGATTCTTCGTCGATGCCTACGAGACCTGCCTGGAGGCCGACGAGTTGCTCACCGATATCCACGTTCCCGCGCTGCCGGAGCGAGCGGGTGCGGCCTACCTCAAGTTTGGCTATCTCGAGCGACCGAGCGTCGGAGTCGGGCTGTTTATCGCCTGGGACCAAGACGCCGCGATCGCGGAGGCGCGCATCGCCGTGGGCTGCGCGGGGCCAAAGCCCAAGCGGGTAGAGGAAGCCGAGGGGCTGCTCAAAGGGAAAAGCGCCAGGGACGCTGCGTCGGCTCTGGCCCAGGCTGGGGAAATCGCCGGACGGGCGGCGGACGCGATCGGCGACCTCCACGGGTCGGCGGAATATAAGGAGCACATCGTCGGCGTGCTCCTGAAGCGGGCCTTCCAGCAAATCTCTGAGCAGCGCTCCTCGAAGTCATCACGCTAGGGAGAACAGTATGGCTGAAGGAAGACTAAAAGCGGAAGATCGCCAGTTCATCCCCATCACTTTCACCCTCAACGGCAGAGCTCAGGAGATCCAGGTCGAACCGCACGAGCTCCTGATCGATGTCATCCGCAATCGCTTCGGTTTTACGGGGACGAAACGATCGTGCGACGTGCAGGTGTGCGGCGCGTGCACGGTCCTCGTGGATGGCCAGCCCGTGAGCTCTTGCACCTATCTCGCCTTCGAGGCCCTGGGCCACGACGTCCTGACCATCGAGGGCTTGGCCAAAAACGGCAAGCTCCATCCCCTGCAGGAAGCATTCATCGAACACGGCGGCTTGCAGTGCGGCTTCTGCACCCCGGGCATGATTCTGGCCGCCAAATCCCTCTTGGAGCAAAACGCCAATCCCACCCGGGAAGAGATCATTCACTTCATGGAGGGGAACATCTGCCGCTGTACCGGGTACAAAAAAATTCTGGAATCGATCCAGGCCGCCGCTAAAACTCTTCGACAACAAAGTTCCGGAGTTTAAGGGTTCGAAGTTAGTTTTTAGTTCTCAGTTTTTAGTTCTCAGTTTTAAGTTTTCAGTTGAGAGGAACTAAAAACTAAAGACTTAAAACTCAAAACTAGAGATGGCTACGAAGAGCTCTTTTACCATCGTCGGTAAGGCTGCCCGGCGTGTTGAAGGGATCGAAAAGGTCACGGGACAGGCCAAATTTACCGTCGACCTCACCATCCCGGGCATGCTGGAAGGCAAGGTCGCGCGCAGCCCTTATCCCCATGCCCTCGTCGAATCCATCGACACCACCCGGGCAGAGAAGCTTCCCGGAGTGGTCGCTGTTCTCACGCGGGCCGACGTCAAGGACATCAACCCTTATTTCGGCCACTGCCTGCGGGACCGCCCGCTGATCGCGCTCGACCGGGTCCGCTACGTCGGCGAGCCGGTAGCCGCGGTAGCGGCCGTGGACGCGCTTACCGCCCAAGAGGCCCTTTCTCTCGTCGAGGTAAAGTACAAAGAACTCCCCGTCATGGCCACCTTCGATGACTCGTTGACCCCGGGCGCTCCGATCCTCCATCCCGACATCCAGGGCGAAGGGGCCTACCATGAGCTGAAGAAACTCCAGGCCGAAATCCAGACCAACGTGTGCCACCACGAGCACATCGAGGAAGGCGATGTCGGCACGGGCTTCGCTGAGTCGGACCGGATCTTTGAAGATGTCTTTGAGTTTCCCATGGTTTACCACTATACCATGGAGCCCCATGCGGCGATCGCCAAAGTCGACGCCAACGGGATCACGGTCTGGTCCTCGTGCGCCCACCCTTTTGTCGTGCGCGCGGAGCTGGCTCTGATTTTCGAACAGCCGCTGTCAAAAGTTCAGGTCTTGGTTCCCTACGTTGGCGGCGCTTACGGCGGCAAGTCCTACACGAAGATCGAGCCGTTGGTGGTCGCGCTGGCGCGCAAGGCAGGACAACCGGTGCGCCTGGAGCAAAGCGTGCCCGAGTCCATGCTCACCAACCGGCGCCACTCGGCGCGCGTCTGGATCAAAACCGGCGTGAAGCGGGACGGCACGTTGGTCGCCCGTGAGGCCAAGGTGTTGCTCGATACCGGCGCCTACGCGGACAACGGACCGCGCGTGGCCAGGCGCGCCGCTACCAGGATCCACGGCCCCTATCGAATAGGCAATTACAATATCGACGCCCTCGCGGTTTATACCAACACCTGTCCGGCCGGCTCTTTCCGTTCGATCGGGGGGCCCCAGTCGATTTGGGCGCTGGAATCCCACATGGACATCATGGCCGAGCAGTTGGGAATCGATCCGCTTGAGTTCCGGCTCAAGAATTTGCTCAAACGGGGCGATATCGTAAAGAGCGGGGCAAAGCCGATGGATGCCGATCTTCTGTCAGACCTCAAACAGGTGGCAGTCAAACTGGACTGGAAAGGTTCGGCGAAGCGAAGGACGGGTAGCGGCGTGGGCCTCGCTGTCGGCGTCACGGACTCAGAAGCCGTCCCGGTCTCGACGGCCATCGTCCGCCTGTTGGCCGACGGGAGTGTCGTGCTGATGTCGGGCAGCACGGAGGTCGGACAGGGAACACGCACCGTGCTCTGCCAGATCGCTGCCGAGGAGCTGAGTGTGGCGCTCGAAAAGGTCACGATGCACTCCACGGATACGAACGTGACGCCTTTTGACCGCTCCACGGGAGCGAGCCGCTCTACCACCGTCATGGGCACGGCTGTTCGCGCGGCGGCAGCCGACCTGCGCGCTCAGCTAATAGAGATCGGGGCGGAGATCCTTAAGGCCAAGCCAGAACAGATCGTCCTCAAAGACGGCGAGATCATCGCCGGAGAATACCGCATTGGATACACCAAGGCCCTTCACACTTATTTCGGCATGCCCGGCGGCGAACTCATCGGACGCGGCTACTGCCGTCCCGGCGGAGGCATGTCACCGATCTATCCGCTTTTTTGGGAGACCGGTTTGGGAGGAGCCGACGTAGAGGTGGATGTGGAGACAGGCGAGATCAAGCTCAACAGGTTCGTCGGGCTCGCGGATGTCGGAAAAGCGATCAACCCGCCGCAATGCGAAGGGCAGGACGAAGGGGCGGCAATGATGGGGATTGGTCACACGCTATTTGAGTCTTTAATCTACGACAAGGGTCAGCCGCTGAATCCAAACCTGGTTGATTATCGTGTCCCGAGCTTCAGAAATTTACCCGCCGTATTCGACACCATTCTCGTGGAAAACCAGGACGGCCCGGGCCCACACGGCGCGAAAGGAATGGGCGAGACCGGAATCGTATCGCCGGCCCCGGCGATCGGCAACGCCCTGGCCCGCGCCACCGGGGTCCGCATCCGTGAGCTCCCGCTCACTCCGGAGCGGGTATGGCGCGCCCTGCGGGACAAGAGTTCAAAGTAACGAGGACCGGGTGCTCGTTGCAGAATGCAAATTGCAGATGGCAAATTGTAAAATGAAAACAATGAACCCTGAATTTGCACTTTACATTTTGCAATTTCCATTTTGCATTGAGGTCTAGCCGCTCGTCCTGGCTATTCGTCAAAGATTTTGATGCCGGAGGCCTTTTCGATCGAGCGGCCGAAGAGGTACTTCATCTCCGGCCCTTCCATCGGCGGCTCTTTGAGTTTCTTTCCCACCCGCTCGACCTCGAGCACGACGAACTTGTGGCCGGGCGCCAGGACAGCCACATCGAAATCACGCTTGAAGCCGTCCAGCGAGTCGAAAAAAAGGACCCGCTCCACTCCCATCGCCCGGGCCATGCCGGCGTAATCGTTGGCGGCGGCATTGGGAAGGGGGACCTCGTAGGTGGATCCGTAGCACCGGTTGGAAACCAAAAAATGAGTCATATTGGAAAGCTTGAGCTGCCGCTCGACCATGAGCATTCCCGGATTCATGCAGAAGGCCCCGTCACCTGTGAAAACCCACAGGGGGAGCTTCGGCACACCCAGCGCCAGCCCGGCCCCGAACATCGAGGTAAGGCTCATCGAGGCCTCGAGGTAGAAAACGTTCTCCCGGTCGTGGGTGACTTCCCACCACATCTCGGAGCAGTTCCCCGCGGACGTGATCACGAGTTGATTGGTTCTTCGGCTCGCAAGATACTCAAAGCACTCCCGAAGCTGCATCATTCTCTCCTTACTGTTGCAAAACCTGTCTGGCGAAGCCGACCACGACCGGACGGCACAGCACTCGCGACTGCTCGTAAGCCTTGGAGATCAAGGATACCTTCTCCGGGCTGTCGACGATCACGTACGGCATGCTGATTGATTCCATGAGCGGCAAAAGATACAGGCCGTTGGAGACATGGTACTTGGCGCGGTCGCCAAGGCCACCGCGAAGCGTTATGAAGATGAGCAGCGGGATCTGGTAAGTGTAGTTGATCTTGGTGAGGGCGTAGACGCAGGTCATAAAGCCGGAAGCGCCCATCAGAGCGAGCGCTCCGGTGCCGCCGAAAAACGCCCCCGAGCACAGGCCGATGGCGGATTCCTCCCGGTTGACCGCCACGTGAATGAACCGCTCATCTCGATCGAAGGCCTCGATGAGATCGGAAATCCAGGTGTCCGGCAAGCTGGCCACGAGCTTGATCCCGCAGCCCGCGACTTCTTCTACGATCCGCCCGGTATTCCCCGTGGCGGCATTGCGCATCCTGTCCTCGACTTCCGGCTTTCTGCTCACTGCTCACTCCTCACTGCTCACTGCCTATTCACCCTTGCCTTCCACCACACGAAAATACATCTCCTCGAGCATCGGCTCTACGCTCCGAGCGGACGCCGTTTCTTTCGCGATGTCAGCCCGCAGGCGCCCAATGGACTCGTTGACTAAACCTAAAACTTCCTCTTCCCGCATGCGCGCGAGTCTGCCGCCCTCAACAACGATCTCTCCTCCCACGAGCACAGTTTCCACCGAGCTTCCATTTTCACACAGGGCGAGCTGGTTGATCGGGTCATTCAGAGGCGTGAAGGCCGGCGTGTCACGCCTGAGGAGAACGACATCGGCGAGGCTTCCGCGAGCCAGCGCGCCCGCCTGGAGACCGAGCGCTCGGGCCCCTTCACGAGTCGCCATCGCCAACGCCTGAGCCGGAGTTACCCACCGCCGGAAATCATTCACGGAAGGGTTATGGATCACGCTTGCCAGACGGATCGCGTCGAACATGTTCTGCCCGTCGTTCGATGCCGCGCCGTCGGTCCCCAAAGCGACGTGAACGCCTTTCTCGAGCATCGCGGGGACCGGCGCCAGCCCGCTTCCGAGCCGGAGATTGCTCGCGGGATTATGAACGGGCGTGGCCCCGCTTTTTGCGAAACGATCGACATCCTCCGGCTCGATCCAGATGGAATGCGCAAGCGAAACATTCGAGCCCAAAACTCCCAGCGATTCGAGGTGCCCCAGCAGCGATGTCCCGTACAGCTTCGGCCCCATGAGTTTTTGCGACCGGGTCTCCGCCAGATGGATGTGGAGTGGGACATTGCGCCGCCTGGAAACTTCGGCGGCCCCGGTGAGCAGAGCATCGGTGCAGCGCTGGACCGCCGAGGGTCCCGGACAGCAGGTCGTGAGCTTTACGGGCTCATGGAATTCGCCGATGAAAGCCTCGCATTCGTCGAGCCAGCTCTCGGCGCCGCGGGTCTCGCTGTGGCTCATCCTTTCGATCTCTGGGCTGACTTCTTTTGAAGCCTCCCCCAGCGGAATCGTGTCCTCATAGCGCTTATCCGATAGCGTCAAAGCCACAACATGGCGGAGTCCGATGTCGCGCATGGCGCGGATGGCCCCGCCCGCTCCCGTGAACGGCACCTTTTGATTCCCGAAAAAGTGATCCAGGACGCTCGTCGTCCCGGTCTTGAGCATCTCTCGTCCATGACCCTCAAAACCGCGCGATAGTACGCGCGCCAGATCTCCAGCGGCCGGCTCTTAAAAAGCCCGCGAAAAAGATTGGATGGGGAGTGGCAATGGGAGTTGATCAATCCCGGCAGCGCGATCAAACGCCGACCGTCGATCACACGGTCGAAGGGACCCGATGGCGCGCGATCGGCCGGCCCAACATAAGTCAGGCGGTCCCCCTCGATCACCAGGCAGCCGTTTTCAATCATCTCATGATGGTCATTCAAGGTGACCACAAGCGCGTTCTGGATCAGCAATCTCATGAGCAGCGTCAAACTATCCAATGACGACCTTCGCTGTCAAGCCGCAATTCCGTTTGGGGCAGGAGGCGTAGCGTGATCCGACCGTCGCGCTCACCTGCCGAGATCGCGACCAATCCTGCATCCCTGCTTACCACCCCTAGTCTTGCAACCATGCTTTTCATGCTTTAGCGCGTCAGGGCTTGACGGACTTTCTTAATTTGTGTTAGGTTGTTTTTGCGGTTCAAAAAGCCCGTTGGGTTGGCATAAGGCGCAATAGTCGCAAGACACCATAAGTCGCCGCCGCCTCACGCCCGGGCGACAAACAAACCAGACCTTCCAAGGCTGTAAGTCGGCAAAGGGCTATAAGGCCTCTCGGCAATAAGTCCCGTCGAAGCCGCCGTAAGTCCTTCCTTTGGGCAAGTTGAATTAGTGGCTTAGTCTGCCAGGTCAAGACGTGACGGACCGATGCAGCGCGTAACCGCCCAACTGAGCGGTTATGTCGTGCGTCCACAACTGCGAACTGAAAGGAGGGCCTGTATGCCGCAGCTAAAAACGATGAGAGGGGTTTCCGTGACGCCGATGCGTGCTAAAGTGATCGAGTGTAACTGCGTCGAATGCCGAGATGTGCTTGTGGAAGACTGTAGGAAGTTTGAGCTACCGTTGCCGACTGACCCGTCCATACTGGTGCCTGAACGGTGGGCGTCTCATAGGTGTCCTCATCGGCCAGGCGGGCTAGTGCTGGAGTTTGAGACGGAGCAGGCAAGCAAGACGGACGCTGACGAAGATGCGAAGTCGCCGTGGTGGAACTTCGGGGAAGAGATCGAGGCCCCGGCATCAGTGCCCAATTTGGACGCCACAAAGGGAATTGGTTACCCGGCCCGCGAGACCGGGCGTTACGGCTCTCACCCTTCGCATGACGGCTTTGATGACGAGTCATGGTCCTGAACACTGAACTCTCACTCCCCTTCGATTCCCCCATGGCGGCGTGGTGCTTGGGAGCACCAGTGGGAGCCGGGGTCGGACCCGCGCAAGGTGTTGATTCGGCGAGCTAAGAGCGTAATAGAGGAACCGCTGACTACATTCGGAAAGGAGCTTGTTATGAATTGGCAAGGGCTTTTTGTAAAATTCGCATCCGTTTTTACGTCTAGCAAAGTCAAACGCGCAGGGCACGATTCTCCAATTGAACGCGGACCCGAAGGTACCACTCAAGTGCGCGGCGAAAATGGAAAGTTTGCCTCGACGAGAGTTCGACGAGAGCAAGGTACGAGACCAAGGGGGTAAATGAC
>JACPAM010000094.1 GCA_016180805.1 Deltaproteobacteria bacterium | reverse complement strand
AGGCTGCGGACGTCCGGTTACAAACCGTACGACTTATGGCACGAACCCATCGGCCGCAGCGGAGAGCGCGCTCCCCGCGGGAGCCTAGTGACGGGGACAGGCACGCAAGCGAGCCAGTCCCCTGGCCGCGGCCTGATGGTTCGCCCCCCAGGAGCTTTCAAGGGAAGTCCGGTGAATTCGGATGCGACCCCGGGCGAATGAAAAATTTCACCGGCGGAGTTACAATTCAAAAGCAGAGGCTGCTTCCATGCCGGTTTATCTGCTCGGAAAAGAGCTGGCTTTTCCGCCGCCGGATCATGCCGATCCGAGCGGCCTTTTGGCGGTTGGCGGAGATCTCAGCCCCGAGAGGCTGCTGCTCGCCTATCGCCTCGGGATCTTTCCGTGGTACGAGGAAGGCCAGCCAATTCTCTGGTGGTCGCCGGATCCACGACTCATCCTCGAGCCCCATGACCTCCACATATCCCGGAGGCTTCGCCGGACGCTCGAGAAGGGAACCTTTCAGGTAACCTTCGACCAGGCATTCAGTTCGGTCATAGAAGCGTGCGCGGTAGTGCGCCGCAGAGGCCAGGGCGGAACGTGGATTACTCCGGATATGAAAGCGGCGTACATCCGTCTCCATCGACTAGGCTATGCTCATTCGGTGGAAAGCTGGTACGACGGGAAGCTCGCGGGTGGAGTCTACGGGGTCTCTCTCGGGCGGTGCTTTTTCGGCGAATCGATGTTCTTTTACCGGCGCGATGCCTCCAAGGTGGCCTTGGCGACTTTGGTCGAGCGGCTTAGGGCTTGGGAATTCCACATGATCGACGCCCAGGTCACCACGCCCCATCTCATGAGCCTCGGGGCGAAAGAGATCCCCCGGCAGCTCTTCCTCAGCCGACTTGAGGTCGCGCTTAGCTTTCCCACGGTCAAAGGGAAGTGGGCGAAAGCGTCAACTACGGTTACGGAGAACTAACGGGAATCAGCCCCTCTGAAGGGCCTGGCGGAAGGCCTCTCTATACTCGATGCTGTAGAGGCGGCGAAAATCCTCCGGATACAACTCTCCGGGTTCCACCTTTAAAGTAACAAAGATAGGACCTTCTTCTTTAAGGATTCGGCCGACTTCTCTTTCCCAATCTTCCAGATCGGAAAACTCGTAGGTCCTGGGATAGCCCGTAGCGCGGGCCAAGGCGGTAAAGCTAAAACGTCCGGCCCCCGGGACGGGGACAGCGCCGTTGGTCTCATAGGTTCCGTTCTCACAGACGCAGTGGATGAGGTTCTTGGGAGCCGCGGTGGCGATCGTCACGAGAGTTCCGAGATTCATCAACAAACTGCCATCTCCGTCAAGCGCGATCACCCGCCTGTCGGGACGACCCAGCGCCAAGCCAAGGGCGTGGGAAGAACCCTGTCCCATGGCGCCCGTGAACGTGTAATTGAGATCGCTCGGTGAGATGTGAATCCATTCCTGCGCCGCCTTGTAAACCGGCACCACGATTTCACCAGCTCGATGGCGCGCCAGAACCTTCAGGCATTCGTCTCGCTTCATCATGGCTAGACAGGCTCCCTTCCGATGAGTAGCACGACCGGCTGCGAGCGCGCATACGCATCCTCGATCGCCGGCGCGATCTTGGCCGCGTCCCCAAAGCTTTCGATAAGATCGTGGTCGATTCCCATCGCGTCCAGGATCGGCTCCACGATCCGAAGGCCATAACGTTTAGACCCCGTGGGGGGAACTCCCGGTTCTTTACCCAGAAGCCCGACCATCATGCACACGGGGTTCTGTCCCTCTACGGCCACGCCGCGCAACGCGTTGATGGAGTCCAAAAGCCCCGTGTACTGAATCAGAAGCAGGGCGCGGTGGCCCGTGCAATGAAGGCCGCTGCAGATCGACACCCCCTCATCCTCCTTGCACACCTGGACCACTGTGAAATCGGGATCGCGCAACATGGGCTTCAGCAGCCGCTCACTCGTCGTGCGGTCCGGCACGGCTATGACAAAGCGAATGCCTGCCCGCTTTAGCTCCTTCACGATGTCGGCGGCTCTAATACGATCTTTGGTTTCGACGTCGCCCATACGAGAGGCCCTCCGCTATGATCCTAGCCCGTCACGCGGGATTCTATGCGAAGAGGATGTCTTTTGACAACCGGTTTGGGTATCTATCAAAAAATGTGGCTTCGTCTGGAAGAAAGCCTGTTCCTCGGGAGCGAGCGTGGCTGGGCGAACCTTGTCGATAAGGGGCAACGGTGGTATAGGCCTGAAATATACGGGGGATCTTATGGCACTTTACGATATCGTGATTCACGGCGGGAGACTGGTCGATGGGACGGGCAATCCTTGGTTCTACGGCGACATCGCGGTCAAGGGCGGAAAGATCGCCAAGATCGGCAGCATCAACCCTTCCTCGGGCAAGCGCGCAATACATCGACTGGCGCGATCGGATCGATCGCACGCATTGTGCCGGTCGTGACCGAGCTTGGCACCAACGGCGCTCCGGTACAGCGCCCCGCCACCCTAAAAGAATTTTTCAAAGCTTTGGGGACGCATGCCCCCGACGACCTTCTCCGTGCGCTCAGCGATACTTATTTCTTTGGCATCCATACGGTGGACAAAAACGCACCCGTGTTTGTGATACCGGTCGTTTCGTATAGTCGAGCGTTTGAGGGGATGCTCGCATGGGAATCGTCCATGAACGCCGACCTCGTGCCGCTCTTTACGGCAGTGCCTGCGCTGAGGAGAGATGAAAATGATCTGCCGATCTTGCGTACGTTTGAAGATACCGTCATGAATAATTACGACGTGCGCCAGCTCAAAGACGATGCGGGAGAGGTCGTCCTCTACTATTCCTTCCCCACGACACAGCTTCTCGTCATCGCGGAGAGTCCGTATAGTTTTGTCGAGATCTTGAGTCGCCTGCAAGCGGGGCGAAGACTATGAGCCGTTAACAAATAACATCCTGCCGGGATGTTATTTGTTCTACGGATCTTTGTG
>JACPAM010000247.1 GCA_016180805.1 Deltaproteobacteria bacterium | reverse complement strand
GAACCTGCCGAATCTCGCGGGGATGCTTCAGCCGATAGCGGGCTCGCCTCTTCCCGTCTGTGTCGTATCGCACAACTTCGGCGAGGCGTAATGCCGCCAAGGTATGGCTCACGCGCGACAAACTCCGCCCTACGGCTCGGCCTATCTGGCTCGGACTCATTTCGCCATTTACTGCCAGCAGCTCGACAATCGCGAACGCTATTGGATTTCCGAGCAGGCGGCAAAGGCGTGACTGTCTGTAGCTTCTTTCTTCCACGTGACTCCCTCGGAAGCGACCTCGTCAATAAGGTATTTTACCCGTGGAGATTGGGGCGTCAAACGGAAAAAAACAGGCAAGAGGCAGTAAGCAATAGGAAGAAAAGCAAAAGGCAAAAGTAAAAGGGCAAAAATAGGCGTGAGGCGGAAGGCAAAGAGGAAAGGATGAAAGCGGAAAGCTGAAATAGAAAGAAGGCGCGAGGCAAGAGGCAACAGGAGGAAAGACAAGTGATTTTGGGGTTCAGGACTGAGTATTGACTTTGCTCGCGGAACTTATGGTCCTCGGCGTTGCCGACCTTCTTTCTTGCGGGGACGCTTCTTCTCTGTATTCCGGGTTACGTACTCGGCTTCGAGTTCATGCACCGCAGGGAAGCTGTCCATCCATGACAGATCCTTGCCGACAACCAGCTCCTCCATTGTCGCGCGATGTGTAAATCTGATGGGACTCGGCGACGTACTCGATGTCTTCCATCTACCAGGGGTTGCCGCAGGCGATGATCACGGCGCGGGATATTTTTCGGGTGAGGTTAGATCTTGACGTACTCTTCCAGTTCCAAGTGCAGAATCAGACCGCGATCGATCTTTCCGATGGCCTCCATGCTAAGGACGCTAACAGCATCACGAGTGCGACCCTTATCGATAGTTCTAACTTGATCGCACAAAGCGCGAGAATCTTTGGGCAGGCGAGTCTCTCTGGAACGCAGAATAGGCTGCTTTCCTTAGGGGACGAATTCGCAGGCAGGGAGATAAGGCCCGGGGCTTAATGCTTCTTTACCGGGCCGTTGGCTACGCCCGCGGCAAGAGCCTCCCCGCGCATCCCTCGCTTCGCCGCGATGATGGCCAACATCTCCTCATCAGTGGCGAACTTATGCTCCCAGGTGCCTCGCTTGCGGGCCTCTTCCTTCTCCACCGCCTCCAGCAGCTCCACATCCTCTCTCGTAACAAAAGAGACCCCCTTCTCTTCGAGCCGCCGGCGAAGGGCCTCTATTTTCCGGCCGATCTCTGTGGCAGACAAACCTTCTTTCTCGGCCAGATACGCGTTCACCACCTTGATCCCCCGCTCCGCATCCTGCTTGGCAACGCCTACCAGTCCTACACTGGCATTCCTGGACCATCCCACCAGATAGATTCCTTCAAGGACTTTGCGAGTCGTAGGGTCATAAGGCTGGTAGAAAGACGGACTGGGCTCGCCGGGAAGCTTTTCGGGGTTGGTCACAAAGGCTCCACGAGAAAAAGGCAGACCGATAGCGGAGTCCACCTGGTCGCCGATCGCGTAGATCACACAATCCAAATCGATGCGGCTCACCTGTCCGGTTCCTTTAGCAACCGTCCGCCCACCCTCCAAGACCAAATCGTTGGCATCGACTTCTAGCGCCGCAACTCTCCCTTGATGGTCGGCAATGACCTGCCGGGGAGAGCAGAGATAACGGAAGCGCAATCTTTGCTCCGAGGGCTCCGCCTTGTCACCGAAGCTAGCGAGAAGCTCATCCACGTTCTGGTCCACGGCCTCGAGCTTGGGCCGGATTCTCTCGATTTCCCGACGCATGTCTTCATGATCGAGGTACTGCTCAATCACCTCGAACTCCTTGTCGTCGTAGGCCTTCTCCTTCGGGCCCCGGCGAGCCACCACGGTTACCTCGCTGACTTTTTCATAGTTGAGCAGCCAATTCGCAACATCGACCATGACATTGCCCATCCCGATGATCGCAACCTTACGGCCGATTTCGTAGCGCTGCTGGCTGAAAGGCGGAAGTTTGTTGTAATGGTAAACCACATCCTTGGCGTGGTAGACACCGATGCAGTCTTCTCCCGGAATCCCGAGCTTCTTCGTGCCCTGAGCGCCCGCCGAGACCACGATCGCGCCGAAACCGATCTCCCGGAGAGCATTTAAAGTAACGTCCTTCCCTTCGCCGACATCGATATGTCCAAAATAAAACACCTTAGGATCGGCAAGGATCTTCTTAAACTGTTTCCGCAGCCCCTCCTTCATCTTCTCCTTGTCAAAAAATATACCGTATTCGGCCAGGCCGCCCGGCTTGATGTCCCGATTAAGCAACACCACCACATGACCCGCCTCCGCCAGCTTACGCGCTGCGTAAATCCCTGCCGGACCCGCCCCTATGACCACGACCAAATTGGGCTTGCCATCAATGCCTGCCATAAAGAGTCTCTCTTGACCTCCTCAGTTGCCGACCGCGATTCAAAGACAGCCCTTCTCTTCCCCGGCCGGTCAAATTTTATTACTATAGCGAAAATATCCCGCAACCTAAAGGAGCCCCATGAAGAAAAATCTTTCTCAGCTCGGAAAAACACTGATCACCGCGTGCCGGATCCTCTCCCAGCAAGGCCTGGTGCATGGCTTCGGCCACGTGAGCGCGCGTGTTCCAGACTCGGCCTCCTTCCTCATCACCCCCAGGGTGAGCCTGGCCTTGGTCGGCGAGAAGGACCTCCTGCTCCTCAACCTGAATGGCGGGACCGTCAAGGGGAAAACCGCCGCCCCTTTCGAAGCCTCCCTCCACGCGGCCATATACAAGGCGAGATCCAACGTCAACGCCGTCGCCCGCTTTCACGCCCGCAAGGCCAACTATTTCTCCGTCACGGAGAAAAGGATCGACGCGGTTCACAACCACGGGAGCTTCTTCCAGGGAGGCGTCCCGGTTTTCTCCAAGACCGATGAAGCGGTGGTGATGGCGATCTATCTGGAGGAGGCCGCCGACATGCTCCACGGGGCGCTCCAGATCGGCTCTCCGATCTTTCTCTCGCCCGAGGAGTCGACCTCCCGAAAGACGGAAACCCTTCCCCCAGTCGATCTGGAGCGGGCTTGGAATTATTTCAAGAGCAGAGTGGGAAGGCTCCAAGGCTAAAAGAGAGAGACGAGCCTGGCGACCAGATAGGCGATCAACCCGCACACGGGAAAGGTCAGGATCCAGGCCGTTACGATCTCTCCCGCAATCCCCCACCGCACTGCCGAAAATCTGCGGTGCGATCCTACTCCCATAATCGCCGTGTTGATCGTGTGCGTCGTGCTCAACGGGACACCCAGTCGGGTGGCGGCCTCGATCACCAAAGCCGCGGAGGTCTCGGCCGCGAAACCGTGGACAGGCTCTAGCTTGGTGAGCCTCAGCCCCATGGTTTTGATGATCCGCCATCCGCCGCAGGCCGTTCCCACCCCCATGATAATGCCGCAGAGAAGAATCACCCAAATCGGCACACGGAATTCAGGCAGCATTCCGCCCAGCACCAAAGCCAGGCTAAAAACGCCGATAAACTTCTGCCCGTCATTGCTGCCATGGCTAAACGCCATCAATGCGGCAGAGAAGATCTGCAGCCGACCGAACAGGATACGCACGGTCCCCGGCCGGCTATTGAAAAAAATCCGGTAGATACCGAGCATGATGGCCATCCCGCCGAGGAATCCGAGAAAGGTGGAGAAGACGAGGCCGATCAGAACCTTTTGCCAGCCCTCCCAGAGAAGCACCGCGGGGCCGGAAGTGGCCAGGCCCGCGCCGGCCAGCCCCGCTACCAGCGCATGGCTTTCGCTCGTCGGCAGGCCATAATACCAGGCCACCGTGCTCCAAAAAATAATTCCCACCATCGCGGCGCCGATGGTGACCGGATTGATGATCGAAGAATCGACGATCCCTTTGCCGATGGTCGCGGCGACCGCGGTCCCCGACATCGCCCCGAGAATGTTCAGGACCGTGGCCATAAGCAGGGCTTGATAAGGTGAGAGGACCCGGGTCGAGACGACCGTAGCGATCGCGTTCGGCGCGTCCGTCCAGCCGTTAACGAATTCCGCAGCCAGAATCAGGAGCAAAACGGGCAGTGCCGACCACAGCTGTTCGTTCATCTAAGCCCGGGCGGTTGACGCGGGAGAAAGGGCGCTTGTTATTTTCCCACTTCGAAGGTCACCTTCACCTCTTCCTTGGGCTTGACGGTGACTTTTTGAGTTTGCTTGCCCAGGGTCTCGTGCCAGACTTCCAGGGTGTAGGTGCCGGCAGGTACATCCGCGAGCTTAAAACTCCCGCTGTTGTCGGTCACGCCAAAGTAAGGGTTCTCCGCCGCGAACAACCAGGCATTCATCCAGCCATGGACATCGCATTTGACGTTGATGACCTCGGGCTTCTCGATCTTCACGGTGAGGGTTTTCTTGAACTTCGGCTGGGCCATGTTGAACGGGCTATTCGCCTTGCTGTAGCTGTGCACGTTGTGGAGAATCCCATCCGGGTTGAGGACTTCGACAGTGGAGCCTGCACTAAAGGCCAGGACGTGAGGCTTGTATTCACAACCGTTCTGGTCAAGGGTGACCTTTTGCGGTTCCATCTTTTTCCCCTTCTTGATGTCCGTGATCGAGACTACGGCATTGACCAGATTCCCGCCTGATACGATCAGAGTAGGATCGCTCTTGGCGGTCTTGGCGCAGACCTCTTTATCTTTGTTGATATCCAGCTTCTTCGGCGCTGGAGCGGTCCCTTTGAACTTGACCACGCCGGAAATGGTTCCGCCGTCCTTGACGCTTCCGCCCTCGTATGCCCACACCTGGGATAGCCATAACCCTGTGAAGGCGACCGCGAATGCCAACGACACACCTTTCTTCATCTTATCCTCCTTTAACGTATACTAAAGTAGCTTTCGTACAGTGACTTCGATCAACGCGATGCGACTTTGCGGCTGCCGGCCGCCGGCGCCCCCTTGCCCAGCATCATAATATAATCCCTGAGCGCCTCGATCTGCCTATCGTCCTTGCCTCCCAGAATGTTATCAGGTCCTCCGGGATAAAACGAGGGCATCTTGGTCCCGGGCTGGACCTTTTGCGGGTCGCGCAACCACTTGAGGATCCAATCCGGGCTCAGACGGGTTCGTGCCAGGGTCAAATCCGGCGCCCAGCCTTCCTGAGGACCTTCGGGCTTGCGCTCTCCCTGCTGGTGGCAGCTCAGGCAATCAAAGTACTCCTTTGAAAACAGGCTGCGCGCGGCGTCCAGATTCTCCTTGGGAACTTTCCATTCCTCGAAGTAGGCGTAGGGGATATCGACCTTCGAAAGCCCATTGAAATACGCCACCAGCCGGTTGGTCTCCTCGTCCGTGAAACCGAATGTGGGCATGCGAATATCCAGCCACGGGCGCACCGGGATCGGCTGCTTGAGAAAGCCGAAAAGCCAATGGGACTGGACTTTCTCGCCCTCGCCATTGAGCGGCGGCGGAGCGAGCGCCGGGTTCTCATAATACTTGCGAATGAATCCGCCGCGCTGCTCGATCTCATGGCAGCCGACGCAATTGTACTGCTGCATCAACCTTCGCCCCTCGACCACCTGCGCGGCCCTGGGATTCCAATCCGCCCGGTAGCGAGTCGGCGCCTTCGCCTCCCTGAACCCGGCCAGGAGAATGCGCAGCGCCTTGATGTCGTCCGCGGTCAAATTGAACTGCGGCATCACCTGCTCCACCCGCGGCGTCGCATAAATGCGCGGCTCCTTGAGCTTGTGCATCGTCCAGTCATCCCAGGTCTGGCGAATGTCCGTGCGGTTGCCGAAGAAAAGCTCCTCCAGAGTCTTGGATCCAAAGGTCGTGAGCTCTACCCCGATGCGGGATTCTTTTTCCATACCGGGGATATCATGGCAGCCAGCGCAGCCGTATTTACGGATCAAGGATTCGCCTCGTTTGATATTTTTGCCGTCTTCCAACTGTTTTTGCAGGTTTGGGTTCCCGTTCGCGGGCTTTCCCAGCGTCATCAAATAGGCTGTGATCGCCAGAGCCTCGTTATCGGTCAGGCGCAGGCTAGGCATGGGGGTGTCGGGAGAGAAATCACGAGGATTTCTCACCCAATGGTATATCCAGCGCGGCGCCGCCTTCTCGGCGATGTCCTTAAGATTGGGAATCAGATCCTTCTCTTTTCCGACCGGCGTCGAGAACTCCCCCTCTGCAAAGCCGTGGCAGCCTTTGCATCCGATCGAGCCCACCAAATTTTTTCCCTTGCCGACCAGGTCCTTATCGCCCTCCCGGTAGCCGGAGGGCAGGGAACGCGTCGCCAGCCACTTCTCCCCCTCCTCCTTGGATACCGACCAAAGATAGGCGGCGATCGCAACCGCCTCGTCTTCCTTGAAGACGAAGTTCGGCATGCGTGTACGGGACCGGAGTTCGTGCGGGTTCTTGATCCAACGGACCGCCCAGGTCGGATCGACCTTGGCGCTCACTCGCCTCAGGCTGGGGCCGATTTTAGGGATATTCTCATAGCCCTGCACCAGGTGGCACCCCGTGCATCCAATTTGTTCGAAAATTCTTTGGCCTTGGGCCAAAAGCGGAGCATCCTCCAGGCGCTGGGCATCCACGTGGCAGGACGTGCAGCTCGACTGGGCTTTGGCGCCGCGCCGCAACGGATGCTCCCAGTACGCGACCTCGCCATGCGCCTGCCGCACGCTGTTCACCGCCGCCCCCTGGCCATCATGGCACACCGTACAGCCGAACTTATCCGGCGGATGGGCGTTGTCGGCCAACAAAACCTCGCGCCGGGGATGGGTGCGAAATGGCTGGGGCGCCTGTTCAAAGCCGGCCCGGTTGACGGCCAGGTGACAGCTCTGGCAGCGGTCGACCCGAGCCACCGGCTGGTCAAAACGACTGCGATCGAACTCCTCCAGCACCACCTGCCGGATCGTGGGGACCTTGTAAAAAGAGAGCGGCCCGAGATTGATGGTGGCATTTTCCATCACGCGGAGCCACTTGTCCCGCTCCGCCGCGACCTTGGTCAACTCGGCCTCCAGCTCTTTGATCCCCGCCTGGACCTTTTTGATTTCTTCCTTGAGCTCGTCCCGTTTCTGCCGCGCCGCTTCGAGCTCCGGCTGCAGCTTCGCCGCCTCTTGGTCCAACTGTTGGATCCTTTCCTCGTAGGGCTTCGTGCTCCGGCCCTGCTGGACCGCGTGATCGTACTCGTACCAGCCCTCCTCAAGCTCGCTCTTGATGAACTTAACCTCCTGGTCGAGTTCGGTGAAGCGGACCGCCGCCTTGACTTCCTCCCTTTGCAGGCTGTGAAGCTTCCTGGCGGATTCCCCGCTTTTCAGGCTGGCGCGCTCGGCCGCGAGTTTCTTGACGAGCTCCTGATAGGCAGGGTCGGCCTGGAGCTTCTTGTTTTGCTCCTCGTAGGCCTCCCTGGCCTTGCGGTAATCGAGCCGGTGGAATTCAGCCTGAAACTTCTTCCACGGCCGGCGCGTGAAGTTGTCATCCCAAAAGGCCCACAGAGTCAGCACGACCAGCAGGGCGCTTCCGAGCAGGAAAACGCTGCCGTAGGATTTTTTTTCCTCAGCCTCGTCGAAGCCTCTGACCGCCATCCTTAGCCCCTTTACGCCACTCTTCTCTCCAGCACCCGGCCGAGGGAGAAAACGCCGACGCCGATCAGCGCGAGCACGATCTCCTCGGTCATGGACGCGCCTCGAGCGATGCCGACAAACAGCGCGTAACCGACGTCCGCGATTCCTATCGCCTGAAGAACTTTAGCCGCGTAGAACATCAGATATTAAACCAGGGGGTAACCCAGACATACTTAATGTTGAAGGCGAGCCTGAGGAACATTTTGGCAGGTAGGGAAAGCATCGTAACAAAAAGCAGGGCAGTAATGAGAAAACGAACCATCCCCCAACGCTCCAGAAACTCCTTCCCTTTGATGCGCAGAATCCAAAGATAAAAGGCCAGGGTCGCAAAGACGAAATAGCCCAAGACCAATACCCCGCCGCAAACTGACGACCAGAAGTAATCCCTGAACCCGAGCAGGTAGGGCAGATCCACGTTCGCCAAAGCGACGACCTTGTGCGGATCCCAGCGCTGCCAGGGCCAGAACAGGTTCCATCCCGGCCCGCGGAAAAACGTGCCGATGATGATCATGCTGACCCAAAGAATATGAAAACCAAAAAAGAACGTGAGAATCTCTATCTTGCGCTCTTTAAAGGTGTAGTAACCGTTGCCTTTCTGGTTGATATCGATGAACGGGATCATCATGAGACCGACGATGATGAGGCTCGGAAGCACGACCCCCGCAAGCCATGGATCGAAATAGACGAGCATCTCCTGAAGGCCAAGAAAGTACCACGGCGCTTTCGACGGGTTGGGAGTGCGAGTGGGATTGGCCGGCTCTTCCAATGGGGCGTCAACTACAACGGACCAAAGCGTGAGGACGATCATGACGAAGAGGGCGACCAGAAACTCGACGCGCACCAAATGCGGCCACGTATGGATCTTGTCATCCACGACGGGGGATTTTTGCCTTTCCTCAGCGACCTCAGCCATCTTTCAACCTTTATTCGTCATTGCAAATTGAAGATTGCAAATTGCAAAAGTCAAAATTGGGAGCTTGATAACTTTGCAATTTGCATTTTGCACTTTGAAATCTGCATTGTTTAGTCGTTACGTTAGAGCGGCGGGCCGGAGAAGCTGTCTCTCCGAATACGCCAGAAATGAATCGCCAGCAGTAAACTCGTTACCAGGGGAATGAAGATGCAGTGGAGGATGTAGAACCGAAGCAGCGTGTGCGGGCCGATCTCGCCGCCTCCGAAGAGAAACGCCCGGGCATCGTAGATCGGATTGGCGCCGACCAGCTCGGCAAAGGGTCCTTCATGGCCGAGTAGCGGCGTCGCCCGGGCCATGTTGGATCCGACGGTGACGGCCCAGATGGAAAGCTGATCCCAAGGGAGCAGATAGCCGGTGAAGCTCAGCAGCAGCGTGAGGACCAGGAGGAGCACGCCCACAACCCAATTGAATTCCCGCGGCGGTTTGTAAGACCCCGTGAGGAAGACCCGAAACATGTGGAGCCAGACAAAAACGACCATGGCATGGGCCGACCAGCGGTGCATGTTGCGCATGAGCATGCCGAACGGCATGTCGAACTCCAGATACTTCATGTCGGCGTAGGCGTATTCCGCCACCGGCCGGTAGTAGAACATGAGGTAGATTCCCGTGACCACGGTGACCAGGAACATGAGGAAGGTCAGCCCTCCCATGCACCAGGTAAAGCGCATCCGCACTCCGTGCCTGCGCACCTTGGCCGGATGCAGATGCAGCCAGACGTTGGCGGTGACCATGAGCACCCGGTTACGCGGGGTGTCCTCGTAGCCGTGGCGAAAGATGGCCCTCCAGACCTGACTCTCCGTGATATCCTTCTTAAGCTCTTCCCACTTCTTCATCACAAGCCTTTCTCACACCTTCAGGATGGTGTCCGGGTGCTGCTCGTCAGGATCGACCCCCGGACCCATTCTAAATACCTTGCTCTTGTCCACGACGAGCTGTCCTTCCTGATTCAAGCTGATCTTGAACCGATCGAGCGGACGGGGCGCGGGTCCTTCGAAATTGAGGCCGTCCTTGAAAAACCCGCTCCCATGACACGCGCACTTAAACTTGTTTTCCACCGGCAGCCAGCGCGGCGTGCATCCGAGATGGGTACACTTCGCGAAAACGGCATACATACCGCTTTCTTCCCGCACGATCCAGACGCGAAACTCCTGCTTGTACTTCTCGCTTACCTCGCCGATGACGTAATCCGAGGGCAGTCCGGCTTTGAACGTAGAGGGAGGCTGGAAGAGGACCCGCGGGAAGGCGGAGCGGAGGAAAGCGAGAAGGCTGAACCCGCTAAAGATCCCAAAACAGCCCCAACCCAGTCGCGTAAAAAAATCCCTGCGCGACCAGATGCCGCGCTTGCCGGTCTCCTTGCGCTCGTCCTTCGCCATCGTCCGTCCCTATCGTTTGACCCAACTGATCAGCGCGCCCCACAGGATAAAAATGAGCCCGCCGAACATCAACAGCAGCCCCACCGGGCCAAAAATAAATGAAAGACCTGCTCCCATAATCAGGATGAGAACACCCGCCCCGAGAGGATTGAACGGACCCGGCGGTGCTCCCCCTTGCCTCTGCTCCCCCTCCGCCGCCTGGATCATCTCCTCGCGGATCAGGGTAAAGGCGAGCTCTTTTAGATCTTCCCGTCTTTGCGGTTCAGCGCTTTGGATGAGACGACCAACCTCTTGGGCTAATCGCTCAATCTCCTGCTCTCGCGCTGGATGACCTGAATTGGGAGAATCTGAAGTCACCTAGATGGGTGTTTTGATTATTATAGAAATAGCCTTTTGTCAACCATCGGCTGTACCCTTGACAAGGGCCACCAGCTTCTACGGAAGAACGCTCCCCTTGCGAAGAGCATCAGAACGGTTTGGTCGAACCCAGTCGCTAAGCCCTCCGGCGCAGATGGGACTCCAGGGTGGCTTTATCGGAGAGTAGGTCGCGGTCCTTCGACACTCTCAGGATGGTGAGCTTGCCGTTCGAGAACCTCAGGGCCGTGAGTCAATTCGAACGGTCGAACCACCGGATTTAAAACTTCAAACGCCCGTGGGCTTCGCGCCCCCGGGTTTTTTTGTTCGTGCTTGCCCCGATCCGCCGGTGGTGGTAGGTTAATTCATACTATTGGTAGGATATTTAGGAGGAGAATATGGCCCGGAAAGTTAAGCTGACCGTTAGCTTAGATCAGGACTTGGTGGAAACGCTCGACGAGATGAGCCGCCAAAGTAGAAAGCCTCGGAGTCGCGTGGTTCAGGAGGCCTTGCGCCTGTGGAGACGGAAGCAGCTCCATGACAAGCTGGCAGAGGGATACCGAGCCATGGCGGAAGAGGACCGGGAAACGGCTGAGCGGCAGTTGCCGGCTTTTAGGGAGATTCTGAAATGAAGGGACTAACGCCGCGCAGAGGCGAGGTGTGGCTCGTCAATTTCAACCCTGGGCGGGGAAGCGAACAGAAAGGTGTGCGGCCTGGGCTAGTGATACAGAACGATACCGGAAACATTTATGCCTCCACTACGATTGTCGCCGCGATAACATCCACCATAAAGGAATTCCCCGTGACGGTGGTTTTGTCTGAGGGTGAAGGCGGGCTCAAGCAGCGCTCCATGGTCAATTTGGCTCAGCTTCTCACTATCGACAAAGGGCGTCTGCAGAGGCGTCTTGGACAGCTTGGGGACGCTGTCATGGAGAAGGTCAGCGAGGCCGTTCGAGTAAGCCTGGATGTGTAGAGGTCTATTAAGCCCTCCCGCGCCGATGGACCTATACGGTGACTTGGTCCCTTCGGGATTCTAATCTGCAATCTGAGATTGGCGATCTGAGATTCCGAGCCTCGCGAGGATAGAGCAGGACGCCGCCGGATTTAAAATTCAAAAGGCCCGAGGGTCTAGCGACGGGCAGCCTTGGCCAACAAAACGACGGCGGTGGCGGCCATGCCTTTGCCTTGACCGATCCAACCGAGCCTCTCGGTGGTCCCAGCCTTTAAGTTGATCCGGTGGGGCTCCACCTTGAGTAGCTCGGCGAGCTTCTCCCTAATTTTTTTAGCGTAAGGACCAAGCCGTGGTTTTTGAGCGATCACGGTGATGTCGCCGTTGACGATGCGGTATCCCGCCCTCGCCATCATGCCCAACACGCGCTCGAGCAGCTTGACGCTCGATATCCCCTGATAAGCCGGGTCGGTATCGGGAAAATGGGTTCCGATATCCCCTTTGCCCAGCGCCCCCAGCACGGCGTTCATCAAAGCATGGAGCACAACGTCCGCGTCCGAATGGCCGGCCAAGCCGAAAGCATAGGGGATTTCAACCCCGCCGAGAATGAGCTTGCGCCGGCGGCTAAAGCGGTGGACGTCAAATCCGTGCCCGATCCGGTAGCCCCGCGCCATCCGTTAAAAACCCATCTCCGGCTGGAGAAAATCCTGCGGGTTAAGCACAATGACCGTCACCTCCGCGCCTTCTTCCAAATGGGTCTCGTTCTCATGCGCCACGATCAATCCCTGAGCTATCGACATCGAGCGGAGCACTCCGGAGCCCTGCGTGCCCGTGCTCGAAGCGAAATTTTGGCCATCCTGGCGGCGAATCCGGCACCTGATGAATTCGGTAACCCCGGCACTCGTTTTGATCGGATGCTCGAGCCGCGCCTGGGTCACAGGCAAAAACAGATTCCGGTAACCCATCATCTTCAGCAGCGCCGGGCGCGCGTAGAGAAGGAACGAAACCGCTGACGAGACGGGATTCCCTGGCAGACCGAAGACTGGCTTCTTGCCGATGCGACCGAAGGCCAGAGGGTGCCCGGGCTTTTGCGCGACCTTCCAGAATTGCATCTGCACCCCGGCATCCCCGAGCGCTTCTTTGACGAAATCGTAATCGCCTACCGAGACGCCGCCTGTCGTCATTACCGCATCGTAGCGCAGCGCTTTCCTAAAAGCTGCCGCCAGACTCCTCCGTTTGTCCCGCACGATACCGAAGCGCAACGGAATGGCGCCGGTCTGCCGGATCCAGGCTGAAAGCGTGTAGCTATTGCTGTTGACGATCTTTCCCGCCTTCGGCCGCTCGTCCACCTCCTGTAATTCATCACCCGTAGAGAACAGCGCGACGGTGGGCCGCCGGTAGACGCGCACTCGCCCTTTGCCCACCGAAGCCATCAGACCGACATCCGCCGGAGTAAGCAGTTTTCCCTTCTCCAGGATCGTCTGTCCCTTTCGGATATCCTCCCCTGCCTCGCGAATATGGCTCCCGGGGCCGTCCACCCGCGTAATCCGCACCTCACCCGGGAGCGACCGGGTGTATTCAACCCGGACGACGGTGTCCGCGCCGCGCGGCATGGGCGCGCCCGTCATGATCTTGATCGCGCTATTCTCCGTCACGCGGGCCTTGGGGACATAACCGGCGGGCACTTCCTCCACAACCCTCAATGTGACCGGATGGTCAACGGAGGTGTCGGCCACATCCTTCCAGCGAACCGCATAGCCATCCATCGCGGAGTTGGGAAACGGCGGGACGCTGCGCGGCGCACGGACATCCTCGGAAAGGACCCGCCCGCAGGCATCGAGCAAACGCACCTCCTCCGCAGGAAGAGGCGAGACTTCTTTAAGGATCATCTCGACGGCTTCGCCGACCGATACCACGCCCTGATCATCGCTCCATCGACGGCGACAATCAAGTCTTGAAAACCTCATGCGCCCTCATGTCGAGTTGTTGAATGAGATCGCTCCCCTTGGTATGAATTAGGAGAGGTCGTAACCTCAGACGTTATGATGCGGATCTTGATTATTTTGCTGCTCGTCTTCTTTTCCATTCCGCCCCTCATGCTTCTCTCTGGGACCGTTACGCTGGGAAGGGATTACCGGACGGCGGACCGGTCGAGCGCCGGGATCGCCCCGGACCCGGAGGAGACTCCCGAGGCGGTGGTTCAGGTCTACGCCGCCCGGGCGCTTAACTGGCGCGGCATCTTCGCCGTGCACACCTGGATCGCGACGAAACCGGAAAAGGCGCCCCACTTCACGGTCCATCAGGTCGTCGGCTGGAGAGTTTTTCGCAACTTGCCTGCCGTGTTTTCCGAAGCCGCCGTCCCGGACCGGAACTGGTTCGGAAACCCTCCCGCAATCATCGCGGAGCTGCGGGGCAAGGAGGCGGCTCAAGCGATCGTCAAGATCACCCAGGCCGTGGAGAGCTATCCCTACGTCCACGAGTACCGCTTGTGGCCCGGGCCCAACAGCAACACCTTCACCGCTTACGTGGCGCGCCAGGTGCCGGAGCTGCAGCTTCAACTACCCGTAATGGCTATCGGAAAGGATTTTCCTGTCAACGGCACCCTGCTCGACCGCGCCCCTAGCGGTACCGGATTTCAGTTGAGCTTCTTCGGTTTGCTTGGCGTGCTGATCGCGCAACAGGAAGGCGTGGAAGTGAACGTTCTCGGGCTGAGCTTCGGCGTCGACGTTTTTCGCCCGGCGCTGAAGCTGCCGTTCGTTGGCCGCCTCGGCTGGTAGAACCCGAATAATAGTTCATGAAGCTTCATTTCGCCCTCGCGAAGGTCCTTTTCCGCGACCGAAGGGGGGCGCGAGCGAGGCTGCGGACGTCCGATTACAAACGGCACGGCTCATGGTACGAACCTATCGGCCGCAGCCGAGAGCGCGCTTCCCGAGGGAGCTTACCATCGGCCACGGCCTGATGGCTCGGCCCCCGAGGAGCTTTCGAGGGAAACAGGGAAAAGAGCAGAAGCAGGGTCAATCGAGCTTCGCCGTCGGAGACACCCGGGCCGCCTTCGCGAAAATCTTGGCTTTCTCTTCCTGCGTCTTCGCCGCGCGGTATCTGCGCCGCAGCTGGGCAAGTTTTTGACGCCGCGCCCGTCGGCGATGAAGCTCCGTTACCCGTGGTACCGGCATAGACTCACCTCCGGGCGGCTATTTTTATCAGAGGCCCGAGCACGCTGCAAATACATTTCCAACCCCGATCCATCTAAGAATTGCGCCTCCGGATTAGTTGGGATAAGGTAAGCGCCACGTAGACGATAGCGCGATGGAAGACGTTCGCTTCGTAGACACCACGCTCCGCGACGGGCAGCAGAGTCTCTGGGCACTGAACATGAGAACCGGCATGATGCTCCCGATCGCGGCCCAGTTGGACAAGGCCCGGTTCGACGCGATCGAGCTGGGCACCCCCATCGAAATTCCGAAGTGCGTCCGAGAACTGCGCGAGGATCCCTGGGAGCGCCTCCGGCTCATCGCGCGAAGGGTCACCGAAACCCCGCTGCGGGCGATCCACGGAACGAGCAGCGGGTTCGAGAAATTTCCGCATTCCGTCCATAAGCTTTGGGACGTGCGGGCAGCGGCTTGCGGGCTGAAGCAGGTCCGCATCTCCGACTGCTGGAACGATCCCGCTCAATGGAAATGGCGCGTCCAGCAGGCCCGCGAGGCGGGGCTGGAGCCCATCCTGAACCTCATCTACTCGGTCTCTCCCCGCCACACTGACGAATACTATGCCCAGCGGGCGCGTTCCGCGATCAAGCTGAAAGTGCTCCGTCTCTGCCTCAAAGACCCGGGCGGATTGCTCACTCCCGAGCGCGCCCGCACTCTGGTCCCTACCGTCTTGCAGGGCGCCAACGGCCTGCCGGTTGAGCTCCACACCCATTGCAACACAGGCTTGGGAACGCTGTGCTGCCTGGAGGCGATCAGGCTCGGCATGACGATCATCAATACGGCCATCCCTCCGCTCGCGGACGGATCTTCCAATCCGTCGGTCGCCAATGTCGCGAAGAACGCGCGCGCCATGGGGTATTCAACTTCCCTTGAGGAAACGGCAATCCAGCCCGTGGCGGATCACTTTACGTTCATCGCGAAACGGGAGGGTCTCCTGGTCGGAGCCCCGCCCGAGTACGATTATTATCAATACATCCATCAGGTGCCTGGAGGCATGATCTCGAACCTCCGCCACCAGCTTCGCCTGGTGGGCATGGAGGACAAGCTGGAGGGGACCCTTGAGGAAGCGGCCCGCGTGCGCGAGGAGTTTGGGTATCCGATTATGGTGACGCCCCTCTCCCAGTTCGTGGGAAGCCAGGCTGCGATCAATGTCATCGTCGGCGAGCGCTACAAACAGGTCACCGATCAGGTCATTCAATACGCGCTGGGACTGTGGGGAAAAGAAGGCGCTGCCTTGATGGATCCGAACGTCAAGGATACAATTCTTGGCCGGCCGCGGGCCAAGGAGCTTGGCGATTGGAAGCCTCCCCAGCCGACGCTCAAAGAGCTACGCGGGAAGTTCGGTGGGCCCGGCGTCTCCGATGAGGAGCTGTTGCTCCGTTACATCGCCGGCAAGGACGAAGTCGAAGCGATGCGCGCTGCGGGTCCGCCAAAGGAATACCTGAACGGCCGACACCCTCTGGTGACCTTGATCGGGGAGCTGAGCAAATTAAGCGACCGCCGCCAAATCTACGTCCGCAAAGGCGACCTGTCGCTTCAACTGGCAAAAAAAGGCTCATAAACTTCTCCCGACAAAAGAGTGTACTCGTCAACGATGGCGATCCTCAAAGTCCGAGGTTTGTCCAAGGCCTATGGAGACGTGCGGGCCTTGGACAACGTAAGCTTCGAGTTCGACAAAGGCATTCTCTCCTTTTTAGGCCCTTCGGGCTGTGGCAAGACAACGCTGCTTCGCTGCATTGCCGGCCTGGAAGTTCCGGATTCAGGCGAGATCACCATCGACGACCGGATTCAGACTTCGATCAGCCAGGGAATCCTGGTTCCGCCTTACACGAGAGCAATCGGCTTTGTGTTTCAAAATTACGCCCTGTGGCCGCACATGACCGTCTATAACAACGTCGCGTTTGGACTGAAGATCAGAAAGTCCTCCCAAGCAGAGATCGCGAGAAAGGTGGAGGCGGCGTTGGAGCTGGTGGGCCTGCAAAAACTCGAAGCCCGGTATCCCTCGCAGTTGAGCGGAGGGCAGCAGCAAAGAGTGGCCTTGGCCCGCAGCCTCGCGCTGGAGCCCCGGCTCATCCTCCTGGACGAGCCGCTAAGCAACCTGGACGCCAAACTGCGCGAAGAGATGCGAGTGGAACTCAAGAAACTGATCAGGAAGGTCGGGATCAGCGCCCTCTACGTCACCCACGATCAGGAAGAGGCTTTCGTCATCTCCGACACGGTGATCGTGATGGAAAGAGGCAGGATCCTCCAATACGCGACCCCGGACGAGATTTACAACCGGCCCGCGAACCAGTTTGTCGCGTCGTTCATCGGCAGGTCTACGCTGGTGGATGGAACGATCCTCAAAATCGACGGCGAACATTGTCTGGTGCTCGTGCCGGAATTCAACCATGCCACGCTCGTCTGCCACACGCCCGGCGGCGCAGTTCCCGGAGACGCCTGCAACCTCGTGATCCGCGCGGGTGAGATCAAGCTGAGCAGCCGAAGGTTCGACGACCCGGAGAACGTGCTCGAAGGCTTCATGATCAGCCGCGACTACCGGGGAGGGCTGACCGATCACCGCATCGAGGTCGGGACCCGACAAATCCTGGTGACTTCACACAAGCGCTGCCCGATGATCGACATCGACGATGAAGGAGGCAAGGTATTTCTCCACGTGGACAAATCCGCGGTAAGTGTCATCATTGCAGAGCGGTCGCCAGGCCGGGCTGAAGTCCCGGCCTGAGGTTGACGCTCCGGCACATAGGGGAACGGTCATGAAACAGGGTTCGGCGGCACACTTTCACTTTGACGCCCGAGGGGGACGAGCGGGAAGGCCGCGGACGTCTTTGCCTGCGACCGAGGGGGGCGCGAGCGAGGCTGCGGACGTCCGATTACAAGCAGCACGACTCGTGGCGCAAACCCATCGGCCGTAGCCGAGAGCGCGCTTTCCGAGGGAGCTTAGTCCATCGGCC
>JACPAM010000246.1 GCA_016180805.1 Deltaproteobacteria bacterium | reverse complement strand
TTGACGAACATGGCGTGGTATTGATTGTAAAAAGGGGCATCGGCGGGAAGATGCCTCATAAAAAGCTTTTGAAAGTCGACGTAGCCTTTTTCATAGGGCAGGACACCGTGGCGGGAGAGGATCCTTTTGGTATAGGCATCGATGACAAAAATGGGCTTCCCGCCGGCGTAGAGCAAGATGGAATCGGCGGTTTCGGGGCCGACGCCGTTCACGGAGAGAAGCTCTTGACGCAGTCGGGGCATGGGCTGCCGGAACATTTTACTTAGACTGCCGCCGTATCGTCCTTGAAGAAAGGAGATGAAATGCTTAAGGCGCCGGGCCTTGACGTTGAAGTAGCCTGCGGCCCGGATGAGTCGGGCGAGGCGTTTATGAGACATACGGTGCAGGGCTTGCACACTCAAAGACCGCTCTGTCTTGAGTTGTGCGATAGCCTTTTCCACGTTGGTCCAGGCGGTATTTTGCGTGAGAATCGCACCTACAGAGACTTCCAGTGGGGTGTCCCCCGGCCACCAGCTAAGATCACCGTAGTGGCGATGGAGGCGGTGGTAGATCAACATTAGCTCCCGGCGTGAGGTTTTCATTTCAAGTATTCAGCTTTCAGCAATCAGCCGTCAGCGAGAAAAAAGTCATAGTTGAGCGGTGATACCTGAAAGCTCATAGCTATTTCAAAGCTCTTCCAACACGGCGCCGAAGAGCAGCGGTACCATGATTTCGAGATGGCCGGTCAAGTGATAGCCCTTGCCGCCGTGCATGGTGGGACGGCTAACGACATTGGTGAGCGGACGATAGTGGGCGAGAAAGTCCACATTGACGGTGGTTAGGTTGCGAACGGGATGGCCCAGGTTGCGCGCCAGGCTCAGCGCCTTGAGAAACACTTCGGGGAGGATGACCGCCGAGCCGAGATTGAGAAACACCCCCTTCTCTAGCGTCGCCACGACCGTGGAGAGCGTGCGGAAGTCTCGGAGGCTTCCTTCTCCCAGGGATTTGCCGTCCACTTTTGGGTGCATGTGGATGATGTCGGTGCCGATCCCTACGTGTACCGTGACGGGGATACCCAGGCGGGCGCCAGTCGCGAGTATACTGAGACGACGCCGGGGCAGCTTGTGGCTGAGGATCGCTTCCCCCACGGCCTTGCCGATCCCTTCGCCGCGCCCACAGCCGATCGTGATCGCGTCGTTCACGAAAGCGCCGGTTTCCTCCGCCATGCCGAAGCTCCCGTCCTTGAGGCTTGCGGCGACATCTTCAGAGGTCCGGCCCATGTAGGCCATCTCAAAATCGTGGATAATGCCGGCGCCGTTCATCGCAACTGCGCTCACAACGCCTCTTTCCATGAAGTCGATGATGAGCGGGCTAAGGCCTACCTTGATCGGATGGGCGCCCATTCCCAAGAGCACGGTCTTCTCACTCCGATGCGCTCTCGCGACGGTCCGGGCGACCTCCTTGAGGTTGTGAGCCGCCAGGATGTCGGGAAGCGCGTGAATAAAGGACGCGAAGGGCGCGCCCTTGTGGAGTTTCTTTCCCAGCAGCGCTTGGTTCACTTTACTGAAACGGCGCTTGAGCGGGTAGGTTTTGGCGGCGGCGAAGTCGAGCGGCCGGAAGGTTTTTCTTGCCATGACTCAAGCGATGGGGCGGCGTTAGGCTGAGGCCGAAAAGAGCCTCTGGTCCACCAGCTCGCAGATGACGTGGCCGATCAGGATGTGGGTTTCCTGAATGCGGGCGGTGTTTCTTCCCTCGCTCACGCGCAGGCAATAGTCCACCTTACGGGCGAGCATGCCGCCGTCCCCACCGGTCAGCCCGATGGTCACGATGGTGAGCTTTTTGCACGCGTCGACCGCCGTGAGCACGTTGGCGGCATTGCCGCTGGTGGAGATGGCGAGCGCCACGTCTCCCTCTTTGCCCAGCGCCTTTACCTGCTTGGCGAAAACTTCCTTGTAGTCGTAATCGTTGGCGATGCTTGTGAGGGCCGAGGTGTCGGTGGTTAAGGCCAGGGCTGGAAGCGGGGGCCGCTCGATCCGGAACCGGTTGACGAACTCGGCCGCAATGTGCTGCGCGTCTGCGGCGCTACCGCCGTTGCCGAAAAGAAGCAGCTTGTTGCCGCGCAGGAAGGCCTCGGTGATCACTTCGATCGCCTTCACCAGCGTGTCCAGGTTATCTTTCAGGAACGATTTCTTGGCCTGGATGCTTTCCTCGAAGGCCCTGACAATAACCTCTTTCATGGCGTTTCGGGCGGCGAAAAAATTTCCTCGATTTGTACCACAGGGAAAGCGCCGCGTAAAGCGGGGCTACGGGCGGTAGAAGTCTTGGATACTCTGGACCACGATCTCCTGCTGCTCTCGGGTGAGTTCCGGGAACATGGGCAAGGCGAGCACTTCGGCTGCCGCGCGTTCGGCGTGCGGGAAATCGCCTTGGCGGTGGCCAAGAAAAGCGAAGCAGGGCTGTAGGTGCAGGGGCACCGGGTAGTAGACGCCGGTCATGATTCCCTGCCCACTTAAGTATGCTCGAAGCTCGTCGCGGCGGCTCGCGCGGATCACGTACTGGTTGAAGACATGGGATTGGCCGTCGCCTGGGTCTGGCAGACTCAAGATCTGCCGGCCGACAAGCCCGGTTGCGAGGAAAAGCGACTGGTAGCGCCGAGACCGCTCGATCCTTTCCTCGCACCATTGGTCGATGTAGCGGAGCTTAACCCGGAGAACCGCCGCCTGGAGCGCGTCCAGCCGCGAGTTGAGGCCGACTTCGAGGTGATGGTACTTGTGGTCGGCGCCGTGGACGCGGAGCCGTCTCACTGCCTCAGCGAGGTCGGTTCGGCCGGTGACCACCATGCCGCCGTCTCCCAGGCCGCCGAGGTTTTTGGTCGGAAAGAAGGAGAAGCAGCCGAGGTCACCCAGTGTGCCGGCGGGTTTGGAGTTGCCCGGCGCGATCTCCGCTCTGGCGCCGAAGGCCTGGGCTACGTCTTCGACAATGTAAAGGTTGTGCTTTTGTGCGAGCGCGATCAGCGCCGCCATCGAGCAGTTCTGTCCGAAAAGGTGAACCGGTAGGATCGCCTTGATCCGGCACTGGCTTTTGGGATCCATGAGTCCGTGGCCGCCGGGGTGAGGCCGGGCACGCTCGCCGAGGAAGCTTTCTGCGGCTCGGTAATCGATGAGAAAATTTTCCGGGTCGATATCGATGAAAATGGGCGTCGCGCCGAGCCGGGTGATGCACGAGACCGAGGCGAAAAAGGTGAACGGGGGCACCAGGACCGCGTCACCCGGGCCTATGCCGAGCGCCATCAGTGAGAGGAGCAGAGCGTCGGTCCCGGAAGCCACCCCGACGGCTGTGCCGGCCTTGAGGTAGGAGGCCACCTCCGCTTCGAACTTTTCCACCACCGGCCCCAGGATGAACTGCTGCGATTCCAAGATCTCGTCGATGGCCGTGCGAACCTCACCTTGGATCTTACGGTACTGCGCCTTAAGGTCTAGAATCGGTATGGTCATCCGCTTCCTCGTTTGCGGTATAGCCGTTCCGCGGTCGGGGTGTGGCCTACGAAAGCGGAATGGTTAAACGCTCGTTTTGACCGCAGGAGTTCCCCCCTTCAGCGTCTCTTCGGCCACCCGGGCGAGGAGACGGTCGTTTTGGTGGTCCAAAGCGAACACCCGGAACTGGACCACCTTGGACGGGATGAATTCGAAAAGCTCAGCAAGCGATTCCTTGGTGATGGCGCCGGTGGACGGATCGTATAGGTAGATCTGTTTCTTGCCCATGGCAAACGGGCTTTCGGGGCGGGGGTCCTGGGTCGCCATGTCCACCCGAAAGACCAAGTTCGCAGAGGATGGGGGAAGAGTGGCGCGGATGCGCTTTTCCCAGTCGACATCTTGGATCAGGGCGACGCCGAAGCGCAGCTCGTTTAGCGATAGGGTGCGGTCGTAGGCCATTTTCCATTTGATGTCCCGATCTAGGATTCTTCCCCACTCTTGGGCCAGGGCGCGGTTCTTGCCGCTATGGCGCCAGCGCGACACCTCCTCGAGGAGCGACCAGTCCGTGAGCCGGAGATACTCCTCCATGTGATCTAGCGGATTGCCGGGGAAGACGAGCTGCATCGTCTCGGGAAAGATCTCCCGTAGATGGAGATCGATAGCGCGCGTGGTTCGATGATAGTAGACGTTGGTGTAGAGGTAGAGCCGCGCGTTCAGGAACATGGTCAGGGCGGCGTTGCCCGCTTTGTGCAGGGTCAGCCCCTGGGGCGAGAAAAAGGTGTAGTGGATAAGGCGCTCCCGGTCGATGGGACCGACCGCCACGCCGCACATGTAGGAGTCCCTGGAGACGTAGTCGAGGTTGTCGAAGGTGAAAATGCCGCTGGTTAAAGGCTGGAGGAATCTGAGCCAGCGCGGCTTGCCGGCGTCCTCGGCGCCGTCTTTCTTGATGGGGAAGGCGATATCGTCCGGATTCAACTCCTCTCCGGGAGCAAACGGGCCGCTCGGGCTGCGGCGGATTTGTCGGATGAGGCCGCCCAGTTTCTCGCGAATGATGAACTGGCCCAGATCTTCGTGGGTGAGATTGAATGCGGACAGAAAGTTGTCATCGAAGAAGTGCCCGAAAGGACCGTGGCCGATATCGTGCAAGAGCCCGGTGATCCTCATGTACTCCTCAATGAACGGGGCCGAGGGACAGTCGTCCCCCAACATCCCGGAGAGCGACGGGTAAAGGTGCCGGGCAAATTCCCCGGCAAGGTGCATGGCCCCGAGGGAGTGCTGGAAGCGGCTATGCTCGGCTGAGGGGTAGACCCAACGGGCGCTCTGGAGCTGGTAGATGTAGCGGAGTCTCTGGGCCCAGGGGGAGTCGATAATGTCTTTTTCGGTGATTTCCCGCTTTTTCTCGGGTACGGTGAACTGGATGTAGCGGTGGATCGGATCGGCAATGAGGGCCGTGCCTTCGTATTCGCTCTGTGTCGCTTGGCGCATCGTCCGGTTTAGAGCTCGAAGATCACCTGCGCGGTCCATTGATCTCCGGTCTTGTCCATCCGACTTTGATGATAGGCCACGGCACGGATGTCGCGTTGGATTTCGTGCCGGTCGGGGTCGAACTTCTCCCCGCATACCTCCCCGCGCACGTAGTTCTCTCTGGCCTCGTGGACCAGGAATTCTCGCAGAAGATACCCGCTCCCCTGATAAAGGTAAAGAAGCTCGCGCATCCAGTTGACCATGAGATCGTCCCGGTTGACGCCCTCCACCTCCAGGGGCAGCCGCTCGCGGATCTCGACCTTGCCAGTGTCCGTGATCAGATCAAAAAGTGCGAAGGCAGAGTTCGCAAATAGCTCCCCCTGCGTTCCGCCAAAGACCTTGATGAGTAAATCCGATGAACGGCTCAGAATTCGATATTTCTTTTGCTCGGCCATGCCCTGCCTCGAGAAGCCATTTTTTATAGTTGATTGATAAGACTTGCCGCAAAAGCGGCTCCAAAACCGTTATCGATGTTGACCACGGTAACTCCTGCGGCACAGGAATTGAGCATGCCCAGGAGCGCCGCGACGCCGCTAAAGCTGGCGCCGTACCCAATGCTGGTCGGGACGGCGATGACCGGCTTGTTGACCATGCCGGCAACGACGCTGGGCAGGGCTCCTTCCATGCCAGCCACGACCACCAGCACCGCCGCGGCGTAGAGCCGCTCCCGGTTTTCCAGCAGCCGATGGATGCCCGCCACCCCGACGTCGAAAAGGCGTTCTACCCGGTTCCCCATCATCTCGCCGGTTAAGGCCGCCTCCTCGGCTACCGGGATGTCGGAGGTCCCCGCGCACATCACCAGTATCGGACCCCTGCCTCGCACCCGTATGGCTGTGGCGGTCCAGGTCGCAGCGCGGGCTTCGGGATGGTAGCGGAGTCCTTTGATCTGCCGTTTGAGACTCGCCATCTTCTCGGCAGAAAGCCGCGTGATGAGGACGTTGGTGCGCCGGCGCCTGAGCGCCCGGGCGATCGCCGCGATCTGAGCGGCGCTCTTCCCTTCTCCCATGATGACCTCGGGAAACCCCTGCCGGAGCGCCCGGTGATGATCCACCTTGGCAAAACCGAGATCTTCGAACGGCAGGTGACGCAGCCGCTCGACGGCCTGCCTCACGGTCACCTTGCGCTGCCGGACTCTTTCTAAAAGTTCTCCTAGCGCTTCGGCATCCATCCTGCTTGTTCTCGGGGTTGGTCCGACGGCGGATCAGTGTTTGCCTTTGAAGTGATCGTGGCCCGCGACGGGGATAGCGACGGGCTCTCCCGCGGCGTTGATGACTCGGATGCCTTCCTCCAGCGGTCGGCACTCCCCGATTCGGGTGACCCGGACGGCAAGTTTGTTCTTGATCCGCTCCAGGCGCTGGCGATCCCGCCGCCGCACGCAGAATAGCAGTTCATAGTCTTCGCCGCCCGTGAGCGCATACAGGGGTCCCTTGCGGCCGGCCCAGGATCGGTAGGCCGGAGAGAGCGGCAGGGCATCTTGGTAGACGACGGCCCCCACGCCGCTAGCCGTGCAGATGTGGCCCAGGTCCTGAAGCAGCCCATCGCTCACGTCGATCATAGCCTTGGCTAATTTTTTTCGGGCAAGAAGGGCTCCGGCCGTAAGGCGGGCCGTCGGAAAATGGTGGCGGGAGAGAAGATAGGCAAACCCATGGCGCCCGGCTCCATGCTTTCTTCGCTTCAGCAGTTGAAGTCCGAGTGCCGAGTCTCCCAGCGTGCCAGTGACATAAAGGTCGTCGCCGATTCTTCCGCCGCTTCGCGCGATCGCCCCGTAGGGGGCATAACCCACCAGGGTTGCGCTGATGAAGAAACGCTTCGATGCGCTCGTGTCGCCGCCGATTAATGCGACGCCGCTACGTGAGGCGAGCGCGCGCATGCCGCGATAGAATTGTTCTACATCCTCGGCCTTAAAGTCAACAGGAATCCCCAGAGAAAGAATCAGGTAGGCCGGACTCCCTCCCATCGCCGCGAGGTCGCTCAAGTTGACGGCGAGCGTCTTGTAACCCAAGCCGCGAAACGTGGTCCACTTGAGACTGAAGTGAACGCCCTCTAAAAGTAGGTCCGAGGTGACCAGCAGCGAGGCCTTTTTGCACTCGACCCACGCCGCATCATCGCCGATGCCCAAGCGGACCCCTGGGCCGCTTGGGGTGGCCTTGCGGATTCTCTCGATCAGGCCGAACTCCCCTAACTCGCGTAACCGCATCAGGCCCTAAGCAGGATCGGTCTTTCCCTGCGTGCCCTCTCCAGGGGTTTTTCCTTGGGCTTCCACCGCTTCCCTTTGGCGGGTTTGGATTTTCCGGAGGCGACCAGGGATTGGGCGGAGCGCTTGGGAGTGCTCTTGTCCAGCAGCGCGACCTTGAGAACCTCAGCCATGTTGCTTGCCGGGCTGACCGTAAGTTTCCGCCTGAGCGGCTTGGGAATCTCATCGAGGTCTTTTTGGTTTTTTTCCGGGATGACGATGGTCCGGATCCCCGCACGGAAGGCGGCGAGGCATTTCTCCTTCAAACCGCCGACCGGAAGGATTCTTCCCCGCAGCGTGATCTCCCCGGTCATCGCCACGTCTCGGCTCACGGGGCGTTTGGTCAGGGCTGAGGTCAGCGCGGTTGCCATCGTGATCCCCGCCGACGGGCCGTCCTTGGGGATGGCTCCCGCGGGGACATGGATGTGGATGTCGAGCTTTTGGTAGAAATCCTCATCGATGCCCAACTCCTTAGCGTGGGAGCGGGCATAGCTGACGGCGGCCTGCGCGGACTCTTTCATGACCTCGCCTAGTTGGCCGGTCAGGGTCAGGTTCCCTCTTCCCTTGGAAAGCGAGGCCTCGACGTAAAGAACCTCACCCCCCGCGCTCGTCCAGGCCAGGCCGGTGGCAACGCCAATCTCGTGGTGCTCCTGCTCAGTCTCCGGTAAAAATTTGGCCGGGCCCAAAAACAGGTGCAGGTTTCCGCGGGTCACCCGGGTAAGATCCTTTTTTCCCTCGGCGACTTTGCGCGCCACCTTGCGGCAGATCGAGGCGATCTCGCGCTCGACGTTTCTGAGCCCGGCTTCCTTGGTGTACTGGGCGATGATGCGCAGGACGGCGTCGTCGGAGATGTCGAGCTGCTTCGTGGTGATCCCGTTGTCTTCGAGCTGTCGCGGGATGAGAAACCTGCCCGCGATCTCCAACTTCTCCTCGTTGGTGTAGCCAGACAGTTGAATCACCTCCATGCGGTCGGCAAGCGCGGGCGGGACGGGATCCAGCAGGTTCGCCGTGCAGATGAACAGGACGTTGGAGAGATCGAACGGCAGGTTCAGGTAGTGGTCGCTAAAGGCATGGTTCTGCTCCGGATCCAACACTTCCAGCAGAGCTGCCGATGGGTCGCCGCGGAAGTCGGTCCCGACCTTGTCAATCTCATCCAGCATGAAGACGGGGTTTTTGGAGCCCGCCTGTTTGACTCCTTGGATGACCCTTCCCGGCAGGGCTCCGACGTATGTCCTTCGGTGGCCGCGGATCTCCGCCTCGTCACGAATGCCCCCGAGGGAGACGCGAACAAAGTTCCGCCCAAGAGCGCGGGCAATCGATTTCCCCAGGGAGGTCTTGCCGACGCCCGGCGGGCCGACAAAGCATAGAATCGGCCCCTTGATCTTGCGCCTGAGCTTGTTGACGGCCAGGTATTCGAGGATCCGTTCCTTGACCTTCTCCAGATTGTAATGGTCTTCGTCGAGCACCTGCTTGGCTTTCGGGATGTTCAAATTGTCCTTCGTTCGCTTGCTCCACGGGAGTTCTACGAGCCAATCCAGATACGTGCGGACCAGGGAAGCCTCCGAAGCTTCGGGATGCATCTGCTCTAGCCGCTTGAGCTGCTTCTCGGCCTCGCGCTTGACTTCGAGGGGCATCTTGGCTTTTTCGATCGATTTTTTAAGCTCTTTGATTTCCTCGGCGCGCTCATCCCCTTCCCCCAGTTCCTGCTGGATTTGCTTAAGCTGCTCGCGTAAGAAATAATCGCGCTGCGTCTTGCTCATCTCTTCTTTGGCCTGATTCTGGATGCGGGCCTGCATCGTGGAAAGCTCCAGCTCACGGCTCAAAAGCTCGGTCACTTTTTTCAGCCGGGCCACCGGCTCGAAGATCTCGAGAATCGCCTGGCTCTCCTCGATCTTCAGGCGCAGGTTGGACGCGACCAGGTCGGCTAGCACCCCGGGATCGCTGATGTTGTCGGTCACCATTCCGATCTCCGGGGGGAGGTTCTTGAGATTGAGGATCTGCTCGATCTTTTCTTTGACGTTGCGCATCAAGGCCTCGACCTCGATCGAAACCTCTGGGATCGCGGGCTCGGTCACCTTGCGGATCTTAACCTCGTAGAACGGTCGCTCGCGAGTGTAAGATTCGATCTCGCCCTTGGACAGACCCTGCACGAGGATTTTGACTCGGCCGTCGGCGAGCTTCAGCATGCGCATGATGGAAGCGACGGTCCCGATGCCGTAGATATCGGCGGGTTTCGGGTTATCTTCCGCAGAATTCTTTTGCGCCACCAGGAAGATCAGGCGATCCCGGGTGAGCGCTTCTTCCACCGCCTGGATGGACATGTCCCGCCCCACAAAGAGCGGCAACATCATGTAGGGATAGATCACGATGTCGCGAATGGGAAGGAGCGGAATCACCTCGGGGATCTCCACTTGGGACCCCTTGCCTTCCTGAGGATCAACATTCCATTGGGTCTCGCTCATAGGCCTCCCGTCTTCCTCAAATGGAACTTAAACCGATTGGGTCGGGCCGTCAACCAAGCGCTTCGCGCACGGAGGCGCGCAGGGAATCCTGGCAGCACGGCAAGCCCGGATCGGACGGACCCGACGAGCAGCGAAGCATTAGCCAAAGATCTGTTTCACCTTGTCAAAAAATCCTTTTGACAGGGGATGGACTTCCTCTCCCCCGAGCGCTGCGAGCTCCCTGAGCAGCTCCTTCTGACGCGGGGTCAGGTGAGTAGGAGTCTCGACAACCGCGCGGACGAGCTGATCTCCCTGGCGGTACCCCTGAACGTCTCTGACGCCTTTGCCTTTCAGGCGGAAGACCTTTCCCGACTGCGTGCCGGCGGGGATCTTCATCTTTACTTTTCCCTCCAGCGTGGGCACGTCGATCTCGGCGCCCAAAGCGGCCTGAACAAAACTGATGGGGATCTCGCAAATGATATCGAGTCCGTCCCGTATAAAAAGCGGATGGGGCGCGACCTGGATGTCCACGTACAGGTCTCCTGGCGGACCCCCGGACGCTCCGCTTTCGCCTTCGCCCCGCAACTTGAGCCTGGAGCCACTATCGACACCCGGCGGGATCTTTATGCTGAGGGTATGAAACTTGCGGACCCGGCCTTGGCCGTTGCATGCGGGGCAAGGGTCGCCAATGATGGTTCCTTCTCCACGGCATTGTGCGCAGGTGCGGGAGACGTTGAAGAAACCTTGCTGGAAGCTCACCTGCCCCCTCCCGCGACAGCTCGGGCAGGTGCGGGGTGAGGTCCCAGGCTTGCATCCAGTTCCCTGACACGTGTCGCAGCGGCCCTGCCGCGGAACCTTGACTTTTTTCTCGGCGCCAAAAACCGCCTCCTCAAAGGTCAGGTCCATCTGATAGCGTAGGTCTTCTCCTCTCACTCGAGTCCGGCGCCGACCGGTCCCGGCCCCGAAGAACTCGCCAAAAATATCACCAAAGATGTCTTCGAAGCCGGTCGTGAAGTCAAAACCGCCCCTAAACGGGCCACCGTCGCCGAAAGCCGCGTGGCCAAACTGATCGTATTGAGCCCGCTTCTCCGCATCCACCAGAACCTGGTAAGCCTCGGAGATCTCTTTGAAGCGCTCCTCTGACTGTTTGTCTCCCGGATTGCGGTCGGGATGGTACTTGAGCGCCAGCTTGCGGTAGGCCTTTTTAACCTCTTCTTCGCTGGCACCCCGGTTCACGCCCAGGGTTTCGTAGTAGTCTCTTTTTCCGTTCAACCGTGAACCTCATAATAAGAAAGCCCCTCTCCGCAATCAATAGGGGAGCAGGGGCCTTCTGCGGGATTTAGTAGGGAATCGTGAGTCTCCTTCCGATAACCTACTCCTTGACCTCCTCGAAATCGGCATCCACGACATCCTCTTTCTTCTTCCCCTCTCCCTTCTTCTCTCCCCCCTCGTTCGTCTCCGGAGCTGATTCTTGCCGCGCCGAGGCCCGCTGTTGGGAAGCTTTGGCATACATGGCTTCTGCAAGCTTATGCGAGGATCGGGTGAGGTCGTCAGCGGCGGCGCGGATGGTCTGCGCATCCTGGCTTTCCATGGCCTTTTTCGCCTTCTGCAACTCCGCCTCGATGTTCTCCTTGACCCCGGCTTCCAGTTCGCCGCTATAATCCTTGAGGGATTTCTCGGTGGAGTAGATCAGCGAGTCCAACTGGTTACGGGCCTCGACCACCTCTTTCCGCTTGCGGTCCTCAGCGGCGTGTGCCTCGGCGTCTTTGACCATCTGTTTGATCTCTTGCTCGGTAAGACCGCTGGAGGCCGTAATCTTGATCGACTGCTCTCTTCCGGTTCCCAGGTCCTTCGCCGAGACATGGACGATGCCGTTCGCGTCGATATCAAAGGCCACCTCGACCTGGGGAACACCTCGGGGCGCCGGCGGAATCCCGACGAGGTCAAACTGGCCGAGCAGCTTGTTGTCCCCAGCCATCTCCCGTTCGCCCTGAAAGACCCGAATGGAAACGGCGGTCTGGCTGTCGGAGGCGGTGGAGAAAATTTGACTCTTTTTCGTAGGAATGGTGGTGTTTCGCTCGATCAACTTGGTGAACACCCCGCCCAATGTTTCGATACCCAAGGAAAGCGGCGTGACGTCCAAGAGCAAGATGTCCTTGACCTCTCCCTTGAGCACCGCCCCCTGAATCGCCGCGCCGACAGCGACGACTTCATCCGGGTTGACGCCTTTGTGCGGGTCTTTGCCAAAGATCTTTTTGACCCTTTCCTGAACCGCCGGCATCCGCGTCATTCCTCCGACCAAGACCACCTCGTCGATGTCGGCTGGGGTCAGTGCGGCATCCTTGAGCGCCTGACGGCACGGGGCTTCCGTGCGGTCGACCAGTTCAGCACAGAGCGCTTCCAGTTTCGACCGGGTAAGCTTCATGTTGAGGTGCTTCGGCCCGTGCTGGTCCGCCGTAATGAACGGAAGATTGATATCGGTTTCCAGCGACGATGAAAGCTCGCACTTGGCCTTCTCCGCGGCTTCCTTCAAGCGCTGGAGCGCCATGCGGTCTTTGCGCAGGTCGATCCCCTGATCTTTCTTGAACTCATCGGCTAGATAGTCAATGACTTTCTGATCGAAGTCGTCCCCACCGAGAAACGTGTCGCCGTTGGTTGCCTTGACCTCCAGCCCGCCTTCGCCCCAAACCTCAAGGATTGAGATATCGAATGTCCCCCCTCCAAGGTCAAAGACGGCGATCTTTTCGTCCTTCTTCTTATCGAGACCGTAGGCCAAGGAGGCGGCGGTGGGTTCATTGATGATGCGCAGCACGTTTAGACCGGCAACCCGGCCAGCATCCTTCGTAGCCTGGCGCTGGGAGTCATTGAAGTAGGCGGGAACCGTGACGACCGCGTCGGTCACCTTTTCGCCTAGATACTCATCGGCGGTCTGCTTCATCTTCTGCAGGATGAACGCTGAGATCTCCGGCGGGCTGTACTTTTTCCCGCGGCTTTCCACCCAGGCATCGCCGTTTTCGGCCGGCACCACCTTGTAGGGCAGCACCCTTACCGCCTTTTTGACCTCGGGGTCTTCGTACCGGCGCCCCATCAATCGCTTGATCGAAAAGATGGTATTCTCCGGGTTGGTGATCGCCTGTCGTTTGGCGATCTGGCCCACCAAACGTTCCCCGCTGTCGGAAAAGCCTACCACCGAAGGCGTGGTACGGCTCCCCTCCACATTGGCGATTACGTTGGGCTCTCCGCCCTCCATGATCGCGACGCAGGAATTCGTGGTTCCGAGGTCAATGCCAATCACCTTTGCCATCTTTTTGGTCTCCTCAAGCTCTTCCTGTGGGGTTCCCGGATGTAAAACGCATGTTATTTAATCATCCCCCTCCCCATTTTCAACCTCTCCCTCGGAGCTTTTTTTCTCCTTGGATTCGGGCAACTTAGAGATCGTCACCAGAGCGGGCCGGAGCAGGCGATCGCACAGGTAGTATCCCTTGTGGTGCTCCTGCACAACGGTGTTTGGCTCGCAGTCGGTGCGCTCGACTTGAGCAAATGCTTCATGCTTTTCGGGATTGAACGCCTCGCCTAGAGCAGCTATTTGGCTTAGCCCGTGGCGATTAAGAGCCTCGAGAAGCCCTTTGAGCACCATCTCGATACCTTCCACGAAGGATTCGCCATTCCCTCCCCCCGTGGCGTGCTCCACGGCCCGCTCAAGGTTGTCCAAGGTCGGCAGGATCTCCCGCATGAGAGTTTCATTAGCGTAACGGATGCTTTCCGTCTTCTCCCGTGCCGTGCGCTTCTTAAAATTGTCCAGCTCCGCCGCTTGGCGCAGATAGCGGTCGTAGTTTTCCTTGGCTTCAAGCTCCTTGGCCTCAAGCTGCTGGCGCAACTGCTCCACTTCGGAGAGGGGGGAAGTTTGTTCGCCTGCTTCCTCCTCCGGAGCAGTCTCGGCGCCGTCAGCTTTCCCGTTTCCTTTTTTCTCTGCTTCGTCCATCTTCTTTTTACCGCCGGGAATAAATGTGCGGCAAAATATAATCACGAGTTGTTTCTTTGTCAACCTCCGCCATTGGTAAACTCATTGATTTTTAACACGTTTGCGCCCGTTTTAAAAAAATGCTAAACAGCCTCATGGAGCGCCTCTCGCCGCCATGCATTCCATCCTTGTGACCCCCGCCATCGTTGTGCGCTCCTGGAGCTTTGGCGAGTCCGATAAGATTGTTTCCTTTCTTACCGCTGAGTATGGGAAAGTGACCGGCATTGCCAAAGGGGCTAAGCGGTCACGGCGAAGGTTCGTTAACACCCTTGAGCCCTTCTCGCTGGTTCAGTTGAGCTTCCGCGACCGACCGCATACCACCCTGGCTTTCATTCATGCGTGTGACCTGATACGGCCACACAAGAATCTAACGACGAGCCTAGAGAAGATTGCGTGTGCTTCTTACCTAATGGAAGTTACCGATGCGTTTGCGACCGAGCGCGAGGAGAGCCGCTCGCTCTTTGACCATTTAAAAGAAGGCCTGATCTGGGTTGAAGATCGAGGCCCGTCACATTCGTTTTTAGCTTTCTACGAGCTTAAACTACTCGGTCTGGCGGGTTATCAACCCGCCTTGGAGTCTTGCCGCCGCTGCCGGAGAACGCGGGCTGGAAATTCGCCGGGTCATTGGCGCTTCAGCGCGCGTGACGGCGGGCTACTATGCGCAAGCTGCTCCGCTTTGCGAAAGGAAGCCGTGCCTCTGTCCGCCGAGGCGATCGAAGTTTTAGTGGCGGTGCAAAGAGCAAAATCCATTCTTTCTGACCACGCATCGTTTTCGTCCGCGGCGCTAACGGAGGGGCGCTCGGTTCTGCGCCATTTTATCCAATTCCAGACCAGCCGGGAGTTGAAATCGGCCTCTTTTCTCGACACTTCCTCTTTGACCTGGTAGCTTTTCTGCCCAGCAGATATTGAGGATCGGGGTTGAAAAACGGCTCTAGAAGTCGTATCGAAAAGTTTTACTTGGAGGGAAGCATGGCTAAGCGGGAAAAGTATGTCTACTTCTTTGGCGGGGGCAAGGCGGAGGGGAAGGCGAGCATGCGAGAATATCTGGGAGGAAAAGGAGCCGGGCTTCATGAGATGACCCGGATCGGCGCGTCGGTGCCGCCCGGCTTCACCATCACGACCGAGGTTTGCACTTACTATTATGCGCATAACCGTCAGTACCCCAAAGGGCTGGAGCGAGAAGTCGCGGCAGCGCTTAAACGGGTGGAGAAAATTCTCGGCCGGCGCTTTGGTGCAGGCGACAATCCGTTGCTGGTCTCGGTCCGATCCGGCGCTCGGGAGTCCATGCCGGGGATGATGGACACGGTGTTGAATCTCGGACTCAATGATCAAACGGTCCAAGGACTCATGGGGCGTGCCAAAAAGCCGCGCTTTGCGTATGACTCCTACCGGCGTTTCGTTCAGATGTACGGCGATGTCGTGATGGGCCTCAAACCCAAAGAGAAAGGCGAGCGCGATCCGTTCGAGGTCATCCTCGAACGCAAGAAGGCGGCGCGTGGCGCCCGGTTTGACACGGACCTCAGCGCCGAGGATCTCAAAGAGCTGGTCACGGAGTTTAAGGCGGAGATCAAGACCAGGTTAGGCAAGGAGTTTCCGGAAGATCCCTACGAGCAGCTTTGGGGCGCCATCGGGGCGGTTCTTGGCTCGTGGAACAACGACCGCGCCACCGCCTACCGCGAACACTATCGCATCCCGCACACATGGGGGACGGCGGTGAATGTTCAGGCCATGGTTTTTGGCAATATGGGCGAGAGCTGCGCCACGGGAGTCGCGTTTACGCGGGACCCCGCCACCGGTGCGAAACGTTTTTACGGCGAGTTTTTGATCAACGCCCAAGGAGAAGATGTCGTCGCCGGCATCCGAACTCCTCGGCCGATCGCTGAGCTCAAGGAGGTGATGCCCAAAAGCTATCGGGAGCTCGAACGCATCTGCAAAATTCTGGAGCGTCACTATAAGGATATGCAGGATATTGAGTTTACGATCGAGGAAGGCAAGCTCTGGATGCTCCAGACCCGAGCCGGCAAGCGGACCGGCTTCGCCGCCGTGCGCATCGCGGTGGACATGGTCGGGGAGCGCATTATCTCGAAAAAGGAAGCCCTGCTCCGGATCGAGCCGGATCAGCTGAATCAGCTTTTGCGGCCCATTTTTGACAGCGCCGACAAAGAGCGAACGGCCAAGGAAGGCCGCATTGTTGCGAAAGGTTTGCCGGCCGGCCCGGGCGCGGCAACCGGGCGCGTCGTGTTTTCAGCCGAGGACGCAGAGGCGTGGGGCATGCGCGGTGAACGCGTCATTCTGTGCCGTGTCGAAACCAGCCCGGAGGATATCCGCGGTATGGTGGCAGCGCAGGCGATCCTGACCGCCCGGGGAGGCATGACCTCGCACGCAGCGCTGGTCGCACGGCAGATGGGGAAGGTCTGCGTGGTCGGCTGCGAGGCGCTCCGTATGGAGAACGCCCGGCGGCAGATGGCGGTGGGGTCCAAAGTCCTAAAGGAAGGCGATTGGATCTCTGTGGACGGGTCGACCGGCGAGGTTATCGAGGGAGAAGTCCGGACCCTTCCCTCGGAGGTGTTGCAGGTCCTGATCGGAAAGTCAATCGAGCCTAAAGCTTCACACGTCTATCAGCGGTTTGCCAAACTCATGAAGTGGGTGGATGAAACTCGGAAGCTCGGCGTTCGCACCAATTCGGACCTCCCGGAGCAAGCCCGGACCTCCAGGGCCTTTGGTGCCGAAGGCATTGGGCTTTGCCGCACCGAGCACATGTTCTTCGAGGGCGAGCGGATCCGGGCCGTCCAAGAGATGATCCTGGCGGAGACCGAGGACGGCCGGCGGCGGGCGCTGGCGAAGCTCTTGCCGATACAGCGGGAGGATTTCAAGGGCATCCTCGAAGTCATGGGAAATCTCCCGGTGACGATTCGGACATTGGATCCGCCGCTGCACGAGTTCTTGCCCAAGGATGAAGAGGAGTTGGAAGGGCTCGCCGGGATCATGCAGGTCCCGATCGAGACGCTGCGGAACAAGGTCTCGGCGTTGCATGAGTTCAACCCCATGCTTGGACACCGAGGCTGCCGCCTGGGGATATCGTATCCGGAAATCACCGAGATGCAGGCACGAGCTATTTTTGAGGCGGCTTGTGAGCTGCGTCGGGAAGGGAAGAATCCTTTTCCCGAGGTGATGATCCCCTTGGTGGCAACGCGCCAAGAACTCCACGCGCAGCGCGAGATCGTCGAGCGAGTGGCCCGGGAGACCATCCAGGCCTACGGCGTGAAAATTCGCTATCTGGTGGGGACCATGATCGAGCTGCCGCGGGCTTGTCTGGTCGCGGATGAGATCGCTCGCGAGGCGGAGTTTTTCTCCTTTGGCACCAATGATCTGACGCAAACGTGCATGGGGCTCTCGCGCGACGACGCGGGCAAATTTCTGCCTAGTTATATAGAGCATGGAGTGCTCCCGGAAGACCCGTTCGTGAGCATCGATCGAGACGGAGTGGGGGCTCTCATGCGTATCGCTATTGAGAAGGGGCGCAAGGTGCGCAAAGATTTAGAGATTGGCATCTGCGGAGAACACGGCGGCGATCCGAAATCAGTTGCCTTTTGCCACAAAGTGGGGTTGGACTACGTGAGTTGCTCTCCCTATCGAGTGCCGATTGCTAAATTGGCAGCGGCTCAGGCGGTGTTGCAAAGCGGGCGATAGCCATATTGCGTTGAAAATTGTGCCATAAGGGAAGGGGACAGTCCCCTGCCTAAGGCGGGGACTGTCCCCTTCTGACAAGGAACGGAAATTGACAAAAAAGGGCATTTCTAGGATAATTCAATTCTTGCTGGTGGGGCCTTTCTATGGAAGCACGTTTGGGCGATGTCTTGGTTCGAGGCGGGCTTGTCACCCGCGAGCAGCTCAACGAAGCGTTAGGAAAGGAGAAAGAAAACGGGTCAAATCTCGTCCAGGAGCTGGTTCGCCTAGGGTTCTCCACCGAGCAACAGCTAACTGACTTCCTCGCCAAACAGTTCGGCCTGCAAAAGGTCGAGATCGACAACAACGAGATTCCTAACAACGTCTTCAATCTCGTTCCTCCCCATCTCGTTCAAAAGCACCAGGTCATTCCGTTGAAGCTCCTCGGCTCAACGCTGACCGTGGCCATGACGGATCCCACGAACCTGGCCGCTCTTAATGAAGTCAAGTTTATCACCGGCTACGGCGTCCGGGTACAGCTTGCTTCGAGTTCGTCCGTTCGGAAGGTCTTGGAGCAGCGCTTCGGTACGGTCAGCTATGACGACGTACTCAAGAAATTCTCCGAAACGGGGATGGAGATTATCCGCGACGAAGAAGACATCAACCTCGCGGAGCTCCAGGAAGCAACCAACGAAGCGCCGGTCGTCACGCTGGTCAACGCGGTTTTGGCCGATGCCGCAAAGCGGGGTGCCAGCGATATTCACATCGAGCCGTATGAAAAGGTCTTCCGCATCCGGTTCCGCGTGGACGGAATTCTACACGAGATCATGAATCCCCCGCTGCGCCTTAAAAACCCCTTGCTCTCGCGCCTCAAGGTTATGGCGAATCTGGATATCGCGGAGCGGCGGCTAACGCAGGACGGGCGCATCAAGCTCAAGATGGGCAACGGACAGGAACTCGATATCCGCGTCTCTGTGTTGCCGACTCTTTTCGGTGAGAAGATCGTTATGCGGCTATTGGACAAGTCCAACCTGCAGTTGGACATGACGAAGCTCGGCTTTGATCCGCAGACCCTGAAGGACTTTCAGGGAGCGATCTATAAACCCTACGGAATGATCCTGATCACGGGGCCGACAGGGAGCGGCAAGTCGACCACGCTTTACTCGGCTCTTTCCGAGCTCAATAAGCCGGATGTCAACATCTCTACGGCCGAGGATCCGGTGGAATATAACCTGATGGGAATTAACCAGGTCCAGGTTCGAGACGAAATAGGCCTTAATTTTGCCGCCTGTCTTAGATCCTTTCTGCGTCAGGACCCGGATATAATCATGGTGGGTGAGATTCGCGACCTCGAGACGGCGCAAATCGGGGTCAAGGCGGCTCTGACCGGCCACCTGGTCCTTAGTACCCTTCATACCAATGACGCACCGTCAACCATTGATCGCTTGATCAATATGGGCGTGGAGCCCTTCTTGCTGACCTCGTCCGTTAACCTCATCGCGGCCCAGCGTTTGGTACGTAAGATCTGCTCCGCCTGTAAAGAGCCTGCGGAGGTTAGCCCGGAGGCGCTGATCAATATCGGGGTCGAAGCCGCGGAGGTGAGCATGGGCTTTCAAGCGTATCACGGCAAGGGTTGCCCAAACTGCAACCATACCGGATACAGAGGCCGCCTGGCGCTCTACGAGGTCATGGTCTTGCACGAGGCGATAAAGGAGTTGATTCTCAGGGGGGCTTCGGCGGGCGATTTGAAGCGGGAAGCGGTGAAGCTCGGAATGAGCACGCTCAGGATGAGCGGCATTCAAAAGATGCGGGAAGGGCTGACGACCATCGAAGAGACCGTGCGCGTGACCGATTCGGACAAGGGGTTCGGCTCGGTCTTTTCGCTGGGGATGTGAAAAAGTTAATGGTCAACCCCGATCCGACATTAACCGGCCGTGGAAATCATCTCCCATGGGCATCAGATCAGAGAGAGCGGGCGGGCGTGCCATGAATCAGGAATTCACCTTGGGTGAAGTTCAGGAGCCACTATCCGTTGGGTTGCGAACCGCGCCATGTATAGCCCTGACGACCTACAGGGTGGTCAGTTTTTGTCGGATCGGGGTCAATAGTCATTCGTCAATGGGGGGAGAGCGGGCTATTGACTGTTTACCATTGACTGTTGACTGACACGGAGGTGTCACATGCCAGTTTTTTTGTGGGAAGGCAAAACCGCCCAGGGGAAAGTGATGAAGGGCGAGATGGAGGCGGCGAACCAGGCAGCAGTGCTCGCGCGACTACGCAGCCAGAGGATCCAGCCGATTCCGACCCGCGTGCGGGAAAAGGGCAAGGGGCTGGAGAAAGAACTCACCATACCGGGGTTCGGGCCAAAGGTCACCGCCCATGACGTGATGCTCTTTACCCGGCAGTTTGCCACCATGATCGATGCGGGCCTTCCTATTGTTCAGGGCCTCGAGATCTTGAGCCAGCAATCCGAGAGTAAAACCTTCAGGAACATTATCCGGGACATCAAGCAGGACGTCGAGGGCGGCTTCACCCTGGCGGATGCCCTGAAAAAGCATCCGAAAGCTTTCGATGATCTCTATGTGAACATGGTCGCTGCCGGAGAAGTCGGCGGTGTTTTGAACACGATTCTAAACCGGATCGCAATGTTCATCGAGAAATCGAACAGGCTGAAGAAAAAGGTCAAGGGCGCCATGATCTATCCCTGCACGATCGTTGTGGTGGCGGTGGCCGTCGTTACGGTCTTGCTCCTCTATGTTATTCCCGTCTTTGCCGAGCTTTACGGGGGTATGGGCAAGGCCTTGCCGGCGCCGACACAGATCACCATTAACCTGAGTAACTGGTTTCGGGCCTACTTCTTCTATATGGTGGTTGTCCTCGTGGGCATCGGCGTCGCCATCCGGATGTACTACAAGACACCCCAGGGGAGAATGACTATCGACGGGATCATGCTGAAGACGCCGATTATCGGTGATTTGCTGCGCAAGGTCGCGGTGGCGCGTTTTTCGCAAAACATGTCGATCCTGTTGACCTCGGGAGTTCCCATTCTTGATGGTCTGGCCATCACGGCCAAGACGGCGGGAAACAAAGTCGTGGAGAAGGCGATCATGGACGCGCGGGTCAGCATCAGCCAGGGAAAAACCGTAGCGGAGCCGCTCACCGAGAGCAAGATTTTCCCCCCGATGGTATGCCAGATGGTGGCGATCGGCGAAAATACCGGCGCGCTGGATGCCATGCTTAAAAAGGTCGCGGATTTTTACGAAGAAGAGGTGGATAACTCGGTGGCCAATCTCACCTCTCTCATGGAGCCGATGATCATGGTGGTTCTGGGAGTGATCCTCGGCGGGCTGGTCATCTCGATGTACCTGCCTATCTTTCAACTCGGCACCCTGGTGTCCTAAAGGCGAGGAGGGATTGGGTTGACCGCCGGAAGTATCGGCCGACAGGGAGCGTGGAATTGATGGAAGGGAGCCGAGGCGTGAGCGGCGAGAGACGAGAGCTTACCCGAAGACTCAGGTGGCTGCTCTTTCTCAGGGTCGTCATCCTCACCTTTTTTCTCGGCGCGACGGCGCTCTTTTATTTTGCCAAGGGGGAAGCCGACCCCGGGCTGCTTCGTTCGCTTCAGATCCCGTTGATCGCAGCCTATCTTGTGTCGATAAGTTCGGCTCTGGTCCTTCCTTGGGTCAGGAACCTTGTTATCTTCTCTCACGGGCAAATTGATTTCGACGTTGTTTTGATTACCGCCGTCGTCCTTTTCACCGGCGGCATCGAGAGCCCGTTTCCGTTCCTCTATAACCTGGCCATCGTCAACAGCGCGATCCTGCTCTTCTATCGAGGGGCCTTTATCACTGCCGGGCTATCTTCGGTCTGCTACGGAGCCCTTCTTTTGTGGAGCCATTACCACTTGTTCGGCACCTGGTTCTCGGGCTTGGGGCCTTTCGTGATGGGCCTCACGCTGAATATACCGACCTTTTTTATCATCGCCTTCTTAGGCGCTTTTCTCGCTCGCAAACTCTATGAGGCGGAGCGGCTCCTTCGAGAAACACAAAAAGAGGCTACCGACCTGGAGGCCTTAAAGGAAGCGCTGATCCATGGGGTGGGAGGCGGGGTGGCGATCACCGATTTGAAAGGGGAAATCAATTATTTCAACCCGCAGGCTCAGACTCTGACCGGCCTTAAAGAGGGCACGACCAAAGGCAGAAAGCTCACGGATATTTTCCCGGCCCTTGCTTATAACTTCGGGATCTCTCAGGAGCAGCAGCGCGTGATGGTGGGCGAGTTCCCTTTTGTCGACCCGCAGGGGCAGAACAAACATCTCCGGCTGACGCTCGCCCCACTGAACAACCCCGGCAAAGATTTGATCGGCTTTGTCGCCATCTTCGAGGACGTCAGCAAGCACAAGGATCTCGAGGAGAAAGTGCGCTTCGAGGAGGAATTGCGCCGGGCCAGGGAGCGGGAGCTTACCCCTGGGAGCAGCGAGGGCGACGATAAGAGCTTTAAGTTCGAAGGAGTCGTGGGCAAGGGTGGTGGAATGGATCGGATCTACCACCTGATCCAAAAGGTGGCGGCGACAAATACCAACATACTGATCTCCGGAGAGAGCGGGACCGGAAAGGAGTTGGTTGCCCGCGCCATCCATTTCAATGGTCAGCGCAAGGATGGCCCTTTTGTAGCCGTCAACTGCGGGGCCATTCCTGAGAATTTGATCGAGAGCGAGCTTTTCGGCCATGTCCGGGGCGCCTTCACCGGCGCGGTCTCGGATCATCTGGGTCTGTTTAAGCAGGCTGACGGCGGAAGTATTTTTCTGGATGAGGTAGGAGAGTTGCCGCTGCATCTACAGGTCAAGCTTCTGCGCGTGTTGCAAGAGAAGGCCTTCACGCCGGTTGGCGGGAGCAAGCAGGTCAAGGTCGATGTCCGCGTGATCTCCGCCACCAACAAGGATCTGCGGAAGGAGCTGGAGAAGGGGCGCTTTCGGGAGGATCTCTTCTACCGCCTCAACGTGGTTCAAATGACCCTGCCGCCGCTGCGCAGTCGGAAAGAGGATGTTCCAGCGCTGACCCACCATTTCATGCTCAAGTATGCGACGGCTCTTAATAAAGAGGTGGAAGAGATCTCCAGCGACGCGCTCATGTACCTTATCAACTATTCCTACCCGGGAAATATCCGGGAGTTAGAGAATATTGTGGAACACGCGGTCGCGGTTACCAATAAGAACGTGCTTACCGAGGAAGACTTGCCAGCCAATGTAAAAGGGGTTTCCATCTCCGAGGAATTTAAGCTCTTTGAGCGCACCGCCCCGGGTGGCGCGGATTTGTTCTTCAACAAAGGTGTGTCTTTGGATGACGAGCTCGCTACCCATGAAAAATGTCTCCTTTTGGGGGCGCTCAAAAGGTCCAACGGTGTACAAAAGAGGGCGGCTGAGGTCTTGGGGATCAATTACAGATCATTTCGGCATAGGCTGGAGAAGTACGGCTTGCTAAATGTGAAAGACCAAGAAACCGGCGATGAAAGAGTCGGAGAGTAACGTTTCCCGTAAAATTCGAATATGAAAGATTTTGTAAGTGCCCAGTCATTCGCCTATTTTTGTCACTGACAAAAAATTGTCAATTTGATGCTCATCGAGTTAACATTCTGATTTTACGGTGATTTTTTATCTCTCAAAGGCTTTGCGATAACGGTTTGCGGCAAATACGCTTTTGAGCGCTCTCCGCGAAGGTGGCACCGAACTTGCTGTGCTCGCTATTCACGACTTGCGAATCCCGACCTTCGGCCAAAGGAGGTGATAGAAGGACCCACGCCGGGGCGGGTTAAAGGCAAGCTTATTGGGAAAGCTACAGGAAGAAAGGAATAAAAAGGGGGACTTTGAAATTATGAATAGACTAAGGTTACGTGCCGAGGGGGGTTTTACCCTGATCGAGCTGCTCGTCGTTATCGCGATCATCGGTATATTGGCGGCCATCGCTATCCCGCAATTTGCCGCGTACCGCCGTAGGGGTTTTGACTCTGATGCTAAGTCCGCCGCTAAAAATATGGCCACAGCCCAAGAGGCCTATTTTGTGGATAACAACACCTACTCGGCTACGGTCAGCGGTTTAACTGCCCGCGGGTTCAAGCAGAGCACCAACATCGGCATTGCCGCCCCATCGGTGAGTGCAACGACCTTTATCGTCAGCGCCACGGTCATACAAGGCTGCGCTTCCGGAGGCAGTTGGCTATTTACCAGTAGTACTGGGGCGCTTACAGGAACACCTTGCGGCTAATCTGGCAGTTTTCTTGGTTCCGTTAACTGCGCATCGAAGGGGGAAGAGTTGCGGCTCTTCCCCTTTCGTTATT
>JACPAM010000093.1 GCA_016180805.1 Deltaproteobacteria bacterium | reverse complement strand
GGCTCGACCTCCCCGCTCACCGGCGCCCAATATCCCCCGCCCCGCACAGTCGGCGCTCTCTGGATCATCAGCACCTTGTCACCCTTCGTGATCACCGCAACAATCGCATCGAGCATGGTGTTTACTTATATTGCGTCAGGATCGAGTGGAACGATGGGACTTCTCCCCCTTCCGCACGGCAGGAGCCTCACGAGCTTTGGGAGTTTCAGTCAAGGGATCGGCTTGTTAGGGATTGACCACAACCTCCCGGGCAGGTCCACGAAACAGGATCTCTAGAGAATACGTTGTATCGTAGTTGAACGAAGCGCGGCGCATCCGGCTGGGCTCGTGCTCGTGGCCAACGCAGGTCACGAACGGATGCTTTCCGGAATCTTGCGCTTTATGGAAAACTTCAACTGGACTGCTGCCGGCAACGATCACACGCCCGTCGGCAAACCCTATCCACTGGTCACGGTATTCGGCAAGCAGCTCGTCGCGATGCGCCCAATATTCCGCTTCGTTCTTTCGCCAATCGGGGTGAATCCGTCGAGCAATCTCGGGCGGCAACCCTGTAATCAAGCTTTGCATAACAACCTCTAAACGCACCTCATCGCTTGAGGGCGTCACGGACCTTGCGAAGCGCCTCTTCTCTGGCCCGCGATTCAGCAGGCAAGGTCATAGCCTCCTTGGCCACTTGTTCCGCAGTAGTGCCCATAAGCGAAAGATACTCTAACGCTCAGCAGTTCTCAACCCGCTAACCGGCGGCCATCGAGAAAAAGACTCCCGGTCCCTTTTACTCTCTCAATAAAAGACTCCTCCCTTTCCTCCAATATCCTCTCTTGCCCCGCCACCTGCAAAATTCTATGGTAGACTCGCTTCCCTCATCGCCCTATGAGCAGATCAAAAGTTGCGTAAACGCCAACAAGACTCTTTGCTACTGCCAGCTGAATCGTTGAACCCTGAAGGAAATAATGCTACAGCCAACAGCAATGGCAAAGTACCGCGTCACCGTTGATACCGGAGGAACCTTCTCCGATTTTGTCTTTTTCAATGAACAGACCGGCGAGATCACGATCACCAAAGTCCCTTCCACCCCCAAGGAGCCTTTCCAGGCAGTCCTCAACGGAGCCAAAGAGCTGCTCGACCAAGGTGTGAAACCTGCCGACATCTCCTTTTTCTCCCATGGCACGACCGTGGGGACCAACACCTTACTCGAGGAAAAAGGCGCCAGGACCGGTCTCCTGGTCACCGAGGGGTTTCGCGGCATCTACGAGGTCATGGAGCAGACCCGTGGCTACGGGCCGGCGACTTACGATCTCTTTTTTGAGAAGCCCAGGCTCCTCGCTCCTCCTTATTACACCGAGGAAATCCCGGAGCGTGTTGACTTCCGCGGCGAGGTGCTGAGACCCATCGACGTGGAGTCCTCGCTTCAGGCGGTCCGAAACCTGAAAAAAAAGGGCGTTGAATCGATCGCCGTGTGCTTTCTTTTCTCCTTTCTCAACCCCGATCACGAACTCAAGATGAAGGAGATCGTGGAGCAGGAGTTTCCCGAAGCCAACCTTTCGCTTTCCTGCGAGGTCTTGCCCCAGATCCGCGAGTTCTATCGCATGAGCACGACCGTGATGAACGCCTACATCGCGCCCGTGGTCGGTCGCTACCTAGGCCGGCTCGAAGCGCGCTTGAGGGAGATGGGGGTGACCACGCCGAAGCTTTACATCATGCAGTCCAACGGCGGAGTCTCCACGTTTCAAAGCGCCGCCAAAAAGCCCGTGGCTACGGTCTTGTCCGGTCCTGCCGGAGGGGTCATGGCCTCGCTGGGCATCAGCCAGAGGGCCGGTCTCAAAAATATCATCACCTTTGACATGGGCGGAACGAGTTGCGACGTTGCGCTGATCCACCAAGGAACGCCTGTGATCACGACTCAAGGCAGGATCAGCCAGCGACCGATCAGCTTGCCCATGCTCGACATCCACACGGTAAGCGCCGGCGGCGGGACCATCGCCAGGGTGGACGCGGTCGGAGGCTTCCAGGTCGGCCCGGACAGCGCCGGGGCGGACCCCGGGCCCATCTGCTACGATCAGGGCGGGGCGGAGACGACCGTCACCGACGCGAATCTGGTTCTGGGTGTCCTGCACCCGGACAAGTTTCTGGGTGGACGGCTCAAACTCAACAAAGCTAAAGCTGAGAAGCTTGTGGGGGAGAAAATTGCCCGTCCGTTGGGCTTGGGCCTGCTAGAGGCGGCCGACGGGGTCGTCAGGATCATCAACGTCAAGATGGAGGAAGCGATCAAGGCGGTGTCATCGCAGCGCGGTTACGATATTCGCGATTTCACCCTGGTTGCCTTCGGCGGCGCAGGGCCCATGCACGCCGGAAGAATTGCGCTCGACCTGGGTATCCCCTCACTCCTCATCCCGTACACCCCTGGCGTGACCTCCGCCCTGGGGCTCCTCATGTCCGACGTCAAGCACGACTATGTCCGCTCCAAGCTCGTGCCGCTGCAAGGCTTGGACCTCGATGAGATCAACCACCTCTTTTCTCAATTGATCGAGCAAGCAAGAGCCGATCTGGTTGCCGAGGGATTCAGTGACGGCGAGATGGCGCTCCAGCCCTTCGTCGACCTGCGCTATGCCGGCCAGGGTTATGAGCTGACGGTGACCGCACCGATGCCGCCCTTGAAGGCCGAGGATCTGGGTCTTCTGCGGCAAAGATTCGATAGCCAACACGAGCAGGCCCACGGCCATAAGGCAGAAGCGGAACCGGTGGAGCTGGTGAGCCTTCGCCTGGTCTCGATCGGCCTAGTGCCGCAAGCTCAGCTCTTCCAGGTGGCGCCGACGGGGAGGTCGGTAGAGGCGGCGGATCTGCTCGAACCCGGGCACAGCATCGTAGGCCCTGCGGTGATCGAGCAGATGGACACGACCACTGTGATCCAGCCCGAGCAGGAAGCGACTGTAGACAGCTACCGCAATCTGATTGTGAAAGTGAAAGAGAGGCAATAGGCAAGAGGCTGAGTGGGGTCACGGAGCAGCGAAACATGGACGCAGCAGCGGGGAGCGACCGAGGGGAGGGCGAGCGAGGCTGCGGACGTCCGATTACGAACAGCACGGCTCATGGCACGAGCCCATCGGCCGCAGCCGAGAGCGCGCTCCCCGAGGGAGCTTAGTCCATCCCGATGACAGAAGTAGATCCCATAACGTTGCAAGTGATTTACGCGCGGCTGGCTGGCATCGTGCAGGAGATGCAGAACTCGCTCTTTCGCACCGGCTTTTCCACGATCATCCGCGAGTCCCAGGACGCTAGCTGCGCCATCCTCAATACCGACGGCGAGGTCGTCGCCCAGCACGTGGTCCTGCCGCTCCACATGGGGGCTTTTCCCGCCTCTGCCGCAGGCGTTCTGAAGCACTACTCCCCGG
>JACPAM010000090.1 GCA_016180805.1 Deltaproteobacteria bacterium | reverse complement strand
GCCGAAGCTATTTCGGCGTAAAATAAGGCACATTGGCAAAAGAGGCAATAGGCAATACGGACAGGCTTGAGGCGAGACAAATCGTCGCTCGTGGATCGGGGCTCGTGCTCGCCGTCAGGAATCATTTCCACGTTTCGAGAATTCTCGAAATGTCGAAATGACCGAGACGGCTTGGGACACCGGCTTATACCGGGGACGGGCAATTCGATTTCAAGTTTCCCAAAACCGCCCGACGCAATCCTGCAGCGGCCGCGCCGCTGTAAACTCCAGCAGGTCGAGTTGTTTTCGAAGCTTGGCGGACATGCGCGGATAGAGCCGGCGACGGAGGCGGCGCTTGCCTTCGAGGTACCGCCATAGCCGCTCGTCGGCGTTGAACTCGGCCACAAGCCGCTGAACATGTCGTTGCGACCGGCGAAGATTGCCATAAGGGTTCATACTGCAATCCTCACAGGAAGATATTCTCTCTGCACCCGCACTATTTCCCGATCCGCAGAATCCCGGCGACGGTGATCGGAAAATCGCTCGGCGTCCGACCTGCCCTTTGCAAAGCCGTTCATTTTCCAAGGCTTGCAGAGAAGACAGCCGGACCGGCGGTTTTTCGGTCGCCTGCGCTTGTGATGTGCCATTGCTTCAAATAGGTCGTAAGCGTTCCGGACTTTCCCTGGCAACTCATCCACTAATCATAAGCTGCGGAGTCAGGCATGCCTGATTCCCCTCACCACTTCAGGGTGTCCTTTAACTTGGCGGCGAGCGCGGGCGGGAGGTCGAATAGCCCGGCGACTATTTTCTTGGCCTCCTCGCCGCTCACCGGATCGATGCTCAAGCGAGATTTTGCCGCCGCCGATAGAAACTCCGGGTCTTTCAGAGTCTCCGCGAAAGCGCGCCGAAGATTTTCCACCCTGTCCTTGGGAGTCCCCGGAGGTAGAACATACGGCCGAAAGATAGCGCTCAGATCGTGGATGCCGACTTCGATGAGCCGGCGCCCCTCTTGGGTCTTGGCGAAGCTTAGCGCCAAAGGAACTTTCGGGAGCTCGGGGTGGGGCCGGGCAGTTGCCTGGACAACAATCGCCACCTCACCCGAATCGAGCTGCTTGCGCCAGGTGGCCTTGATGGAGTCCCATCCCATACAGACACCAAAAACCTCTCCGCCGTCCACCGCCAACCTCACTTCCGATGTCCCTTTATAGCCGGACACCAAATGAATGGGCAGTCCAATGCCGGCCTGGAGGATCTTCGCGACATCATCCGTAGCGTTACCAGGGGCAATCCCGCCCAACTTGACCGGCGTCTTGGATGCAAGCCATTCCTCAATGGTTGAGAATCCGACCTTCTTGCCTAAAGCGCATATGCTGCTCTCCCTGACCGGCACCCCCAAGTACTCGAATTTTCGAGCGTCAAACTCGATGCCCTCTCGCCCGAGTGCCTGGCCCAGAAGCAGGCCGCCAAGAAAATGGCCGATGGTAAGGCCGTCCGGCTTGGCTATCCGATAAAGATAGTTGGCGGACCTTAAGCTGCCAGCACCAGTCATGTTTTCAACGATGACGGTAGGGTTGCCGGGAACGTGCTTTCCCATCTGCCGGGCGATGGCTCGAGCGTAAGTATCAAACCCTCCTCCAGGCGCCGATCCGACCACGATTCGGACCGTCTTGCCCTTGTAGAAATCCTCCTGCCCAAGCCCTTGGCCAGCCCATACGCCCAGCAAAAGCCCTAGCCCAACGGTTACCGCTAGACCCCAGAATTGATTTCTCACGGCATTCCCCTCTCTAACGAAATCGAGTTAGCGTTCGGAACTATCAATGTCATAAACCAGCGAAGGAAGGCTTGTCAACGCAAGCAGCGGCGCTTTCCAAGGTTCGCTCGTCGTGGTAACTACAGCTAGATGACTTTCGCGAAAGAAATCGTTTGTCCCCGCTGTGACAGGCGATTTCCCTTAGGCCAAATCCTAAACCTTTGCTCGTGCGGCTCCCCGCTTCTGGTCCAGTACGATCTTGAGAAACTCCAACGCTCCATTAAGCCCTCGGATCTGATCCGCCGGCCCGCAACCCTGTGGCGATACCGCGAGTTCCTGCCGGTCAGCGATGACCGAAATATCGTCTCCCTGGGCGAGGGCTTTACACCCTTGATCGACGCCAAAGGGCTCGCCCGGGAGCTCCATCTCAAAAAAGTCTGGATCAAAGACGAATCGAGAAACCCGACGGGTTCTTTCAAAGACCGCGGCTTGTGCCTGGCCGTCTCCATGGCCAAAGAACTCGGCATCAAGCGCCTGGCCATCCCTTCAGCCGGAAATGCCGGTGGCTCACTATCCGCCTACGCCGCCCGCGCGGGAATCGAAGCTCACGTCTTCATGCCGAGGGACACGCCCCGAGCGAACATCGTCGAGGTCGAAAAATATGGCGCCAAACTCGCCCTCGTGGACGGTCTGATCAGCGATTGCGGCAGGATCGTTGCCGAAAGAAAAGAAAAAGAAGGCTGGTTTGATGTCTCCACCCTTAAAGAGCCATACCGGGCGGAGGGGAAAAAGACCATGGGATTTGAGATCGCCGAACAGCTCGGCTGGCGCCTTCCCGATGTCATCATTTATCCAACCGGGGGAGGAACGGGTCTCATCGGCATGTGGAAAGCCTTCAATGAGCTTGAGCAGATCGGGTGGATCGGGGCGAGGAGGCCGCGTATGGTCTCCGTGCAGGCGAGTGGATGCGCGCCGATCGTCCGGGCTTTTGAGGAAGGGAAGGAGAAAGCCGAGCCCTGGATCGATGCCCGCACGATCGCCTCGGGTCTGAGAGTACCGCAGGCCGTCGCCGACTTTCTCATGCTGCGCGCGCTGCGCGAAAGCGGTGGCACCGCTCTCAGCGTTAGCGACGACGAGATGCTGGCGGAGATTCCCCGAATCGGCGCCCTGGAAGGCCTTTTTTTCTGCCCCGAGGGAGCCGCGACGGTTGCGGCGCTTCGCCGCCTCGTGGCGCAGCGATGGATCCAGCCCGATGCAGAAGTCGTGATCTTCAATACGGCCTCAGGGTTTAA
>JACPAM010000089.1 GCA_016180805.1 Deltaproteobacteria bacterium | reverse complement strand
GCGATGAGTTTGAGGGCCGGCAGAAGGGAGAACTGCTGGTCCCCGAATCGGGTTCGCTCGCGCATGAGCAGCACCGCGTTGACCTCTTTGAGGGCGCGGCCGAGCGCCTCATCCGATCCGAGCCGCTCCTGCATGACTTCGACATCGGCGCGGGCTTTTAATCTTTCAAACGACGGGACGCTCGAGGCCAGCCCTTCGTGGTCATCGAGGATCGCCACGCGGAATGGCTGCGCGTTCATCGTCAATCCGAGCAACCCCGGACGAAGTCCACGATCACCCGATCAAGCTCGCGGGCGTGCTCTCTAAAGACGTAGTGGCCCGCGTGGTTGAAGACATGGAATTGAGTGCGCGGAACTGCATACGCAATGTGCTGGAATAACTGGTGACCGAGTACAATGGGCGCCGACGGATCGTTGAGCCCCCAAAGAACCAGCGTCGGGGCCTTCAGGCGTCCGTCCCGGATCATATCGAGGGTTTCATACTTTTTTTTCTTCACATCGGGAAGGAACTGCCGATTCAGGAGATGCTCCATCCTCTTTCTCGCCTCTTGGATCTTCGCCAGCCGCGCGATGTTCAGCATCTCCGCGACCAAATCCGCGGTGATGTGGGCTTTGGAATACGAGTTGGCCTCGGGCTCCCGCCGTACGAACTCTTCGTTGGGCGTCGGGGGAGCGTTCTCGTCCAGCTTTGTGTAGAAGTTGGTTGGGGTGGAGGGATGATCCGCCGCCAGAGTGTTCGTATCCACGATGACGACGGCCTTTACGAGTTCGGGGTGGTCGGCCGCGATGCGCGCGGCCGGGAGCGCGCCCCGGGAATGGCCCATGAGCACCGCCTTCTGGATGCCCACGGCACGGATAAATTGGTAAACATGCTCGATGGTCTTCGTCATCGTGTAGTCGGCGTCGCTCTGGGGATTGTCCGTATGGCCCTGGCCGATCTTATCGAGCGCATAGACGTGGAAATGGGCGCTCAGATCGTCGAAGTTGAGATTCCAATGGTAGGCGCTGTAGTACGATCCGAAATGGCCGCCGTGGATAAGAAGGAGCGGCTCGTCCCTTCCCGCCTCGAAATAACGGGTTTTAATGCCATCGACGTCGATAAACTTGGGATCTTTCATGGCTCGACTCCTTTGCTTGTTGGCGATTGTCGTCTATCCGAGAGGCATGGGAAAATAGTCCTTGATCCCCGTCACCATCAGACAGGCCAGGCGCTCGTTGTAGGATTCGATATGGCCATAATGGGTGAGACGGGGAATGACGACGAGCCGGACCTCGTCCGCGTACTCGGCGAGCTTTCTCAAGGCGAATACCTCGACGCGGCTCTCCACCCCGTGCTCGCCGCCGTCGATCCAATGGCCGCGGTCGCGCTCGCCGACGAAGAAGAGGAGCTTTTTCCCACGCAGGCGACCGAGGTCGGCCCGATAGGTGATAAAAAGTTCTTCATCCGTCAGGCCCGAAGCCTCCTTGACGCTATCGGAAAGGACGTCGTGCGCCAAATGCTCGATGTCCTGGAGAAAGGGCTTGAACTGGGGGCGGCGGTGATTTTCCAGCTCGAACCATTTTTCCGCGCCTCCCCACGGCTGGTTCGGTCCGGTGTAGCGCATCTCCTCGTATACCCGGGGGCTACGTCGCATCAACCCTGCGACCGGCGCGTATTTTTGCGCCCGCTCTTCGGGGCTATGCTTCTGATAGAGGAGATTCCATTCCTTGTGCATGTTGGCGGGCATTCCGGTGCCAAAGCCCAGGGCGCCGAGAAGCTTGTTTCGGAGATTGTACTGCTCCATCAAGTACACGTATTCACCGCCGGTCGAGTGGCCCCAGAGGTAGATCCCGTAGCTCGGGAGAGATCTCTCGATCAGAATTTTTACGGCTTCGAGGCACATGCGGAAGGTGTAGACCGCCAGGCGGTTGGCGATCTCTTTCGGCGTGGGGACTTCGCCGATGACGAACTCCGGTTGCCGCTCCGGTATCGGCGGCCACGGCTTGGGGCTGTAATGTCCCGGAAGCGAGATCGCGAGCACGGGAAATCCCAACGCGGCCACGTGTTGCGCCACGCCGACCCTGGCGGTCGCGGGTGAGATCTGCGTCAGATCAAGGTATTCCTCCGGGCCATCGGGCGTAAAGAGAAATTCATACTCGTTGGCCGCGCCGCCATGGACCATGACGACGGCTACCCCCGGCATCGCCTCTTTTTCCGGCATGAGCAGCTTGCCATGAATGTCCCAGCGAAACAGCTCGTCAGGTTTTTCTGGATTCGAATAGCGGCGGATGGATTCCTGCACTTCTTTGACTTCGAACCGGGTTCTCGGCAAAGGGTCGGGGAACGTCGTGTAATCTTCCCAGCCTAGGTAGTAGATAAAGTCGTTTTGCAAACCGTCGCCGCGGAGCAGAGCGGAAAGGAGCCGGTCTCGTGGGTTGCTCATGCTGAAGGTTCCTTTCTGGATTTAAGGGTGCGGTGATTCTATGTGATAAGGTTGCGGCTGACAAGGGAATTTCCATGAAGTTTAGGTTCACCCTCGCTCATGAAAGCCGGGACCCACTTCTCAAGCCCGAGGGGGACGAGGAGGAAGGCCGCGGACGTCCGATTACAGACGGTACGACTCATGGTATAAACCCATCGGCCGCGGCCTGATAACTCGGCCCCCGAGGAGCTTTCGAGGGAGGCCGGAGATGAATCCCTTTTGGTCAGCGAAAAAGAAGCCACGCTCTGCCGCAATCGCTCGGGTTTTATTCAGTAGCAATGCAGAAAGTTCTTGAGCAGCGTTTTTCCTTCCTCGGTCAGAATCGATTCGGGGTGAAACTGCACTCCTTCGACGGGATAGCTTTTGTGGCGCACACCCATGATGACGTCGTTGGGGGTCCGGGCGCTCACAGCGAGCTCTGGTGGCAAGCGGTTGGGATCGATGACCAGAGAGTGGTAGCGCATGGCGGAGAAGGGATTTTTGAGCGAGCGGTAGATAGTTTTGGAGTCGTGGAAGATATCGGACATCTTGCCGTGCATGATCGATGGCGCGCGGATAATCTCGCCGCCGTAGGC
>JACPAM010000245.1 GCA_016180805.1 Deltaproteobacteria bacterium | reverse complement strand
TTGGACTTTGTTACAGGTCCAGTGGGAGAGCTCTTTTGTCGCAACCTGAAATATGAAGAGTTTGATGTGATGGAAATGGCGATCGGCTGCACGATCATGGCGAAGGAAAGAAGCGATGGGAACCGTTGGGACTGGGCTGCCCTGCCTGTTTTTTTGAGCAAATCTTTCCTTTTTGTTCACCTCTATGTCAATGCTGGCTCCGGTATTCAACGATTCAGTGATCTTGCAGGTAAGCGGCTTGGGGTGCCTGATTACGCAATGGACGGCGTGCTGTGGATGAATATATTGCTGAAAGATTTCTACGGGATTAATCCGGGAGACATTGCCTGGTACATTGGACGGACAAAATCGGCAAGTCTCGGAGGGATCTTGGGGCTGGACGTGAATCCGCCGACGGGGGTCCAACTAAACTGGCTGAACGACGGCCAGACTTTGGATGTCATGCTTGACCGGGGGGAAATCGACGCCGCTTTGCTGACCCCTGCGTCCCTGAGTTCACAGAGTGACCGTAGCAAGATTGACCGATACAGCGGTACGCCGCTTGTGAATAATCCTAGGATCCACAGGCTTTTTGAAGATGGGGGGAAAGAAATCATCACTGCGTACTTCTCGAAAACAGGAATTATTCCTCCCAACCATGTTGTGGTGCTGAAAAACAAGATCGCTAGACAAAATCCTTGGATTGCGCTTGAACTCTACAAGGCCTTCCAGCGGTCCAAGGCGGTCGCTTATGAGCGGTTCAGACACCAGCGGTCCACATACTTACTTTTTGAAGGGAAAGACCCTAATCGAAGCATGTTTGAGGCGGCTTTGCGAGGCGCTTTGGAACAAGGTGTAGTGACTAGGAGGTTTAAGATCGAGGATATTTTCTACAAAACGACCCACGATACGTAGCCCAACTGCTCAACAAACTCTATCTTTTATAAAGCTGATCCACAAAGCCGGAGCGGCTCTTCGGTATGCTTTGTGGACTCTTGAGCACGAACCGCAAGGAAAGGCTCATTGCTCCGTGAAGGGGAATTAACCATGAAAGGTTCACCTTTACCTCCAATCGGTCGCTCCAACACCGCTCTGGTGCTGCATGACCTGCAAAACGACTTCATAAAAGCTTCTCTGTCGCATCCAGAAATGCAGGCGGTGGTTACGCGCGTAAGAACTCTCATTGACCTTGCCCATTCGCTCCCGATTCCGGTTATCTATACGAGAGTAGAGAACGATCCGGCGATGAGCTATCCGCCCGAACGAGCTGCTTACCTCCGACGGGAAGTCCCTCTAATCTGCGTTAAGGGCACCGCAGGCGCGGAGATAATAGATGCGGTCAAGCCTATTCCCGATGACTTTGTAATCACAAAGGTTAGGTCGAGCGCATTCCACGAAACGAAGTTGGAGACTCTCCTGAGGGTCAAAGGAGTCTGGATCCTAATAGTGGTTGGCGGTCTCACTAACTGGGGTGTGGAGTGGCTAGCCAGGGACGCCAAGTCCCGAGATATCGTTACGGTAGTTTTGCGAGACTGCACCTATTCAGCGACACCAGAAGCTCAAGCCGCAAGCCTAGCTAATATCGACGACTTTCTTGGCTACGTCATGGATTCTGAGCAGGTTATACAGATGCTGTCGAAGTCAAAATGAGGCTTGGCACGGATCTTCTGTGAAGCTGACCCCGCTAGCGGGCGCCCTCGGATCAGATTCACCTGCTGAATAATATTCATTCAACAGACCGGCCCTGAGAGCGGATTACTGGCTAAGGTATGAATGGTCACAACTTCTCGAGCTTCACCGGGATCGGCTCCATGGCTTCCGCCAGCCTTTTGCGCTGCCAGAAGTAGACGCCTGCGAAGATGGCACAACCGATCAGAATAGTTGCGACTGAGGGCACGAATGCCAGAAACGCGGCGCCCGCCAGGATCAGAAACTCCAGGAGCGTCATTTTCGTAAGGAAGTAGGCAGTGCTGACGATCGAAAAGATTACCGTGCCGACTGCGGCCGACAAGATCGCGAGCGCGTTTTCAGCGGGCGATCCCGTGAGGAGGATGTGCGTGTAGGCGAAGAGCAGAGGCATGGCGTAGATGATCTTGGCGAACCGAAAGCAGCTCCACCCGGTCTTCATCGGATCGGCCTCGGCGATGGCCGCGGCGGCAAACGGGCCAAGGGCTACGGGCGGCGTAATGTTGGAGTCAAGGCTCAGCCAGAAGATGATAAGGTGGGCGCTGAGCATGGGCACTCCCAGGTTGATGAGCGCCGGGACCGCGACAACCGCCACGACGAGGTAGGTCGCGGTGATGGGGAGCGGCAGGCCCAAAATGAGCGTCGCCATGGCGATCAGGACGATTGTGAGAAGCAGGTTCTGGCCCGCCAGCTCCACCAGGATGTAAGAGAACCTGATAGCGATGCCCGTAAGCGCCAGAACGCCGATCAGCATGCCCACGGCGCCGGTAAGCGCCGCCACAAAGAGACAATCTCTGCCGCCGCCGACCAGCGCCTCCCAGATCGCCCTTATTCCCATTCGGGTCTCCGGGCGAAACCAGCTCACGACAACCGTGGCCACAATCCCGTGAACCGCCGAGGCTTCGGGAGAGAAATCGGAGAGAAGGGAGATCAGTAATACGATAACGGGCGTGAAGAGGTACCAATCGCGGCTTAGAACATTGCGCAGCCTGGGAACCTCTTCTTTGCTCAAGCCTCTAAGGCCTAATTTCCTCGATTCGAAATAGACCATGGTGCCCACGGAAACGAAGAACAGAATCCCGGGAATGGCGGCAACCTTAATGATCTCCAGGTACGGGATCCCTGTCATTTCAGCCATGATGAAGGCGCCCGCGCCCATGACCGGAGGCAGGATCATGCCGCCGGTTGAGGCGGCGCCCTCCACCGCCGCTGCGATGTGGGGTGGGAAGCCGGCCCGCTTCATGAGGGGAATGGTGACGGCGCCGGTTGTGACCGTATTGGCGACGGGGCTGCCGTTGATGGTGCCGAGAAGGGCGCTGGATACGACCGCGGCCTGCGCCGGCCCTCCGGCGATCCGTCCAAGGGCCGCCAGGGAAAGATCAATGAAGAACTTCGCCACGCCCGCGCGCTGCATGAAAGCGCCGAAGACCACAAAGGGAATGATAAACGAAGCTACCACCTCGGCCATGATGCCGAAGATTCCGTCGGAAGTTACATAGCTGTACTCGATCACACGGCGAAGGGTAAATCCGCGGTGGCCGACGATGAAGGGAAGATACGATCCGAAGACAGCATAGACGATGGGTAAAATCGCGCACATGGCCATCCCCAGGCCGAGCACGCGCCGCGCCGCCTCGATAGCGGCCACCGTGGCAATGACGCCCATCCAGAAATCCACCAGGGTGTAGGCCCCGGCTCGGTAAGCCATCGCCTCGTGGTCGATCATCCAGTAGCCAACGGCGACGATGGTGGCCGAAACCAGCGCCAGATCCAGCATAGACGGGGCGTCAGACCGGTCCCGCCGCCAGCCTTGATAGAGGATCAAAGGGACGACCAGGCTGTAAAGCACGGCGATGCCGCGAAAGTACTGGAGAGAAACAACACCGACTGTGGCGGCCCAGAGATAAAAGAGCGAAACGCCGCCCATCAAGAATTGGGCGGCGCCACTCCAGTACCTGGACAAGGTCCGTATACGGGAAGACTCTTCAGACACAGATCGGCGGAGCCCCTATTTCACCGCGTGCGGATCGCCTCGGGGATTTGGATGCCGGCCGCTTTCCACTGAGCCTCAGCGCCTTTGTGCAGCGGAATCGTTACCCCCCCAAGGGCCTTTTGCGGAACCATGTCTTTGGCGCCGGCGTGGACCTTGAGCATATGGCCGTGCCCTTCTTGACCGTAGATGGTCTCGGCCATCTTTTGGACTAGCGGAGCGGACACATCGCGATAAGCCACCCACACAACCGGGACTCCGAACGTTTGAACTTCCTCTGTGAGACCTCGGTAGGCTCCTGAAGGGAAGACATAGCGCGCGTAATAGGGATATGACTTGAGGAAGTCGGTCTTCGATGCCGGCGTGTAGACATCGATCGCGCGCACGGGCTTCTTCGCGGCCGCCTCCATGGTCACCCGGTCAGGGGAAGGCCCGGTCCAAAAATAGGCGTCGGCCTTTCCTTCGCTCATCGCCGCGCCCGCAGCGGCCCCCAACAAAGGAATCCGAGTGATGCGGTCCCAGAGTCCGAGAGATCGAAAGACTCGTTCCGCGGTCGCGAAGGTTCCGGAGCCGGGATTTCCCACGGCCACCCGTTTTCCCGCCAGATCTCCTACAGTGTTGATGCCGCTGTCGGCATAGGTGATCACGTGGGCGACTCCGACGAAGACGATTCCGATCGCGCGAAGGTTCGTGAGCGGGTTGCCTTTGAACTTCTCCAGACCGAAGTAAGACTCGTGCACGTCGGACGAGAAGGAAAGTCCCATCTCCGCCTCCCCGGCGTTGACCCTGCGGACGTTTTCCACAGATCCGCCCGTGGCGGCGACCGACACGTCCAGGTTTGGAACCGTCTTCGACAAGTAGGTTCCGATACCCGTTGCGAATATGCCGAAAAGCCCCGCTGGGGGACCTCCGACGATCGTGACTCTTTGCGCTTGAGCGTGAACGGAGGATACCCCAAGGCAATACCAAACCAAGGCCAAGACAGTGATGATTGCTTTCATAAAACCCCCTCTCTAAGTGTGTATGACTTTTCTCATTTAAATTCTGGTCCTTCAAGTAACCGCTTCACCTCGCGGAGGAAGCGGGCAGCAATCGCTCCGTCCGCGATGCGGTGGTCAGCGGATAGGGTCATCGTCATCATGGGACGGACGGCGATTCCTTCGCCGAACGCGACGACCTGCCGCGCAACCTGACCAACTGCCAGGATCGCGCACTGGGGCGGGTTGATGATCGCGATGAAGTGATCTACACCAAACATGCCGAGATTGGAAACGGTGAAGGTCCCTCCCTCGTAGTCGAGCGGGATGAGCTTCTTTCGCTGCGCCCGCTCGGCTAGAGCGCGGCTTTGACTGGCGAGCTCCGTCAGGCTCAAGCGGTCGGTGTTCCGGAGCACGGGAACGATCAAGCCCTCTTCGAGGGCCACGGCAACGCCGATATTGATGTCGGAAAGTAGCTCCACACCGCGCTCCGTGAGCGTCGAGTTGAGCGCAGGGAAATCTCTGAGTCCCTGGGCGCACGCCCAAACCACGAAGTCATTGATCGAAGGGACGATATCGGCGCCTTCGGCTTTCCATTGGGTGCGCTTGCGGTTCACCTCGGTCATGTCGACGTCCACGCTAAGATAAAAATGCGGCGCCGTCTGCTTGCTCTGGGCCATGCGCTCACCGATGATGCGCCGCATCGCGCTTAGCGAGACGATTTCCTTGACCTTAGGCGGCGGAGTTTCCGTAGTGGTCGGAGTCGCCTCAGCCCGAAGCACATCCTCAGCGAGGATGCTGCCTTCAGGTCCGCTTCCTTTCAAGAGGGCAAGGTCGATTCCTTTCTCTCGCGCGATCCTTCTCGCCTTGGGCGAGGCGAGAATTTTTCCGGTGACCACGCCCTCACCCCTTCCCTCTCCCCCAGGGAGAGGGCGAGGGAGAGGGTGCACACCGGGCCGAGCGGGCGCCGTCTCGCTCTCGGCGGGCAGAGAATCCCCCGGCGCCAAAATGAGCGCGATTCGCTGCCCGACCGGCACCTCATCTCCCGGGTTGGCACTGACGCTGGCAAGGATGCCGGAGGCGGGGGCCTCGATCTCGACCGTCGCCTTGTCGGTCTCGACCTCCATCAAAGGCTCGCCTTTCTTGATCGGCTGTCCCTCCGCCTTGAACCAGTTGACGAGCGTGCCTTTTTCCTGCGCTATCCCCAGCGCCGGCATGATCACTTCGGTTGCCAAAAAACCTCCTACAGAACCTATTGAACGGCTTGAACGATTTGAACGGCTAAAACGATTCAAACGTTCAAGAGGTGCAAGCCGTTCAACGTTTCACTCTTTCTAATGCTCCCGGGTTGTTGAGCTGGGATTGGGTCTCCCGTGTGTTCGACAACGGTCCGGAGAAGGTGAAATACTGCGTGCCTGCCACAAGAAGCTTTTCCGACGGGAAACGCGTGATGACTTCACACCCATCTTTTGTCACCACGACCTCCTCTTCGAGGCGCGCTGCCGACCAGCCGTCTGATGCCGGCCAGTAGGTCTCAAGGGCGAAGACCATTCCTTCTTCGATGACTTCGGGATTGTCGAGTGACACCAAACGGCTGAAGATCGGTTTCTCCCAGATGCAAAGGCCTACGCCATGTCCGTACTGGAGGGCAAAGGCTGCTTCTTCGTTCGCGAAGCCGAATTCCTCCGCCTTGGGCCAAAGCTTGACAACGTCGGCGGTGGTGATTCCGGGCTTCACGATGCTGATCGCTGCGTCCATATAGTCGCGGCAGCGCTTGTAAGCATCGACCATGGCCGGGGAAGCACTGCCCACGGCAAAGGTGCGGTAATAACAAGTCCGATAGCCGTTGTAGCTGTGGAGAATGTCGAAAAAGGCAGGATCCCCAGGACGCAGCACGCGGTCCGTGTAAACGTGGGGGTGGGGACTGCACCGCTCACCCGAGATGGCATTGACCCCCTCGACGTGTTCTGAGCCCAAATCAAAGAGGACTTTGCTCACGAGCCCGACGCATTCGTTCTCACGGACTCCCGGTCTCATGAAGCGATAAAGCTCTTCGTAGGCGGCATCCACCATCATACAAGCGGAGTTGAGCAGAGTAATCTCATCTTGGGTCTTGATCTTTCGGACCTCCAGCATGAGCTGCTGGCCGTCGACGACCTTGATCCCTTCGGCTTGCAACGCGAAGAGAACTGGCAGCTCGATAACATCGACGCCGACGGGCTCGTTGTGGAGCCGGCGTTGTTCGAGTTCCCTTTTGATCTTGCGTGCGACATCCTGGGCCAACCCGGAGTTTGGCGACGTGGCGCCTCGCAACGTGGAGATGCCGGCGCGCGAGCGCTCTACGCCAAGCCAGGGGCAGTAGATCTGGTGGTGGCGCGCTGCCGAGCCGAAATCCCACACGATCGGTTCGTCGTCCTGGGGCAGCAGCGTGAAGCGCACCAGCTTGTCCATGGCCCAGGTGCCGATATGCGTAGCGCTGATGTAACGGATGTTGTTCATGTCAAAGCAGAGGAGCGCGCCCAGCTCCGACTTCTTCAAGGCGCCTTTGATCCTTGCCAGACGATCTTGGCGGAGCCGCTCTATATTGACCCGTTCTTCCCAATCGACCCCCATCAAGCCGAAGGTTTTAAGTCCCATAACGACCTCCGTTATTCACATTTTCGTCGATCATCAGGGCCTCGGGGCTCCGTTCGCTTCACGGTTGCCCCCAGTGACCCGTCACTTCCTAGGGCAGGCTCCCTCGGGGAGCGCGCTCTCGGCTGCGGCCGATGGGTTCGTGCCATGAGTCGCGACGTTCGTAATCGGACGTCCGCAGCCTCGCTCGCGCTCCCCTCGCTCGCTCGGTATTGCTCCGTCCATGTTTCGCTCGCGGTGCCCGCTCGGCCCTCTGCGATAGCACTTTAGTGCTCTCAGCGGTATGTTTTAAATTCTCCCGCACAGCGTTTTTGCTGCTTCAACGACCGTCTCGGGGGTCGGCACGGTCAGGTCTTCGAGCGCCGGAGAAAACGGGACGGGCACGTGCATGGCGCCGATTCGCTTTACCGGCGCGTCGAGGTAGTAAAAGGCTGAGTCGGCGATCACCGAAGCGATCTCTGCCGTGACCCCGTAGCGCTCGTAGCCTTCGTCCACCACCATCGCCCGGCCGGTCTTTTTGGCCGATTCGATCAAGGTCTCTTTATCCAGGGGCGCTGTGGTCCGCACGTCGATGATCTCAGCGCTGATGCGCTCTCCGGCAAGTTTTTCCGCAGCCGCCAGGGCGACCTGCACCATGCTGCTCGTGGCAACGATCGTTATGTCCGTTCCCGGCCGCTTAATATCGGCAACGCCGAAGGGGATTGTGTATTCTTCCTCCGGCACGGGGCCCTTGAGTTGGTACATCATCTTGTCCTCGAAAAAGATGACCGGGTTGTCGTCGCGAACGGCAGTCTTGAGAAGCCCTTTGGCGTCGTAGGGGGTGGAGGGAAGAGCGACCTTGAGACCCGGAACATGGCTGAACAGCGCGTGAAGGCTCTGGCTGTGCTGGGCGGCCGAGCGCCGGGTGGCGCCCAGGGTAGTGCGCACGACCATGGGCACTTTGAGCTTTCCTCCGGACATGTAATGGATCTTCGCGGCCTGGTTGACCACCTGATCCATCGTGAGGGTGAGGAAATCGCCGAACATGATGTCCACGACCGGGCGCATGCCGGTCATAGCGGCGCCGACTCCCAATCCCGTGATGCCGGCCTCGGAGATCGGCGAATCGATGACGCGCTCCGGCCCGAACTCTTGAATCAGTCCGCTCAGGACTTTAAATGGCGTGCCCGCCTCGCCGACGTCTTCGCCGATGACGAACACGCGTGGGTCGCGCCGCATCTCCTCGGCCAGGGCCTCGTTGATGGCCTGGGCGAAAGTGATTTCTCGACTCAACGCGACGGGTGCTGCGTCTTGCTTTGCTCTAGCTTTCATCAATCACCCAATTAGGACTGAGGAACGAGTGCTGAGTACTGAGCTAAGAACAACTCGGAACTCAGTCCGCCTCATCGCTCAGTCCTGCTTATGTGTACACATGCTGGTCGACCTCGCCGGGGTCCGGATACGGAGCGCTCAGGGCGTACGCCACTCCCGCCTCAATCTCGCGACGGCCCTCTTCTTCGAGCTCTTTGAGGGCTTTTGTGTCAACCAGCTTGCGTGCAACCAGTCGCCCGGCCAGAAGCTCAATCGGGTCTCGTTTGTTCTTCCACTCTTCTTCTTCTTTTTTCGACCGGTAATACGAGCGGTCGATGTCGCCCACGTGATGCCCATGGAAACGATATGTGTTGCAGGTAAGGAAAGCGGGCCCCTTTCCCTGTCGAGCGCGCTCTACCAAACGGAGCGCCGCCGTGTGGACCAGCTCGATGTCCTGGCCATCGATGGATTCGCTCGGGATGCCGAAGGCCTCGGCCCGGGTGGTGAACTCCCCGGCGGTCGTCTCCCGGTAATGAGTGTACTCGTTATAGAGGTTATTCTCACACACGTAGATGACGGGAAGCTTCCACAGCGAGGCCATGTTCATGGATTCGTAGAGGAGCCCTTGGCCCAGCGCGCCCTCGCCAAAAAAGCAAACCGAGACCTGCTCGCTGCGGCGCATTTTGGCCGACAAGGCCGCGCCGGTGGCAATGCCGGCGCTGCCGCCGACGATGGCGTTGGCCCCGAGATTGCCCGTGTCCTGATCGGCGATGTGCATCGAGCCGCCTTTGCCGCGGCAGTACCCGGACGCCTTGCCCAGCAGTTCGGCAAACATCCGATCCGCCGAGGCCCCTTTGGCCAGGCAGTGGCCGTGGCCCCGGTGGGTGCTCGTGATGTAGTCGTCGGGCCTCAGGGCCTCGCAGATTCCTACGGCCACGGCTTCCTGTCCGATGTAGAGGTGCGCGAGCCCCGGCATCTTCGCGCTCGTGTAAAGCTGATTCACTTGTTCTTCGAAGAGCCGAATTTTCACCATCTGCCGGTAAAAGCGCAGCAACTTTTCCGGCCCCAATGTTGCCGACGCTGGTGCTCCGGTCTTTGGTTTTGGCTTCGTTGACCTCTTCATTGTCTCAAGCTCTTAGCGCCCTCGGGGATGGTTGAAACCTCTCGCCTTCAGACGAAGCGCATTTGTCATTCTGAGGCGAAGCCGAAGAATCTCGTGTTGCCGTGGCTTAGATCCTTCGCTTGCGCTCAGGATGACTCTCTCCAGGCTTGAAGCCGGGAGAGGCCCAGTCATTTTTTCACTCCCGACATTCTTGCCAACGCTTCGAAGAGCACTGCAAAGTCTTGCTTTGCCAGTCCCATCCCTCGGGCCGTCGTGAGCATCTCATTGGTCACCGCCGTCGTTGGTAAGGGCACGTCGAGCTGCCTTCCCAGCTCCAATGCCAGGAGGAGATCCTTCTGCATCATGTTGACGTCGAACCAGGCCTCCCCGGGCATGTTGAGCACGAACGGACCGCGGTATTTGATCATGGGCGAAGCCATGACGCTGTTGAGCAAGACCTCCACCGCTGTCTCGCGCGCGATGCCGCTCTTTTCGGCAAGCAGAACCCCTTCGCTGAAGGCGAGCATCTGTGTGGCCAAGCTAAGGTTCGTCGCGATCTTCATCGTCACCGCAAGCCCGTTCCCCCCCACGTAGGTGACTTTCGGGCCGATGGCTTCGAGGACCGGCCGCGCCCGCTCGAAAGCGTCGCGTTCCCCGCCGGCCATGATCGATAGCTTGCCTTCTTCCAGCGTGCTCACGCTGCCTGAGACCGGCGCGTCGAGCATCCTCGCTCCTTTGGTTGCAACCTGCGCGGCGAGTTGGCGGCTTGCCGCCGGGCTCACGGTGCTCATGTCGACGTAGATTTTTCCCGCGCTCAGGCCGGCGAGGATACCCTCGGGACCTTCGGTAACGGCTTTCAAGGCTTCGGTGTTGGTGACCATCGAAAGCGTGATTTCTCCCGCTCGGGCGGCGGCCGCCGGGGTATCGGCCCACTTCATCCCCGCCTTGACGAGCCACTCGGCCTTGGATCTGGTCCGGTTGTAGCCGGTGACTTCATGCCCGGCGTCCAGCAGCCGTTTGACCATCCGGCTGCCCATGACTCCAAGACCCACAAAACCCAGCTTGGCCATGAAGATCTCCTGCCGCAAGGTTCCCTTACTTTAATGCCGAGTTCGCCAAATTACAAAACGCGCACGTCCTTTTCCGCGACCGAGGGGAGCGCGAGCGAGGCTAACGCTTTTTCTTTTGCCCATAAAAGCTCCTGCGCGCTCTTCGCTTCGTGTTTTTATCTGCGCAGGCGGGTGTCCTGACCCGGGACAGGATTCGCGATCGCTTCCTCCAGAGTCTTGGCTCCACGCCACTGCGAGGAAGGGCGGACCCGGCCGTCAGTCCCAACCTGGTCTACGCCCCAGTAGATCTCGATAGAGTGGTTGTCAGGGTCCCGAAATTCGACCGCGATCTGGCAACCTGCTCGCCGCCTTCCCTCAAAATCGATCGGGACGTTGCGGGCTCGCAGATGGTCCCTGGCCCGGACCACCTCGTCCAGGGTTGCGACCTCGAAGGCAACGTGGTGAAGCTCGATGTTGCGGGCTTCACCCTTTCCCGCTCCGACCAGGGCAAGGGAATGATGATCCGTGTTGCAGCGCAGAAAGACCATTCCTCCCGGCATCATCTCCTCGGGATAGACATCTGAGACTTGAAACCCGAGGATCTGAGCATAGAAGTCGAGCGACCGCTCCAGGTCCGAGACCTGAAGGACGACATGGCCCAACTTGCGGATCTGGAATGGCATGCCGGTCGGGGTCTGAGTCCCTTTGAGTTTCTCGACATCAATGGCCACCGTGACTCTCCTTTCCATCCCGGAGCGCGCGGATGCGGACCGGGCATCGCGGCTCTCTAGCCGGTATAGGCGATCTCGGGGTGTTCCCGATAATGGTTTTCCGGATCCGCGGCCGAAAAAGCGCACAGGAGGACCAGCGGGTTTTTCCCCGTATTGATCATCATGTGGCGCGCGCCCGGCGGGATCAAGATCGCATCACCGGGGCGAATGGGTGCTGTCTTTTTGTCGACCCAGGCCCTGCCAGTTCCCTTCTGGACGTAGATGACCTCCTCCATGCCTGGATGACTGTGGGGATGGCGCCGTCCAGCTTTGTTTAGCGGCATGACCTCAACCAGGCGAAGCGCGATGCCAGTAGATTTCAGTTTTCTGTGAGAAACAAGCTCGCGAATGATCCGGCTCGGCGCCTTTCTCCGGGCAACGTGGCTCTGATGGACCTTTTTAATGGCCAAAGTGATAGAAGCTCTTTTTCCTCGGGAAGGAGCCTTCGAGCCAGGCCGTCCCAAAGAGCCGGGGGCGCACAGTATTGCTGGCTCGGAGATGGAGATTATCGGATAAGGCGCGGTTATGTCAACTCGCAGGCGGTTTCCGGACAGGGCTGGACAATTTCTCCGCCTTCGGTTAAGGAGGGTTTTAAATAGCTGGCTATATGAAGAGTCAAAGGTGATCTCTTTTTCTGGAGGATCTCTATCTGGCGGGGAGTGAGACTGTTCCCATAGACCCAAGTGTTGAAGGAATTTTTTGATGACATCGGGCTGGTCGATGAAGCTGATGATCCGCATTTCCCCTTGACACTAATAATATCCTTGACAACCCCTTGGTGAGTGGGCTATGTGGCATGCAGTTTTACTTTGCATTGCGTTAGACAGGAAACTTAATACGCTGCGGGAATTACGGCAGTAGACTGCCTAGATGGGCCGTAGTCTCCGCCCAATAGCGGAGCGGTCGGTAGTTGCAGTGAGAGGAGGATGGTATGGCTGCGAAAGAAGACCACTATACTTACAAGCTGGAGATACCTCTAGACGCGTCTGGTATCAAGGACTTCAAATCCGACCAGCCGCTCAAGGTCCTCGTCCAAAATCGCAAAGGGGCTGTTTTTTCACAGACGGTCAAGCTCGACGCGAATGGACAGGGTATCGCAACCTTCAGCTTCCCCGAAACTCCTGGCGCGTTGCGTATTGTGGTCGGCCCGGATAATGCGTCGGAGGAAGAGCTGCTGGGCATGCAGACGATCAACCTCGACCTGCCGGCCCGGCACTGGGCGGACCGGCGAGAACTCACGCTCCCTCCTATCCTGATTTCTCCCTACTACTGGTATTGGTGGTTGCGGTGGTGTCGAACCTTCACGATCCGTGGCCGCGTCCTGTGCCCGGACGGCAGCCCGGTTCCTGGCGCCAAGGTTTGTGCCTACGATGTGGACTGGTGGTGGTGGTGGAGCAGCAACCAACAAGTGGGCTGTGAGACGACGGATGCGACGGGCGCCTTTGAGATCAAGTTCCGCTGGTGCTGTGGCTGGTGGCCTTGGTGGTGGTGGAAGTATCGCGTCTGGCAGCTCGAGCCGGTCCTGGCCGAGCGCATTGTACCCCTCCTGCAGCGGGATCCGAAGCTCCCGAAGCTCCCCACCCCAAGCCCCGCGCCCACCCTCGCCATCTTCGAGCAGTTGCTCGCCGAGGAAGGGGTGCTCACGCGGCCGCCAATGGCCACTGTCGATCCGGCCGTACTCCCCAGCCTGCGCGACCGGCTGTTGAAGCGGTTGCCGCGAGTGCCGGAACTCGAGCAGTTGCGCATCTGGCCCTGGTGGCCCTGGGCGCCGTGGTGGGACTGCACCCCGGACATCATCTTTCGGGTTACGCAGGACTGCCCTCAGCCAGGGACCGTGATCTTGGACGAGGGCTTTGCAGACGTGCGCTGGGACATCCCGACTAACCTCACCGTGACGTTGATCGCCAACGAGAGGGCCTGCTGCATCCCCATCTGCCGCGATCCCAAGGATTGCCCGGAAGGCAACTGCATCGTGATTTCCCACGCCTGCAGCGATCAGGTCAACAATATCGGTGGGAATCCCGGGGCACCGGCCACGCCAGCAGGTTATGCGAATCCCGGAGTGGCCGCGAGCCACGGCGACCGGCCGTACGCGGGTGCGGTACCCATTTCCGGTGTGTTCGGCGACACGGCGGGGGTGGACTATTACGAGTTCGAGTGGGCCCCGACCGCCGCCGGCCCGTGGAACCCCATGCCGCCGCCGGCCAGCGGCGGCTTCTCGCGGTCCTTCTGGGGGCCCCAATTGCCCGCGGGTCCGATCGGTTTCCATTCCGTCCCCTTCGCCTTTGCGTTTATCAGTGGGCGTAACGTCGTGCAGAGCCGCGAGCACTTCGAAGCGAACAACGACCCCGCGAGCTGGGGCCTGACCCGCTTCTGGATCTCCAACCGGGACCTCCTGATGGTATGGCTGACGCAGAATAACTTCGCGGATGGGACGTATCACCTGCGGTTGCGGGGGTGGGACCTCGCGGCGGGCAACCTGGTCAATTCGCGCATTCTCCCCTTGTGCGACACAGACGAAGACAACCACCTCGTGCTAACCATCGACAATCGTGTGGTGGGTCCGGCCAGCGGCCATCCGCCCAGCGTCCCTGACCACCCGTGCGGACCGGGCACTGTCCACCTCTGCACTTTGGAGCCCGATACCGACTTCACCGCCGTCAAAGTCATCGACGCAAACGGAGTGGTGACCCCCGTCGGGGCGTGCACCAATGTGGATGTCAAGAAAGGTGGAAGCGTCGAAATCGACTTCATGGCCTATGACCCGGATGGGCACCTTGCGTACTACACGCTGATTGCCACCTACGGCGAGAACCTGTTCGTGAATCTGTTGGCCGTGGGGACGCTCTCAGTGGGAGCGGCGGGACCCGCGCCGGCGGCGTTGCAGAAGGGCCCCACGTATGGCGCCGCATTGGCTCAGGGCGCTGCGGCTCCGACCTGGGCCGGAGGGATGCTGCACTTGAGCGTTCCCGTTGGCGTGGCGTTCCCGGAGCCTTGCTGCTATCAGTTGGAACTGCGCGCCTATAAGCGCACGATTGCCGGGTGCGACTATAACTTTTCCCACAACAATCTCAGCGAGTTCAGCTTTGGGGTGACCTTCTGAGCTCTGTGCCGGGTCTGCCGCCCGCGCGGCGGCAGACCCGGCGGCGGAGGGCACGCCGCCGGGACCCCGCGCTTTACGCCCAGCGGTGATCGGCGATGAGTTTTTACTGGCTTGTGCTCGGGATCCTCTGCGTCTGGCGCATCACCCACCTCCTCCAGGCGGAAGACGGGCCGTGGGAGCTCCTGGTCCGCTGGCGCCGGCGAGTGGGAACGGGATTCTGGGGAAGCCTGCTCGATTGTTTTTATTGCTTGAGCCTCTGGATCGCCGCTCCGTTCGCGTATCTCCTCGGGGGCGAGTGGACGGAGCGGCTCCTGTTATGGCCGGCGTTGTCGGCGGGGGCGATTTTGGTGGAGCGCCTCACGGACCATGAGCACGACGCGCCGCCGGCCGTATACATGGAGGATAAGGAGGACTGAGATGTCCTGTTGCGGCAGGCAGAGGGGACAGTTCCACGGCATCGTTCAGACGGGCCAGGCTTTTGAGCCCGCGCCAGGTGCCTCGCCACAACCCCGGCCGACGCGCTATGCCGTCGTCTATTTCGAGTACCTGGGCAAGACGGGATTGACCGTGCTGGGGCCGATCACGGGGAAGCGGTATCGCTTTGACGGGCCTGCCGCCAGAGTCGCAGTGGATCTACGAGACAGACTTTCACTGGCTGCTGTGCCCAACTTGAGGCAGGTGAGGAATCTCTAGAAGCCTGTTCGGGAAGTCGGTAGGACGGGGGTCGACGGGGGTCAAGTCTGCTCTTAGCTCTTAACACACCCTGCAAGCTCCACTTAGATGGTTTTCATGAATAATAAAATGAAATGACAGGAAGTTCCTCTTGAGGGTCAGTGGCCGAGAAGTCGAAATTACCTCGACCGACCCGGTGTCAGCCCGCGCTTGACAGCCTCCAGGAGCAATCGCAATAAGCGAACTGGCCTGCCCTTTTTCTGGCGCACAGAGTATCCGCTGATCGGGTCATATGTCAAATCGGGGGCGGTTTCCGAACAGGGCTGGACATTTTCTCGGCCTTCGGTTAAGGAGGGTTTTAAAAGTGCTCAAGGATCTTTAGATGACTCAATCATTGCGTGTAGAGCGATCAAAC
>JACPAM010000244.1 GCA_016180805.1 Deltaproteobacteria bacterium | reverse complement strand
ACTCAGACAAAGGAGTGTCCGCGACCCTTCCGTCGCCAAATTTCTCATACAGCCCCTGGGTGACCCTAAAGACACCGCCGTTTTTCCCCACGTCTTCGCCCAGTACGACCACTCTCGCGTCCCGTTCCATTTCCTGTGCTAAAGCGAGGTTAATCGCCTCGACCATCGTCAGTTTAGCCATGTCATCCGCTCAGTTCGTTAGGGGTTGGGTCGCCCGTCGCTGCCGAACAAATGCTCCATCTGTTCTTTGAGGTCTTCGGGGAGTTCAGCGAACGTGTAACGAAAAATGTCTCTCGGGTCGGGTGGAGGAATCGCCTCTTCTTCTGCCACCGCCGCTTCGACCTGCTCCCGCGATTCCAAGGCGACTCGGTGATCATACGCTTCGTCCCACAGCCCTTTTTTCCCCATGTATCTTTTCAGCCGGTCTATGGGGTCCTTTTCGCGCCACTCGCGAACCTCTTCCACCGTCCGGTAGCGCGTAGCATCATCGGCCGTGGTATGGTCGCCGATCCGGTAGGTGACGCATTCGATCAGGGTCGGGCCCTGCCCCACCCGGGCGCGACCGAGCGCCTCATGCGCCGCCTTGTAGACCGCAAAGATGTCGTTGCCGTCCACCTGGACGCCGTCGAAACCGTAAGCGATGGCCTTCTGCGCCAGGGTCTCGGCTCTTGTCTGCCGGCTCAGCGGAACGGAGATCGCCCAGTGGTTGTTCTGGCACAGGAAAACCACCGGCAGGGAAAAAACCCCGGCAAAGTTAAGCCCCTCATGAAAATCCCCTTTGGACGTGGCTCCATCACCGAGATAGGCCATGACGGCGATCTTGTCTCCTTTGGCTTTGGCCGCCCAGGCGGCCCCCGTGGCGATGGGGATCTGGGTTCCCACCGGAATGGTAATGGGGAAATCGTTTTGTCCTTGCGGTATCCGACTTCCCCGCTCGTCGCCGGACCAGTATTGAAAGGCCATTTTGAGCGGCAGTCCTCTTACGATCGACGCGCCGGCCTCACGAAAGGAAGGGAACATCCAATCCCCGGGTTGAAGCGCGAAGGCGCTTCCGACCTGGGCCGCCTCCTGCCCTAGAATGGAGGCGTATGTGCCGAGACGTCCCTCACGCTGGAGCTTAAAAGCCTTTTCGTCGAAGGCCCGCGCCAGGACCATCCACTCGTAAAGTTTTTGGATTTCCTTGTCGCTAAGGGGAGGGCGAAGCTCCTCATCGCAGTTGCCTCGCTCATCCAAGACTTGGAGCCACTCGACATGGAAGGTCTTGATGGTTTTCTTCGGCATGGCGGCTCCTTCCCCTCGGCTAGCCTGCTCGCCCGATAAGAGCATTGGGCGATTAAATTTACTTTACCACCGTCTCGACTTATTTTAAACTTGTTTCGGTATTTGCTGATTCTGGTACAATGTGGGCAGTTCGCCGCGAATAAGAATAAAGGAGCCTCGAGATGAGAACGCCAGTCATCGTCAGCGCCGTTCGCACGCCGGTCGGAAGCTTCAACGGAACGCTCAGCTCTCTCCCCGCCACCAGGCTCGGAAGCATCGCCATCGCCGAGGCGCTCAAGCGCGCCCGCCTCAATGGCCAGGAGGTTGATGAGGTGATCATGGGCAATGTCCTATCGGCTGGCGTGGGTCAGGCACCGGCACGGCAGGCGAGCTTGGGCGCTGGCCTACCGCAGTCGGTTGGCTGCACGACGGTGAACAAAGTGTGCGGCTCGGGGCTCAAAGCGGTGATTTTTGCCGCCCAGGCGATCATGTCGGGGGACGCGCAAGCGGTGGTGGCGGGAGGGATGGAAAGCATGAGCAACGCCCCTTATCTCTTGCCGAAGGCGCGAAGCGGCTACCGCCTCGGTCATGGTCAGATCATCGATAGCATGATTAACGACGGGCTCTGGGATGTCTACAATCAGTATCACATGGGTGTCGCCGCCGAGCTCTGCGCCGAAGGCTATAAGATCAGCCGAGAAGAGCAGGATCAGTTTGCCGTCACGAGCTACCGGCGCGCCCTTGCCGCTCAGGAACGGGGTGAGTTCAAGCGGGAGATCGTCCCGGTTGCGGTGCCGCAGAGAGGCAAGCCGGAGCTTATCGCGGCCGAAGACGAGGAGCCAAAGCGCGTGAATTTCGAAAGGCTCGCCAGCCTCAACCCTTCTTTCAAAGACAAAGGAACGGTCACCGCAGGAAATGCCTCCTCGATCAGCGATGGGGCTGCGGCGCTTGTGGTGATGGAGGAAGGAAAGGCCTCCGCCATGGGTCTTAGCCCCATAGCCAGAATCGTGGCTTACAGCGCGTTCGCAACCGAGCCCGCTTGGTTCACGACCGCGCCGATCCAAGCCATCGCGGCCCTGCTTCAGAAAGCACGCCTGAAGCCGTCGGAGATCGATCTCTTCGAGATCAACGAGGCCTTTGCGGTCTGTTCCATCGCCATCAATCGAGACCTGCGATTGGATCCGGAGAAGGTGAACGTTAGAGGAGGGGCGGTAGCCCTGGGCCATCCCATCGGCGCAAGCGGGGCAAGAATTCTTACCACACTTCTCCACAGCCTGGAGGATCTCAAGCTAAGGCGCGGGGTTGCCAGCCTCTGTATCGGCGGAGGGGAGGCCGTCGCCATGCTGGTAGAGCGCGGGTAAGCGCATCAATGCAAAGGGCAAATTGAAAAATGCAAAATGAGATAAGAGACGGCTAGCAATTCCGACTTGCGCACTTCGCAATCTGGATTTTGCCCTATGGATTTCGATCTCACCGAAGAGCAGCGCATAATCCAGGAGACAGCGCGGGCCTTCGCGCAAAAGGAAGTGAAGCCAGTTGCCGCTAAGCTCGATCGGGAGGGTGTTTTTCCCGTGGAGTTGGTTCGGCGGCTGGGCCAGCTTGGCTTCATGGGAACCTTTGTGCCGATCGAGCTTGATGGCTCCGGGCTGGATACCGTCTCGTACGTGATCGCCCTGGAGGAGATTTCCAAGGCTTGGGCCTCGCTGGGGGCGATCATGACCGTCAACAATTCCCTGGTCTGCGAGCCGATTCTGCGGTTCGGCAGCGAAGGGCAAAAGAGGAAGTATCTGCCGGGGCTCGCGCGCGGCGAGCTGCTCGGCTGCTACGCGTTGACCGAGCCCGGCGCGGGATCCGACGCCGGTGCTATTCAAACCCGCGCCGATAAGAAAGGCGACGCTTACATCCTCGAAGGGTCCAAGATCTTTACCACCAACGGGAGCCGCGCCGATCTGGCGATTGTCTTTGGTGTAACCGGCCCGAGCCGGGGCAAAAAAGGCATTTCGGCCTTCCTCGTCGAGAAGGGCACGGATGGATTTTCCGTAGGCAGGTTGGAGGACAAGCTCGGACTTCGCGCATCTGACACGGCCGAGCTCAACTTTCGCGCCTGCCGCGTGCCCCGGGAAAATCTGTTGGGCGGCGAGGGAGAGGGGTTTCGGATCGCGATGGAGACGCTCGACGGTGGAAGGATCGGGATCGCCGGCCAGGCCCTCGGCATCGCTCAGGGATGTCTGGAGGAGTCTTTGGCCTATGCGAAACAACGCCGCCAGTTCGGGCGGCCGATCGCCGAGTTTCAGGCCATCCAGTGGATGCTGGCGGACATGGCGACTGAAATCGATGCGGCCAGGGCTCTTACGTATCGCGCCGCGTGGCTGCGCGGGCAGGGAGGGCGGGTGACCTTGGAGGCGGCCATGGCTAAGCTCTTCGCTGCCGAGGCGGCTAACCGCATTGCCTACAAAGCGGTTCAGATCTTCGGCGGCTACGGCTACATGAAGGACTTTGCGGTGGAGCGGTTCTATCGGGACGCGCGGGTAACGACGCTTTATGAGGGAACCTCAGAGATTCAACGGCTGATCATCGCGCGCCAGCTCGTGGAAGAGGGGGACCCGGCCGGTGAATCCTAGAAGAGGGGCGTTCAAAAATCTTTCCGGCATCGAGATCCAGCCCGTCTATGGGCCGGAGGACATCCGGGATTTCGACTACGCGCGCGATCTGGGGGAACCGGGAGGATACCCCTTCACTCGTGGCGTCTATCCCGCGATGTACCGCGAGCGTTTGTGGACCATGCGGCAATTTGCGGGCTTTGGCACGGCGGAACAGACCAACCGCAGATACCGCTATCTTCTGGCTCACGGCAACACGGGTCTTTCGGTCGCCTTCGATATGCCGACCCTCATGGGCTATGACTCCGACCACCCGCGGGCCAAAGGTGAGGTGGGACGGTGCGGCGTCGCGATCGACTCTGTGCCCGACATGGAGACGCTTTTTCGCGACATTCCGCTTGATCAGGTGAGCGTATCGATGACGATCAATGGCCCGGCCGTCGTGCTCTTCGCCATGTATCTGGTCTCCGCGGAACGGCAAGGCGCGGATTTCCGCAAGCTGCGAGGCACGCTACAGAACGACATCCTCAAGGAATATATCGCCCAAAAAGAATGGATCTGCCCGCCGGATCCTTCGCTGAAGCTCATCAACGACACGATCCGCTTCTGCATTGAGTCGGCCCCGCGCTACCATCCGATCAGCATCAGCGGCTACCACATCCGTGAGGCGGGCTCCACGGCGGTGCAGGAGCTCGCCTTCACGCTTTACGACGGTTTGACCTATGTTCAATCCGCCGTAGCGGCGGGCCTCAGAGTGGATGAGTTGGCCCCCCGGCTTTCCTTTTTCTTTAACGCTCACAACGACTTTTTTGAGGAGATCGCTAAATACCGGGCGGCCCGCCGGCTTTGGGCCCGGGAGATGAAGCGTCGCTTTAGCCCCGAGGATCCGCCTTCGTTGGCTCTGCGCTTCCATACGCAGACCGCCGGCTGCGCGCTGACCGCACAACAGCCCCATAACAACATCGTCCGCGTGACGCTCCAGGCGATGGCCGCCGTCCTCGGCGGAACCCAATCCCTGCATACGAACTCGCTCGACGAAACGCTCGCCCTGCCCAGCGAGGAGGCCGTCAAGATCGCTCTTCGGACCCAGCAGATCATCGCTCATGAATCAGGTGCGACTGACGCGATCGATCCCCTGGGAGGAGCCTATTATGTCGAGTGGCTCACAAACCGTATGGAGGCGGAAGCCACGGCCTATTTCCATAAGCTGGACGAAATGGGCGGTATGGTGCGCGCGATTGAGCTGGGCTTTCCCCAGAGCGAAATCCACCGGGCGGCCATGGCCTATCAGAAAGGGATCGATAGCGGCGAGCGGATCATTGTCGGAGTCAATGCCCACACGGAGCCCGAGGAGCGTCCCATCAAGATATTGAAGATCAAGCCGGAGGTGGAGCGCAGGCAACTCTCGCGCCTGAGGGAAAGAAAAAGGCGCCGCGGCGCGAAGAAGTTGGCTGATGCCTTGCACCGGCTAACCCGCGCAGCGGAGGAAAACGGTTATCTGATGCCGCCGATCCTGGAAGCGGTGCGGGCTGAGGCGACGGTGGGAGAAATCTGCGACGTGCTGCGGGGGGTTTACGGTGAGTATCGAGAGACGGTTGCCCTCTAACCGCCATGGTCGAAGAAAGCCGTGGGCGTAAGGAGACAAGGGCGGTGGCGAAGAAGCCCAGGATATTGATCGCTAAGATCGGCCTCGATGGTCATGATCGGGGGGTTAAGATTGTCGCCCGCGCGCTCCGTGATGCCGGGATCGAGGTGATTTACCTCGGCATTCACAACACTCCGCAGGAGATCGTCAGCTCGGCGATTCAGGAAGATGTGGATGGCGTCGGGCTATCGGTTCATTCTGCGGCTCACATGACCCTGTTTAAGGAAGTGACGAGGCTGCTTAAGAAAGGGAAGGCCACGGGGATTGCCGTCTTCGGCGGCGGGATCATCCCTCGGGAGGACAGCCGCGCGCTTAAGAAGCTCGGCGTGAGAGCGCTGTTCGCGCCGGGAGCGCCGTTGGAGGAGATCGTGGAGTTTGTGAAGAGGCTACCGCTGGGCAGGAGGCAAAAGGCGAAAGGCTCCGCCAGAGGCGGATCAGCCTCAGGTTGAAATAGGCAATAGGCAATAGCCTATGGATTTCGATCTCACCGAAGAGCAGAAGGCGCTGCGCCAATCCATGCGTGATTTTGCCGCGGCTGAGATCGCGCCGGGAGCAAAGGAGCGGGATGAGGCGGCGCGCTTTCCTCATGAGCTAATTCCCAAGATGGCCGGGCTGGGCCTTTTCGGCATGATGATTCCCCCGGCATACGAGGGGGCGGGTTTGGATGGGGTTAGCGCGGCTATCGTCATTGAAGAGCTTGCGCGAGCCGACGCTGCGGTTGCGCTCATCGTTGCCTCTCATAATTCTCTTTGCGCGGGCCACATCTTCAACTTTGGCAGCGAAGCGCAGAAAAAAAAGTATCTGGTTCCGCTGGCGCGGGGGGAAAAGCTCGGGGCCTGGGCCTTGACCGAGCCGGGCTCGGGATCCGATGCGGGTTCGCTGAAGACGCGGGCCAGGCTGGCGGGGGGCTCGTGGGTGATCAATGGAGAAAAACTCTTTACCACCCAGGGGTCGACCGCTGGCATTTACGTCATCATGGCGTCCACGGAGCCTCCCCTTGGAAATCGCGGCATCTCGGCCTTCATCGTGGAGCGAGATAGGCCCGGGCTCATCGTAGGAAAAGTGGAAAACAAGCTCGGGGTTCGGGCCTCGGATACGGCTCAGTTGCACCTTGAGAATGTGCGCGTGCCGAGAGAAGACCTTCTGGGCGAAATCAACGCGGGCTTCAAGGACGCGCTGACCGTGCTGCAAGGAGGCCGGATCGGCGTCGGCGCTATCGCTGTGGGCATCGCGCGTGGGGCCCTGGAGGAGTCGATCAAGTACGCCAGGGAGAGAAAGCAGTTCGGAAGAGCGATCGCGGAATTCGAAGCGATCCAATGGATGCTCGCCGATATGGCGACCGAGATCGACGCTGCGAGGCTTCTGGTCTATCGCGCAGCTCACCTTAGGGATCAGGGCCGGTCTTTTAAGAGAGCTGCCTCCGAGGCCAAGCTCTTCGCCTCCGAGGTGGCGGTCAAAGCGACAAACCGGGCGGTTCAGATTCACGGCGGGTATGGCTTCGTGAAGGACTACCCGGTGGAAAGATACTTCCGGGACGCCAAAGTGTGCGAGATCGGCGAGGGGACCTCAGAGATCCAGCGTCTGGTCATCGCGCGGGAGCTTCTTAAGTGAGGATCGCGGCCGGGGTGGTAAAGCAGTTGCTTAAACGCGATCCGAAGACCGTAGCTCGCTGTCTGACTTTGATCGAGAACGGTGATCCCAGAGCCAAGTCAATTCTCAAGGAGCTCTATCCTCGGACCGGAAGGGCACACATCGTCGGGGTCACCGGCGCCCCCGGAACGGGAAAGAGCACGCTGATCAGCCGCATGATCGCGGAGCTAAGGCGCCGACAGAAAAGGGTCGGGGTTCTTACCGTCGATCCCACAGGCCCATTCTCGGGCGGCGCTTTGCTCGGGGATCGAATCCGGATGCGGGAGCATTTCCTCGATCAAGGCGTGTTCATTCGCAGCCTGGCAACCCGTGGGTGCAAGGGAGGCGTCGCGTCGTCCATTCGGGACGCGGCATGCCTTCTCGATGCTGTCGGCAACGAGATCGTAGTGATCGAAACCATCGGGGTTGGCCAGGATCAGGTGGAAGTTAAAAACCTAGCTCATACAATCGTAGTCCTCGTGATTCCAGGGATGGGCGACGAGATCCAGGGAATGAAGGCGGGGCTTTTAGAGATCGCCGATATCCTGGTGGTCAACAAGGCCGATTTGCCGGGTGCGGAGGAGACATGGGAGCAGCTTCGAGGCCTTTTCGGAGAAACCGCGGTTCCCATCTTGAAGACTTCTGCCCTGGAAAACGTCGGTGTAGGCGAATTAGTCGACACGCTCGAAGAGCATTACGGGAAGCTTCAAACAGGAAGCGATCGCCGCGATGGGGGCTTGGAGTTTTCCCGCAGCCAGGTGCTCTCTCTGTTGCGGGATCGGCTGCTGGATCGGCTCGTGCAACGCATTGGCGCTGGTTCGATCGAAGCGTGGGTGGAGAAGGTCGCCGAGCGCCGTCTCGATGCTCATACGGCGGCCGAAAAAATCTTAAAGAGTGCCGGCTTTTGACTACGCTTTCGTATATCGGCGCGCTTATAGTTCCCTGTCGGCGGCAGGCTCATTGTGGCAGGGGAGAGGGAGAGTCATGGATAAGATTTGTGCCAATGTCCTTGAGGCCGTCGGTGATACGCCGCTGATCCGCCTCAATCGCGTCACCTCAGGCACTCCCGCGGTCATCTGCGCGAAGTTGGAGGCCTGTAACCCGGGACATAGCGTCAAGGATAGAATCGCGCTCGCGATGATCGAGGATGCAGAGCACAGAGGGCTGCTCAAACCCGGCGGAACGATCGTGGAGCCCACCTCGGGGAACATGGGCGTGGCGCTCGCGATTGTGGCCGCCGTCAAGGGCTACAGGTGCATTTTTACAATCCCGGACAAAATGAGCATCGAAAAAATTCGTCGCCTGCGCGCCTTTGGCGCCGAGGTCGTAGTCACCCCGACAGCCGTTCCGCCGGAGTCTCCGCAATCTTACTACTCGGTGGCCCGGCGGCTCGCCGACGAAATTCCCGGCGCTTGCTTGCCGATGCAGTACGATAACCGCGTGAATCTGGAGGCGCATTATGCCTCGACCGGGCCGGAGATCTGGGAACAGACGGACGGGAAGATCACGCACTTCGTGGCGGGCATGGGAACTGGCGGAACGATTTCAGGCACCGCCAAATACTTAAAGGAGAAGAAACCCCAGTGTAAGATCATCGGGGTCGATCCGGAAGGCTCGATCCTCGAGAAGGTCTTTAGAGGCAAGAGGTGGTCGTGGACCGACTCGCACCCGTACAAGGTCGAAGGGATCGGAGAGGATTTCGTTCCCAAAAACCTGCTTTTTGAGTGCATCGATGATGTGGTCACGGTCTCTGACCGGGATTCGTTTCTCATGGGCCGGCGGCTCGCGCGGGAGGAGGGCCTCTTTTGCGGCGGATCCTCCGGCTCGGCGGTCGAGGGGGCGCTGAGGTACGCGCGCGAAAAACAGCTTGAAAAAGACGACCTGGTCGTGGTGCTGTTACCCGACGCGGGCGAGATCTACCTCTCCAAGATGTATTCCGACGAATGGATGAGACAGAACCAGTTCCTCGGAGTGAGCGTGCGGGTGGCGGAAATTCTCGCCTCCAAGTCACGGAAGCTCCCCAAACTCTTGTCGGTGGAGACGACATCCACCGTTCGCGACGCGATCGAGAAGATGAACCGCTACGGAGTCTCGCAGCTCCCCGTCTTTGAGAAGGAAAATCTCGTGGGCTCCGTAAGCGAAAGCGCTCTGTTCCAGCGCACGGTAGAGGATCCTGAAGCGATGGGGCTTACGGTTGGAGCCGTCCTTGAGTCCCCGTTTCCCGCTGTCGGGCCGGAGCAGGACGCCTATGAGGCCTTGAAGCTCCTCAGATCTTCGCCAGCCGTTCTCGTCCGCGACGCCGGCGATTACCAGGGCATCCTCACGCGCTTCGATGTGGTCGGGCAGCTAGGGGGAAAGCTCTGATGGGACGAAAGAATGCTCCTGAGGGAGCGCTTCGGTTCGCCACGCGCGCCATTCACGCGGGACAGGAGCCGGATCCCACCACGGGCGCGGTGACCGTGCCGATCTACCAGACCAGCACGTTCGCGCAGATCGCGCCCGGAGTGCATAAAGGATACGACTATTCGAGAACAGATAATCCTACCCGAACGGCGCTGCAGAAAGCGCTGGCGAGTCTCGAGTCGGCGAAGTGTTGTCTCGCTTTTTCCTCCGGCATGGGCGCGGAAACGACGGTCATGCTTCTACTCAAACAAGGGGATCATATCGTTTCCACCCGCGACCTCTACGGGGGCACCTACCGCCTCTTTATGCGGGCCTTTCAGGACTTCGGGCTTAAGTTTTCCTTCGTCGAGAGCTCAGATATCGGCGAGATCGAGCGCGCCATGACCAAAAGGACATGTCTCGTATGGATCGAATCGCCCACCAATCCGCTCCTTCGAATCACGGATATCCGGGCGGCAGCGCGCGTGGCCCATCGCTACGGGGCGCTGTGCCTTGTCGACAACACCTTCGCGTCACCGTTCTTCCAGCGGCCGCTTGCATTGGGGGCGGATCTGGTTCTGCATTCGACGACCAAATACATCGCCGGGCACGCCGACGTCGTGGGCGGCGCGATCTGCCTCAACGATCGCCGGCTGTACGAGCGGCTAAAGTTCATGCAGAACGCCGCCGGCGCCACGCCATCCCCGCTGGATTGCTTCCTCACCTTGCGGGGAATAAAGACGCTGGCCCTGCGCATGCGCGAGCATGAAAAGAACGCAATGCGGATCGTGCGGTTGCTAAAGCAACATCCCCGCGTGGCTCGAGTCTTCTATCCCGGCGAGCCCGATCATCCCGGTCACAAGATTGCGGCTTCACAGATGGACGGCTTCAGCGGGATGGTCTCCTTCGAGGTGAAAGGGGGCCTCGCGGAGGCCCGGAGGGTTTTAGGCCGGCTTCGGATATTTAAAATCGCGGAGAGCCTCGGAGGGGTGGAGTCGCTCGTCGAGCTGCCCGCTATCATGACCCATGCATCGATTCCTAAAGAAGAGCGTAAGAAGGCCGGGCTAAACGAAGGTCTGATCCGTCTTTCCGTGGGGATCGAAGACGCGGATGATCTTCTTGCGGATCTGAGTCGCGCGCTCCGTTTCCGCGACTGAGGGGGCGACCGAAGGGAGCGCGAACGAGGCTGCGGACGTCCGATTACAGACGGTACGACTCATGGCACGAACCCATCGGCCGCAGCCGAGAGCGCGCTCCCCGAGGGAGCTTAGTTCATCAACCGCCGCCGGAAGACGCGTCCCCGAGGAAGGTAACCCTAAATAAGTCGTTTGTATTAGAGGGCCAAGCGTCGTGGTCAAGGATCTGGATGAATTCGAGGTAACCGCGGAGCGGGGATTTTTGCCCAAACTTGACCCGCTGGATCGCCTGCCTTCCGACTTTGAGCCGTGGGAGGCGATCGCGCACGATCTACCCAGGCTCCTAGCAGCGGGAAAGGTCCGCCCGGCCATCGAGTCCCTGCCGGTTTTAGATGCGTCCCGACTCGCCGACGAACGGCAAATTCGCCGGGCCATGGTGGCGCTTTCATTCGTGGCACACGCCTACGTCTGGGGAGAGCCCAACCCTGTCGTGCGCATCCCTGCGGCTCTATCTGTTCCCTGGTATCGGCTCTCCCAGGGCTTAGGACGCCCTCCCGTCCTTTCCTACGCTTCTTATGCCCTGGACAACTGGAAAAGGCTCGATCCCGAAGGTCCCGCGGAGCTGGGAAACATCGTCGTCCTGCAACACTTCTTGGGCGGCCTGGATGAGCAATGGTTTATTCTGATTCACGTCGCCATCGAAGCGAAGGCGGGCCGCGCGCTTGCGGCTGTGGTCGGGGCGCAGAAAGCCGTCCTTACAGATTCGCCCGCGGAGGTAACCGGCCATCTCGATGTCGTGGCTCAAACGCTCAAAACCGTGCACGAGATTCTGTTGCGGATGCCGGAGGGTTGCGATCCCTACATTTATTACAACCGGGTCAGGCCTTACCTGCACGGCTGGGCCAATCATCCGAGCCTTCCTGAGGGAATTGTTTACGAAGTCGTGGACGACTACGGGGGCAAACCCCAGAGCTTTCGCGGTGAAACAGGCGCGCAAAGCTCTCTCATTGCGTTACTGGATGCAGCGCTGGGCGTAACGCACGCTGAAGACTTGCTGCACACCTATCTAATAGAGATGCGCAACTATATGCCGCCGAAGCATCGGGCTTTCATCGACGCGGTGGAGGCGGGACCGTCCATTCGCAATTACGTCCTTCAGCGCCGCGCGACATCTCCTTCTCTCCGCGACGCATACAACGCGGCCGTCGATGGGCTCAGCCATTTTCGCTCGACCCACCTGGAATATGCGGATCGGTATATTTTCAGGCAAAGCCAGCGTGGGGTCCATAATCCCGTTGCTGTTGGAACCGGCGGGACACCGTTTATCCCGTATTTAAGAAAGCATCGGGACGAAACTGCCAAGCACAGGATAAAGTGAGGAAGGCGTTTCCGAAGATTCTACTTCCGTCGGTAGCGCGCAACCGCGGGGTTTACACCGAGCTTCTTGCCGTTTTCCCAGAGGTAAAAGCCGCGACCGTTTTTGACCCCGTGAAAGCCCGCGGCGACGAGCTTAGCGAGCAGGTCGGGGGGCCGGTAGGAGGGCCCCAGTTCGCGTGCCAGCACCTCGGCGATGGCAAGGGTCGTATCGAGGCCCACATAGTCCAGAGTGGTGATCGGTCCCATTCTGTGGCCCAGGCAGAGCGTGGTCTTGTCCGCGTCCTCACAGCTCATAATCCCTTCTTCGACGACACGGACCGCCTCGTTCAAGAACGGCACGAACATCCGATTGATGCCGAAGCCCGCCTTGTCCTCGGCCACAATCGGCTCCTTGCCCAGTTCGCGACAAAATTCAGTGACTCGCGCAAAGGTCTCCTCGGAGGTGAGAAGCCCGCGGATGATTTCGCAACCGGGCTGGATCGGGACAGGATTCATAAAGTGCATCCCCATGAATTTCTCCGGCACGGCGTAAGCGCTCGCCAGACGGGTGATGGAAATGGAAGAGGTGTTGGAGACAAACAGGCCTCGAAAACCCATCTTGCTGAGCTCAGCAATCGTCTGTTTTTTTGCCTCCTCGTTCTCTATGATCGCTTCGATAAGAACATCTCGATCCAAGAGGCGGCCTTTATCGATCGACGTTTTCAACCGGCTCAGGGTTTCATCTTTGGCTTCGGGAGGTAGGCCGCTTTTGCCTCCCGATTTCTGGTGGCTCTCCACCAGCCGCTCGAGGCTCTCTCTGATCCGGCCGAGCCCCTTCTCCACGATCTCTTCAGAGACATCGACGACTAAGGTGGCGAATCCCCTAGTGGCTGCGACCTGCGCGATGCCACTCCCCATAAGACCAATCCCGATCACCCCGACTTTTTGTATCCCAGAAGCCATATTAGTTTATCCATAGCGCATCGGAAGCGTTTATGCCAGCCGCTGATGGACTAAGCTCCCTCGGCAAGCGCGCTCTCGGCCATCCCTGGGGGCCTCCGGCACAAGGATAATTTGACATTCCTCCACGAGCTCAAGAAAAGAAAGGGCCGCTACGGCGTTGGAGGCGCCTGCATCGGAGGAGGGCAGGGGATCGCTTTGCTCGTCGAAGCTCTTTAGCGAGGGCTATCCGTTAACCACCCGCGCTTGCTTGTCAGGTCTCTTTTCTGACCACATCCCTCTTCTGCTTATAGTGAAGCAGGAACAGCAGGTTATATAGTGCTCGCAATAGGGCTCCTCGTTGCGACATGAAACACAAAACCTATGCTCGCAGTAGGGGCAACGAAGGGCAGATTTTCTTGGCTCGCGCTTCTTACGCTTCATTTCACTTATTTCTGACGGCCTAAACCCGGTGGGACCAGAAGGAGAGTCTCTCGCTGGGGTAGCCCAAGAGCCCCGCGGATTGGCTTCCTTTTTAAGTGTAACTCGTTGATAAGTGGTTGCAAGCGTGGAAAGGCGGTAGATAGCGGTGCAAAGAGAAGTTCAGTTTCATCGGCGCGTCTAGCGATCGGTTTGAAGCGTCAAGTTAGCCTGTCTCTATGAAGACTGATCACAGAACAAGCTCCATGAACCTCGTACCACAAACTGGGTTGTGACGGTTCTGACTTCTGTTTCTCGACTTTCCTGCAGGCTTGTTGGGCCGTAAGGTGAGTCCCGATGATCAAGGGGATCGATGCGACGGGTGTCGGTGATGCGGACCTGATTCCGGGCACGAGCCGGATCGCTCAGACTTTTATTTTGAAGCCTTCGATATCTAGGATGGAGCCAGTGCGTTTGGTTTTGGGTTTGATCACTACCTGAACGGGGCTACCGATTCGGACCTTGGATGGATCGGTCGCGTCAAGCAGGCGGTGAAAAAAAACCGTTGTTGCGCCGTCGAGCTGGACAAGGGCCAGAGCGAGAGCTTTCTTCAGCCGTTTTCCATCATGATCCACGAAGCCGATGGTAAAGCTCTTCAGGGTACCCTCCGGTTTAAGTTTCACCGTCTCGGTTAGCTCCGCGAAGCACCGCTCGCAAAATTGCCTGGCTGGCACATAAACTTGACTGCACGCGGCGCAGCGCGTCCCGATAAGCTCTCCGCGCTCCTTCAGGGCCGTCAAGAAGAGCTGTCCCGCCACACCCGCCGTGTAGCGCGACCTAATGGGAATTTCGCCTAGCCAAGTCCGCGTCTCCGTGATTCGTGATCGTGCCCGTTTCATGTCTGAATTTTTGAACCCTTGATCTCTTTAACCCTTTAACCTCGGCACTCTTAAACCTTTGAACCTCGAAGAGGAAGCGGCACCCAGTAGGCAATGTCGGTGATGCTTCCGGTGCGCCGGGAGCTTGGTTTCCAGACTGCCTTGACCCGCATGCCGATCCGGACCCTCTTGGGTTGGACGCCTTTCAGAACATGCAAAATGCCCATGCCCGGTAAGGCGCCGTCGATCTCGATGACCGCGGGGATTTCTGGTCGCTTGAGCCGTCTGACGTCCCAGCTCACATAACAGAGTGAGAAGGAGTTTACTCTTCCGGTATCCTTGACGTAGACCCAATCGTCCGTCGGGCGAAAGCAGCGCTCACAGAACATGCGCGGTGGGATCATGACGCGGTCGCACTTTCGGCAGCGGCGTGCGATCAAGCGGCCGCGTTTCAGCTCCGCGAGGTAGCGGCTGATGGCTTTCCCCGTGTCCCACGCATAGCGGAGCTTCGGGGTGTAAACGACGGCAAAGCCCTGCTTCTTCTTTACCGTGGCCCGATCGAGCGGCGTACCTCTGACGATCTTTGGTTCGCCTTTCATAACGATTTGAACGGCTGAAACCGTTTGAACCGTTTAAAACGTTCAAACGCTTTGACTGACAATTTCATGCTGGCTCCTTCGTGCCGCAAACGACGACGGTTCCCACTTGCATGAGGTCACCCCACGCCTGGGCAACCCCTCGTTCAGGTTGGCCGGGAACCTGCCGAGATCCGGCTTC